>NZ_JBITPU010000003.1:0-285176 GCF_044684115.1 Acinetobacter sp. ABJ_C1_1 | reverse complement strand
GTTTATATTGCTTAAAGATATTTATTTTTTTAAGAATTTTTTAAGGTTTAATTCCTAGTGTTTTAGTTGTAATTCAATAAAAGATCGTCTGGAGTTTGTTTCCATGAACAGCATGAAATACAGTTATAAACCAAATTATTTTTTCTTTGCTCATAAATTAGTCTTATTTTTAAAAGACTATTTACTTAAACATCCTACAGAACAGAATACGACGTTTAACTTACAGACAATTTATGATGTCTTTAGCCATGACTTGGCATCTAGTACAACGAATTTAGAAGGCATTTTAAATATTGTTGATGAGTATGTTTTAGAAACTGAAGAAGGGCTGTTACCATTGATTAGCAGACATTCGATCAACTTAAAGAGTCATGTACTTTCTTTAGAGTTTTCACCTAAGGCATTAACTAGTTTGTTGTCAGGTCACTCATTGGTAAACCCTAAAGCTGCCTAAGGAAATTTCTTTTAAGCTCTGAATATCTCGGATAAAATTTACTTGGTTTTTTTATTAGAGTTATTCATGAGCAAAGACTATAAAGCTTTGACTTATATCGCGGATGAAAATATTTCAGATACCATTCTATGGCTTTTAAACCATCAAGATGTTTTTGAATCTTTTCATTTTGATGTATTGAGCCAAGAATTATCGGTTACACATGCGGCAGGTAGGGATATTATTCGAGTTGGAACCTTTCTGAATGCTACTTATGGAATATTAGTCACATCTGTATAAATGAAAAAGCCCTGAATGATCAGGGCTTTTCTATTCTTGATGCTGTTAAGCACTCATTGCATCTACTGATAAATCAGAAACAGTTGGTTTTGGCTTTTCAGCAGTTAAACCAAGTTTGTTAAATAATGCTTGGTCTTTACCTTCACCTGCATTTGGAGTGGTAAGCAATTTATCACCCGAGAACAGAGAGTTCGCACCAGCCATAAATGCTAAAGCTTGATCTGAATCACTTAAGGATTCACGACCTGCTGATAAACGGATATAGCTATGTGGCATAACAATACGTGCTACAGCAATTGTACGAATCCACTCAATGACATCTAGTTTTTCAACATCAGCGAGTGGTGTACCTTCAATTGGAACTAGCATGTTAATTGGCACAGATTCTGGATGAATAGGTAAAGTCGCTAGTTCATGTAATAAGCCGATACGATCTTCACGGCTTTCACCTAAACCAACAATACCACCACTACATACTTTCATACCTGCTTGACGTACATAGTCCAAAGTATTTAAACGGTCATCAAAAGTACGAGTACTAATAATATGAGAATAGTACTCACGAGAAGTATCAAGATTGTGGTTGTAATAATCTAAACCAGCATCTTTTAGGCGTTCTGCTTGTGATTGGTTAAGCATACCTAAAGTCATACAGGTTTCCATACCTAATGCTTTAACTTCACGTACCATTTCTAAAACATACGGCATATCGCGTTCATGTGGGTTACGCCAAGCAGCGCCCATACAAAAACGAGAAGAACCTGAATCTTTTGCAGCTTTTGCTTCGCTAATTACTTTTTCAACAGCAATACGTTTTTCTGCTTCTAATTTTGAATCGTAATGTGCAGATTGAGAGCAATATTTGCAATCTTCAGGACATTTACCCGTTTTAATCGATAAAAGGGTGCTGACCTGAATTGTATTGGCAGTGAAGTGCTCACGGTGTACCTGTTGAGCCTTAAAAACTAAATCCAAAAAAGGTTGTTCATATAGAGCTTGGATTTCTTCACGAGTCCAATCATTACGTAGAGTCATTGTCATATCCATGATGATGGCATTAATTCACTGTACATAATCATACAGAATTCGTATTAAAGCTATAGGGCAAAAAACATCATTTTTTTAATTTGATAGCTGAAGTTGATTAAGTTGCTGCTCAATTGCCCA
The DNA here is from genome assembly GCF_044684115.1 of Acinetobacter sp. ABJ_C1_1. Classification (NCBI taxonomy): domain Bacteria; kingdom Pseudomonadati; phylum Pseudomonadota; class Gammaproteobacteria; order Moraxellales; family Moraxellaceae; genus Acinetobacter; species Acinetobacter sp. ABJ_C1_1. The sequence goes on along the minus strand of NZ_JBITPU010000003.1, from coordinate 283,276 downwards.
ATCAATATGCACATTGACGATTTCGTCATGTAAATTTTTGCCTTTGTGTAGCTGATCTACAATCTCTTTGGAGTACGGTGCATTACCTAAACCAATGGCGATATTGCGTTTAAATGATTGGTAACCGGTACGGCGTATTGGACTGCCTTCTGTATTGGCTAAAAAAGTGGCTTCGTCCCACTGCCAGATATCCAGCAGACTAATATTATCTAACCCATGTCTAGGATTAAAATCAGAAATAGATGCTGTTTTGGCAAAGCTATTCCAAGGACAAATTAACTGGCAGTCATCACAACCAAATATTCGGTTTCCAATACCTGCACGTAATTCTTCAGCAATAATTCCTTTATATTCGATAGTTAAATAGGCAATACAACGTCTTGCATCTAACATATAAGGCTCGACAATTGCTTGCGTCGGGCAAATATCAATACAAGCGCTACAAGAACCACAATGTGCTGTTGCAGGCTCGTCGAAAGGTAGCTCGAGTGATGTAAATAGCTCACCTAGAACGAAAAATGAACCTGACTTTTTATGAATGAGCAAAGTATGTTTACCTGTCCAGCCCATTCCAGCACTTTCAGCCAGTGATTTTTCAAATATAGGTGCCGAATCTGCAAAAGGGCGTGATTCAAAATCTCCGACTTTTTCACGAATTCGTGTTGCTAAAGTTTTTAATCTACCACGCATCACCTTATGGTAATCACGGCCACGTGCATAACGGGCGATAATCGCTGAGTTCGGTTCAAATGGGACATATCGTGGTTTTGGAGATTCCACCAAATAGTTCATGCGTACGCAAATAATACTTTTTGTGCCCGGAACTAATAAGGTCGGATCAGCTCGCTTTTCTAGGTTTTCTTCTAAATAGGTCATATCTGCATGATAACCACGTTCAAGATACTCTAAAAAACGTGGCATTTGCTCTTGAGCATCTGGTTTTGCAATGACACAATCAGCAAAACCCAAGTCTAATGCTTGAGCTTTGATCCATGCTTTTAGTTCATAAGGATCAATTTGTTGTACTGCAATGCGTGATGTGTCGGAAGATGTCATAAACCAAAATGCAAGAGGATAATAATATGCAGGCCGTAGTTTACCATAGCGATGATATTCGAGCATGGGAGCAGCGCTGGTTTGCTGCGCAAAACTCATCATTAGGCTTAATGCAGCAGGCAGCTTGGTCAATCACTCAACAGCTCATCGTACTTTTTGAAAATCATGCTACTAAGAATATTGCGGTCTGGTGCGGACAGGGGAATAACGCAGGTGATGGCTATTTTATAGCAAGTTATTTAAAACAAACTGGATTTCATGTAGAGATATTTGCGGCTGAGTTGGGCGACTCAACTGATTTACAATATGCTGTCGATTTTGCGAAAGAAAATAATGTTCAGGTTCACCAAGATTTTGAGGTGAGTAAAACCTTTGATTGCCATATTGACGCACTATTTGGGATTGGTTTAAACCGAGAGTTAAATGATTATTGGCAACATGCTATTCAACAATTTAATGAACAAGTTGGACTAAAAATCTCTATTGATATACCCAGTGGTTTGCACGCAAATACAGGACGCGTCTTACCTTCAGCAATAAAAGCTGACCATACTTTTACTGTTTTAGGTCTTAAGGCAGGATTATTTACTGGGCAAGGTAAAGAGTACGCAGGGCAAGTTCATTTAATTAATTTGATTCCGGTAGATCAAGAGCTAAAACCTTTAGCTTATTTAACTCCTATAAGTATTAAACTTCCTAAACGTATGGCTTTTGGGCATAAAGGAAGTTATGGACATGTCTTGGTGATTGGTGGGCATGAACAAATGGGTGGCGCTGTCATTATGGCTGCTGAAGCTGCTTTTCATGCGGGGGCAGGTAAAGTGACTGTGATTTGTCATCGCAACCACCATCAGGCCATTTTGTCACGAGCTCCTAATATTATGCTCCGTGATATTAATGAGCTCGAAGAAAAGGACATCAAAGATATTTTGTCTCAAGTCGATGCAGTATGTTTTGGAATGGGATTAGGCCGTGATGAATGGGCACAGCAAATTTATCAGCAATGGTTTAATTTATTAAATCAGAGTACACACCTAGAAACTGTTTTGGATGCAGATGCTTTATGGTTTCTTGCCAAGCAGCCTGAAAAATTGGGTGCACATGTTTATGCGACGCCTCATCCAGGAGAAGCTGCTACCTTACTGGGTTTTTCTACAGCGGAAATTGAAAATGACCGAATTGCTGCAATTTATGCCTTACAACAAAAATATATGGGTCAATGGGTGCTTAAAGGGGCTGGTAGCTTAATTTTAGAGAATAATTTGTACATTTGTACTCAAGGTAATGCTGGTATGGGAACTGGTGGAATGGGCGATGTATTAGCAGGTATGATCGCGAGCTTAAAAGCCCAGTTCCACAAAGGTATTGCATTACATGAGATAGTTACTCTGCATGCCCAAGCAGGTGATGAACTTGCAAAACACGGCATGCGTGGTTTACAAGCTTATGAAATGAATCAGGTAATTATTCAAGTCGTGAATCAATAAAACTTTAACGTCTACGGCTACTCGAGCGGCTTCGTCCACGTGCCATACCACCTAAAGCATTTAAGACCGAAAGTTTACTCATACTTCCCGATGCATGAGCATGGCAAATGGCAGCCGCAAGGGCATCGGCTGCATCGGATTGAGGTTTAATGGTCAGATTAAGTAATCGCATAACCATCATTTGTACTTGTTCTTTATCTGCTGCGCCATAACCCACTACAGATTGTTTAATTTGACGGGCAGTATATTCTGCAACTTGTAAATCTAAATTAACTAATGCGGCGATGGCAGCACCACGGGCTTGTCCTAGTTTTAAGGCTGAGTCTGGGTTTTGTGCCATAAAAACTTGTTCAACCGCAGCTTCAGTTGGACCATGAAATTTCACAATTCGCTCAACGCCAGCGAAAATACGCTTTAAGCGCTCTGGCATTTCTTGAGTTTCTGTTCGGATTGTACCAGCATCAACAAAACGCAGTTTACTACCATCTTTTTCAATGATTCCATAACCTGTTAAGCGTGAACCTGGGTCAATTCCAATAATCAATGCCATATGAAGACTTGTATAAATAGTTGAGAGAGTATTGTTACATAGCCAAAACAGTTCTGCATGCGTAATTTAAAGAATGCTGTGATGAACGGTTATTTTTCGGTTTTTATGGGACCAATTTATATTTTAAAATCATTTGATGTAATTCTATTTTAGTGGAATACTAATCTATAATTGTGGAATTGAGCCTGATGAATGGACGATATCAATATACGAATTGCACATCGTATACGAGAGTTACGTTTAGCACGTGGGTATACTTTAGACGTACTTGCAGCCCGATGCCAAGTCAGTCGTTCAGCTATTTCTTTAATTGAAAGAGGGGAAACGAGTCCAACAGCAGTCGTGCTTGAAAAACTAGCCAATGGACTTGAAGTACCCTTAACTCAAATTTTCACGAACGAAGCAACTAGTCCATCTCCTCAACCATTTATTCACCGAAATGAACAAGCTGAGTGGCGAGATCCGGAAACTGGGTATGTTCGCCGTACCGTATCACCACCGAATTTAAAACTACCATTTCAAATTGTTGAAATTGAATTTCCGCCTCATTCTCGAATTACGTATGAAATGAGTGAAAGCTCTAAAGTAGTACAACAGCAACTTTGGGTAGTTGAAGGGCAAATTGATATTCAATTAGGTGAAAATTCTTACGCATTAGGTCAAGGGGATTGCTTGGCTATGCAATTAGATCAACCTGTTATATACAGCAATAATTCATCACAAGTCGCTCGCTATATTTTAGTCGTCTCTAATCAACTCGTGTCTGCTCTTAAGGAATTTTTATGAACTATTCCCTCGATTCTAATTTTCGCTTAATTGACTGTAATGAGGCAGAACATGCGGCAGCTATATTAGAGATTCTCAATGAGGCAATTATTAACTCTACTGCTCTATATGACTATGTACCGCGTTCGCTTGCTTCAATGCAAACCTGGTTTTCTATAAAAAGAGAAAATGATTTTCCTATCATTGGGGTTATAAATGAATCGGGTAAATTATTAGGATTTGCCAGTTGGGGAACTTTCAGGGCTTTTCCAGCTTATAAGTATACAGTTGAGCATAGTATCTATATTCATCATGAACATCGTGGCTGTGGTTTGAGTAAAGTTTTAATGCAAGCGTTAATTGAGCGAGCTCAAGAAGCCCAGCTTCATGTACTCATTGGTTGTATCGATGCGACAAATCAAGCCAGTATAGGCCTCCATGAAAAAATGGGATTCACACATGCTGGTACTTTTAAACAGGTAGGTTTTAAGTTTGGACAATGGTTAGATGCTGCTTTTTATCAGTTAATTTTAAATACACCATTTGAACCTGTTGATGGGTAAATTATCAAATTTTTTATTAGACAATGACCCAGTTTAATATAGGAAAAACTGAACTGGGTCCTAGCGCAGGTTTATAAAATACCTAATTGTTCTAAACTCTTATAAGTAATCTCTTTTCGAACAGAGCTAGGTATTCCTTTTTTCATTTCTAAATTGAGCGAGAACGCTACAATATTTCCCTTAGGTTGGACCACCCAGCCAGTTAACCAACCCACTTGTGGGTCTACATCCCATCCCCAACCACTTTTTGCGTATATTTTATTTCCATTTTTTTCTTCTATGAAAAGCATGGATTGAACTTGTTCTTGTACATTTTGACTAAATGGAAGGGTTTTGTTAGCTAATCTATAGGCAAATTGAGCTTCTTGTTGAGGCGTAATTTTTAAAGGGCCGACAAGCCAAAAATTATCGACTTGGGTGCCAATATTAGTATTACCATAATCTACACGTTTTACCTCAGCAGACATGAGCTCAAGTCCAATACGACGAGCTAAATCTTGATAAACTGGAATAGCAGAAGCCTTCATAGCATCGCCTAGTGTCATATCCTTTTCCCATTCAGAAAAGAGTCGCTTTTTTCCATCCCATTTGAATATTTCTGTTGTGGTTACCTTGTGGTGCTCAAGGCCGATTAAAGCATTAAGCATTTTAAAGGTTGAAGCCGGTACGTACTCTGTTGAAGCTCGAGTAAGATCGTTACCATAGCTTTGTTGTGTTTGACCTTGTTGAATAACTAAAACACCAGTTGTATGTGCTTCTTCAAAGATGTCTTTAATTTTCTGCGCTTTTTCATCTGCTTTTAAAGCACTATTATTTGGATTTGCTGTCACTATATAAGGCGAGCAGGCAGAAATAAGAAGAGCGCTTGTTACCAATAAGATAGCTTTAATATTCATGCGATTCATAAAATTAAATTTAAAGTTTAGCTAATTAATGTAACTTGAGTGGATCAAATATTAGATATCAAAAATGTAAGTTAGATTTTAGAAAAATGTCGATAATAGTTAAAAAAAACGACTAATTTTTGAAAAAAATGCAATCTTGTAGAAAAAACACTTGATAAAGTCGTTATAGCACTCATTAATAATAAAGTATGGCTATTTTATTAATTTAGAATCAGTCTTATTGATAGTATTGCAGAATGTTGGTTTAGCGGTGATTTGAAGTTACTAGAAAACATTGTCTAAGCTTTACAGCCTTTTTAATCCTATTTGCAACTGAAAATGGTTTATGGGTTAGATGGTGACACCTGCAATGAATTTTCTTTTTGAGATAGATAAAGTTTTACATGAATTTACTTCTTATTGTGGTTCTGGGCGCGATTGTTGAAATTGCCGTATGGATTGGCGTAGCACAGTTCATCAGTGGATGGTATGTGTTTTTCTGGTTCATTCTTGCTTTCTTTATTGGTCTAACGCTTATTCGTAAAAGTACGGCTGGTATTATGCCGCAATTACAACAAATGCAGATGACTGGGCAATTAGGCAGTGATCCAGCTGTGACTAAAAAACTAGCATATGCTTTTGCAGGTTTTTTATTGATGGTGCCTGGATTGGTATCGGATGTTTTAGCGCTCTTAATTCTAATTCCGGGCGTACAAACTGCGTTCCGTAATATCGCAATGAGAACACTTGCAAAGCGTCAGCAAGCTATGATGGAAAAAATGATGGGTGGCATGGGCGGTGCTGGCGCTGGTCAAAATCCATTTGCTGATTTAATGCGTCAAATGCAGGACATGCAAGGTCAACAAGGTGGCGGTCAATACCGTGGCGATTCAAGCATTATTGATGGTGAAGCACGAGAAGTCACCCCAGACCACAAGAAAATTGAACATAAAAATAAGGATTAATTATTTCCTTATATAAAAGATAAAAGGCCTAAATCTTAAATGTTTAGGCCTTTTTTAATGTTATATGCGTTATTCATCTGAAGTTTTAGGAGTATCCATGTCAGCTGGAGCTGCTACAGTTTGATTTTCTTCTGACTTGGTTTGGGGTTGATACTTGTTTGAAGGCAGACTTGCTTGCTTGTTTTCAGACTGTTGATATTTCCGGCTTCTATTGGCTCTTTCACGAAAGCCACCTTTATTAATGAGCTGTGTGTGTGACATAGATTGGCCTAGAAAATAAACTATTCATGTATTTTAGCAAATTCAGCAAAATATCAAAATAAGAAAAATAGTACAGAAAAAAAATATTTAATTTATCTCTTTGTATAATTTAAATTTTTTAAAAATGAACGCATTGTTCATTCAGATTGAATTCTCTTTTCATTTCACATAGGATAAATATAAAGGATGTATAAATTAAAAATTGTAGCAAACCTATTAAAACAACAACGGTTGAAGTGAGGGAAGGAGGGTTACCTATGCTATATCAATATCATTGTGCATGTTGTGACAAAGTCGTGGCATCAACAGATAAATCATGTCCATATTGTGGTTCACACCATATTCGAAGCCCGTATGGGTTATGGATGTTTTGTGTGATGGCTTGTCTGGCTGTGGTTGTTGTATTCAAAGTTGTCCATGTTTATATCCAGAATCATCAAGATACGCCTACGCAATCGACTTTGTTGGATGTACTAAATGAAGGTGATAAAACTACGAAACAGTAGTAGTGCTTAATTTGCTACATACTTATTCAATAATGTGTGTTGGTTAGCTTATTGCTTAGTTTTAACAACATATAAAAATAATAAAAAAGCCCGCATTAAGCGGGCTTTTAATATATGGGACTTAGAGGCCTGCAGCATCTTTAAGTACTTCAACTTTGTCAGTTTTTTCCCACGTAAATGCAGAATCTGAACCTTCACGACCAAAGTGACCATAAGCAGCTGTTTGCTTATACATTGGTTGAATTAAGTTAAGCATACGAGTAATACCAAATGGACGTAAATCAAAATGTTCACGTACTAATTGGATAATTAACTCATCAGAAACTTTTGCAGTACCGAAAGTATTGATTGAAATAGAAGTTGGTTCTGCAACACCAATTGCATAACTCACCTGAATTTCACATTTGTCAGCAAGACCAGCCGCAACAATATTTTTAGCAACATAACGACCAGCATATGCAGCTGAACGGTCTACTTTAGATGGATCTTTACCAGAGAATGCACCGCCGCCGTGACGAGCCATACCACCGTAAGTATCAACGATGATTTTACGTCCTGTTAAACCACAGTCACCTACTGGACCACCGATAACAAACATACCAGTCGGGTTAATGTGGAATTTAGTAGCAGCATGGAACATTTCAGCAGGAATGATCGGTTTGATAATTTCTTCAATTACAGCTTCTTTAAGCTGAGTTTGACTAATTTCAGGATCATGTTGAGTAGAAAGTACTACAGCGTCTAAACGGACAGGTTTGCCATTTTCATAAGCAAAAGTTACCTGACTTTTTGCATCTGGACGTAACCATGGTAATGCACCTGAACGACGAAGTTCAGCTTGACGCTCCATTAAACGGTGAGCGTAAGAAATAGGAGCTGGCATAAGCACGTCAGTTTCACGACTTGCGTAACCAAACATTAAACCTTGGTCACCGGCACCTTGATCTTCAGGTTTTTGGCGATCTACACCTTGTGCAATTTCTGGTGATTGTTTACCAATCATATTGATGACTGCACAAGTTGAACCATCAAAGCCTAGATCTGAATGGTGATAACCGATACCGTTAACAGTTTGGCGAACTACAGCTTCTACATCAATATTCGCAGTTGTTGTGATTTCACCTGCAAGTACAACAGCGCCTGTTTTTACCAGTGTTTCACAAGCAACACGTGCGTATGGGTCTTCTTTTAAGATTGCATCCAAAATAGCGTCGCTAATTTGGTCGGCCATTTTATCGGGATGACCTTCGCTTACAGATTCCGAGGTAAAAACAGCGTACTCGCGCATGAAAGTCCTATCTTGGTTATTTCAAAAAGACATAATATGTTACATCGACTTGAGCTTGAGGACCAGTTCATACTGACTAAAAAGCATGAATTTATTTCATTTCTACTATGTTTTAATTGATAAGTGTATCAGTGAAATTGATATAGTCATCTGATAATTAATTATTTTTATAAAAGACGATGCTCATAACGCATAAATTTTAAGCATTTGATTTTGCGAAAAATTAATCAACAAAATTTAGACTGTGAAGTGAAATAGTACAAATAAGAAAGATAAATTCATATTTATATGCTTTTTATAAACATCAAATGCCTACAACAGTTCATTAAAGAATAGCGATAAAACGCATTGTTTTATGCAACTTAAGAATCTAAATGTTTTTTGAGTAACCAAGAAATGGTTAAAAATAAAGAAATATACAGTGTTGGGGTTTACCCCTAGGCGTTTTTTTAAGACAATATAGCGGCATTGAATGGTTATTCATCTTCTTCTTTTCATCAATCTATTAAAATTGGATTCTGATCTATGACGACCCCTTTAAACGAACGTCGTATTGCAAACGCAATTCGTGTATTGGCAATGGATGCTGTGCAACAGGCAAACTCAGGGCATCCAGGTGCTCCAATGGGGATGGCAGATATTGCTGATGTCGTCTGGCGCGAGTTTTTAAATCACAACCCAACTAATCCACAATGGGCAAACCGTGACCGTTTTGTTTTGTCAAATGGCCATGGCTCAATGTTGCAATATGCTTTGCTTCATTTAACAGGTTATGATCTTTCAATTGAAGATTTAAAACAATTCCGTCAATTGCACTCAAAAACTCCTGGTCACCCTGAATATGGTTATGCACCAGGCATTGAAACAACGACTGGTCCTTTAGGTCAAGGTATTGCAAACGCTGTTGGTTTTGCGTTGGCAGAAAAGACTTTAGCTGCTCAGTTCAATAAAGATGACTTAAAAGTAGTTGATCACTTCACTTATTGTTTCTTGGGTGATGGCTGTCTAATGGAAGGTATTTCTCACGAAGTATGTTCATTGGCAGGTACTTTACAGCTTGGTAAATTGATTGCTTATTATGATGACAACGGCATTTCAATTGATGGTGAAGTAGAAGGTTGGTTCAGTGATGACACTGAAGAGCGTTTCAAAGCTTATGGTTGGCAAGTTCTTCGTGTAGATGGCCATGATGCTGATGCTATTCGTCAAGCAACAGTTGAAGCTAAAGCAGAAACTCAAAAACCAACGATCATTATTTGTAAAACAATTATTGGTTTAGGTTCTCCAAACAAACAAGGTAAAGAAGACTGTCACGGTGCGCCATTAGGTAAAGATGAAATTATCTTGACTCGTGAAGCTTTAGGTTGGACTGAAGAAGCATTTGTTATTCCTGCTGATGTATATGCTGCATGGGATGCTAAAGCAAAAGGTAACGAAGCTGAAGCAGCTTGGAATGAAGTATTCGCTCAATACCAAGCAAAATATCCAACAGAAGCAGCTGAGTTACTTCGTCGTATTAGCGGTGATTTACCAGCAGAGTTTTCAGCTCAAGCAGATGCATTTATTCGCGAAACAAATGCTAAAGCTGAGACTGTAGCAACTCGTAAAGCAAGCCAAAACACATTACAAGCATTTGGTCCTTTATTACCTGAATTATTAGGTGGTTCTGCGGACTTAGCTGGTTCTAACTTAACACTTTGGAAAGGTTGCCAAGGTGTTCAAGAAAACCCAGCTGGTAACTACGTGTACTATGGTGTACGTGAGTTCGGTATGACTGCAATTGCGAATGGTGTTGCATTACATGGCGGCTTTATTCCTTACGTTGCAACATTCTTAATGTTTATGGAATATGCACGTAACGCAGTGCGTATGTCTGCATTGATGAAACAACGCGTGATTCATGTTTATACACATGACTCAATCGGTTTAGGTGAAGATGGTCCAACACATCAACCAATTGAACAAATTGCTTCTTTACGTGGTACACCAAACTTAAATACTTGGCGTCCTGCTGATACTGTAGAAACAGCAATTGCATGGAAATCTGCTTTAGAGCGTAAAGACGGTCCTACAGCACTTATTTTCTCTCGTCAAAACTTGCCTTTCCAAACGCGTACTGAAGAACAAATTCAGAATGCAGCAAAAGGTGGTTATGTTCTTGCTCAAGAGAAAGGTGAGTTGAAAGCAATTATTATTGCTACTGGTTCTGAAATTTCTTTAGCAATGGAAGCTTATGCTCAACTTGAAGGTGTTCGTGTTGTTTCTATGCCATGTGCTGAAGAGTTCATGAAACAAGATGCTGCATACCGTGAAGCTGTATTGCCAGCTCATATCCGTGCACGTGTAGCTGTAGAAGCTGCTCACGTTGACTACTGGTGGAAGTTTGTTGGTCTTGATGGCAAAGTAATTGGTATGACAACTTATGGTGAATCTGCACCAGCAAAAGATTTGTTCCAATTCTTTGGTATTACAACTGAAGCTGTAGTAGCTGCGGTAAAAGAATTAACTGCTTAATGATTTAACTGAGCAGAAGAAAAAAGCGTCCTAACTAGGGCGCTTTTTTTTATAAATCTTAAATATTAAGCTCAGTTTGAATCGAAATATTAGAAGTTAAAAGCTTATGAATTGGGCAGCTTTCAGCAACTTTTAAAAGACGTTTATGTTGATCTTCGGTAAATTCACCCTTTAAAGTAATTTTACGTTCAATGTTATTTTGACCTGCTTCCGGATCACCATTTGGATTTAAGGCTAAATCGACTTGTACATGCTCAAGCTTAATCCCTTTGTGACTTGCATACATTTCTAATGTAATTGTAGTGCAAGCACCTAAAGCTGATAGTAAAAGCTGAACAGGGTTCGGAGCTGTATCTTGTCCACCTTTATCAGTTGGTTCATCTCCAAACCATTGATGACCAGATGGATCGGTAAGTGTTACTCGGTAAGGAGTAGAAGTGCTTTGTGCTTGAACAGTGTTAACCATGTTTTACCTTGTTATTTATCAATAAAATCGAAGTAAAAACCAATAAATCTGAAGGTTTCGAATAGAAAAATATCTATACTTTATAATATGGGTTTTGAATAACAACTGTAACGCTTTTATTGTTGCATGGATGAAACATATCGTTTTATAAAGAATAGTGAATTTAATTACTTGATGTATACACTAACGACTATATCAATAAAGGATACGAAAAATGCATCTTAAGACATTAAGCTTCGGTTTGGCAGTGGCATTGGCAAGTACAGTTACATTAGCTGCACCAGTGGACTATAAAATTGATCCAACGCATACGGCGACTGTTTTCTCATGGAATCACTTTGGTTTTTCAACACCAAGCGCTAACTTCTCGGACATCCAAGGTGTAATTAAAGTTGATAATGCTAAACCAGCAAATTCTTCTGTAAATGTGACAATTCCTTTAAGCAGCGTTAATACAAATGTACCTGCTTTAGATAAAGAATTCCAACAAGAAGCTTGGTTTAATGCCGCTAAATACCCAAATATCACTTTCAAAAGTACGAAAGTAGAAACTAAAGACAAAAAGCACTTCAAAATTACTGGTGACTTAACTGTTAAAGGTGTGACTAAGCCAGTTGTACTTGACGCTGTTTTAAACAAACAGGGTGAACACCCAATGGCAAAAGTTCCAGCGATTGGTTTCAACGCGACAACTTCATTCAATCGTTCGGAGTTCGGTCTAGGTAGCTATGTACCGAATGTAGGCGATAAAATCACTGTAAACATTACGACTGAAGCAACGGCAGCTAGTGCAGCTAAAAAATAAGTTGTAAGTTTTCTAAAAAAGTCCTCAATGATGAGGACTTTTTTAATTAGATTGGTTCTTTTTTATCTGGTTCTATAAAAACTAAAGGTTGAGAAGGATCTACATTTCTTTTTTCGGCTTTTTCTCTTAAAAATTGATAAGTTGGTACTTTCATTTTTGCCTGATCACGTAATTTCTTTTTAATATAAAGAACAAGAGCAAAGCAGGTCGTTGCTACGGTCAACATCATGCCATTCATATAACTCATAATTGAACTTACATAGCCTATTGTGGTTAGACGATGCATCATACGTTCAACTTGGGTACTGCTTTCTATACCCGTAATTGCCCAACTACATAAATGTTCACAATTATTAATGATCAGATGATAATGGTTTTCGTGCATGCGTGAGCGCATACGCCGTACAACAACTTTTCCTTTGTAACGTGGAGCATCATAAGAACGTACATGTATTTTTTTGCCATGGGAAAAGGCATCTATTGATGTGATTTCAATGGGACGTTTTTTGATGAAATGTGCTAGGCCCGAATAATGAATAACTCGACCTCTCCCAGCGTAGATACCATGATGGCTATAGCCGAGATGTTTTACAATAAGATGAGCCCCTAAAGGGTAGCGTTTATTTGTTTGTTGCATATTCACGCTGATCCAATAAAGTTTTGATCACTTTTATTAAAAGCTGTTCACTATTATAACGAATATAGTTGTGTTCTAGTGTATTGATTAGGTGGAATAAGCGACTTTCGGGTATACATCACATAAAAGCATTTTTACTTAATAAAGTGTTCTTATGAACAGAAAATGACATATGAGGTTTGTCATTAATGAAAATATTAATACTATGTATTATGAACTTTATAGTTTTTGTGCAATTTGCTTTAGCAGTAGAGTATCGACAAATTGAAAATGCTGTAGATGATCAATTTGAAGTCATTGAAATTTCTAATTTAAATCAATTACGTCTGTTTTTGAAGAATCCACAGACTAATCAATATTATAAAAGCTTTGACAATATTCAGCACCAACTCAAATCATGTGAACAGCTTACTTTTGGAATGAATGCAGGAATGTTTCATTCCGAATTTTCTCCAGTAGGGTTGTACATTGAACAAGGGAAGGTTATTCAAGCATTAAATGAAGACAAAGGATGGGGAAACTTCTTTTTGCCGCCTAATGGGGTTTTAGCATGGAATAAAAGACAAGCTGTTATATGGACAACTGAACAATATAAAGCAAAGGCTTTTCAACCGGATTATGCGACACAATCCGGGCCTATGTTAGTAATGAATGGGAAAATAAATCCCTTATTTCTAGCAAATAGCGATTCAAAGAAAATACGTAATGGAGTAGGTATAAAAAATAATAAGCTATATTTTGTAATATCTAAAAATAGAGTGAATTTTTATAATTTCGCTGAATTTTTCCAAAAGAATTTAAAAGTAGAACAAGCTCTTTATCTTGATGGTTCTATCTCTAGTCTCTATTTGCAAAAGAATAACCGTAATGATAGAAAATTTTATATGGGACCTATTATTGGTTTAGTCAGTCATACAAATTGTGCATTCAAATAAAATGCAAAAAAGCCAGTACAGGACTGGCTTTATAATTAATGAATAGATGGTTTTTGAATGAGTTCATTTAACTCTTTTCGGCTATACCCACGGGAAATAAGAACTTTTTTTATTCCCATAATGACATCTTCATCTGTTGCTTGTGCGAGCGCACTTAGAAGTTGTTCATTAGTTTTACATGAGCAGTCATTTTCAACACAAGCAGTTTGATTCTTATGCTCGTTATGCTGTTGATCTGCTAAGAACAGCTTTTGCCAAAAACTCATAGAGCCTTCATATACAACCTAACATAGATCGAAATATAGCCAATTTAAATTAAAATACAAGTCTCTATAAGTGATAAATCCACCAGTTGAACTAGAGAATTTTCGATAGTAATGGTTGAGTTAAACGAAATTATGACGAATAGATGACTTGATATTTTTTTTAAATTTAAATACTTAATGAAAAAATGTTGAAAAATAAGGAGATATTTAATCTCCTTATAAAATAGTGTTACATTGAAAAATTTTGTTTAAATCTTCTCAAGTAATACACCTGACTCAACATGATGCGTATAAGGGAACTGATCAAATAAAGCAAACTTAGTCACTCGATGAGTTTTTGTCAGCGTTTTTAAATTTTCATATAAAGTGTCAGGATTACATGAAATGTAGATGATACGCTCAAAACCTTGTAAAAGTTTTAAAGTTTCATCATCAATTCCTGCACGTGGAGGGTCTACAAATACAGTATCAAAGTCGTAGCTCTGAATATCAATATTTGCTTCTTGCAGACGGCGGAATTCGCGCTCACCCTGATAGGCTTGAGTAAACTCTTCAGCAGAAAGACGAGCTACTTGAATATTATCGATTTGGTTTTGTTCAATATTCCATTGAGCAGCATAAACTGATGATTTAGCAAGTTCGGTAGCAAGTACGCGTTCGAATTTTAGCGATAATGGAAGGGTAAAGTTACCATTACCACAATAAAGTTCTAGTAAGTGTTTTTTAGAACCCTCAGCTGCATCGCATGCCCATTGCAGCATTTTTTTGCAAACTTGTGCATTCGGTTGGGTAAAGCTGCTTTCAATTTGTTTGTATTTGAATGTACGGTTTAAAAGTTCAAACTCTTCTACAACAAAGTCATCACCAATAACAACTTTCTGACCTCGGCTACGGCCCATAATTTTAATATTTAATTTTTCAGCAAGTGCTTTAGCTGTTTGTTCCCACTCTTGATTAAGTTTGCGGTGATAAATCAGGGTAACTAGCATTTCGCCACTAAGTGTTGCGAGAAAATCAACTTCAAATAAACGCTGTGAAAGTAAAGGTTCTGCTTTGAGCTCTGCTAAAAGGCGAGGCATTAAATCATTAATGCTTTTGTCTGCAATAGGAAACTCATCTATGCGAACAACTGTTTTTTGCTTGTCTTCATCGTTACGTTCAAACATGGCATAGAACATATCATTTTCTGTATGCCAGATCCGAAACTCAGCACGCATACGGAAATGTTGTTCAGGTGATTCAAACACTTCTAATGTAGGCGGTGTAAATTCAGAAAATTGAGTAGTAATGCGATCAATTTTAGCTTGAAGTTGTTGACGATAAGAAGAGGTCATAGACAAAGAAAATTTAGACAGAATCAAATAGTGAATGGTATCAAAAAAATCGCGCTTGCAGGAGCCAATTTTAGTCAGATATTCATAAAGAAATAGGGCACTTAAATTAGAGATGATTTAAGACGCGGTTAATAAAATCTGATTTTATTTTTCTATATTGATCATGGTCTAAATAGTTACACGCTAATTTTAATTGATTATATTCCTTCACCAATAGTGGTGAGCTCATAAGCTTATTTCTAAATGTTAAGAAAAATGTGAATACTGAATCGGTTACTACAACTTGAAATGCAACATCATCGTTGTTGAGTGATTCGAGCATGCAAAGCTCATCTGTTCTTAAAGTATTTTGCTTCTCTATAAAATTAAGTGTTTTTAATTGCTCTATTGCAAATTCAAATTGCTCAGGCATAACTTCGATATAAATATCTAGATCACCTTTTGAAATTGCATTCGGTATTGCAGATGAACCAATATGCTCAATTTTGGCAAATGGGAGAAGGGTGGAAATATCCTTTTGATATGAGTTAAAAAGCTGAACACAATTTTTTTGATATTGTTCAGGTTCTAAAAAGATCATTATGAAATTCTCTAATCGATAACATTTATATATTTAAAAATAGATTACTCGATTAAAGAAAAAAGCCCAAATACTGAGATTTGGGCTTTTTAGATAAATTTATGTGTTAGTCAGACATAGTCATTAAGCTTGCATTGCCACCAGCAGCAGCTGTATTCACACTAATTGCACGTTCAATCACTAAACGTTCAAGTGGGATCGATTCGTTTGATTCAACATGTGTAATGCCAACAATCGCACCTGAGCGGCTAGCAATTTCTTGCTGTAATGAAAGAACCTCTTCACGACTACCATGATGTAAAACAGCATCAAAATTATCTGATGTGATGTTTTTAACTGTAGTAATCGCATCAAGAACATTTTTTGGTAACGTTAGTTTATGTTTTGCCAACAATGGACTATTTGGCATTACCGCAGCTTGGCTACCCACTGCAAAAATTGCGAGCAATTGATGTAATTGATTTTGTTCAGTGTCTGCAATTGAAAGCACACGGTGACGCGGCAAAATAATATATTGGTTACTTTCCCCAGTAGGGCCTTGTAACTCATAAAACTTGCCTACACCAAATGGTTCAATATCACGATTTGCTTGTGGTAAATGCTGTTTCGCCCAGTTTTGTAAGCTCTGATAAACCTCTCGGTTAAAGCCTTCATATGCAGTTTGTTCATTTTTCATAGCAAATGGTGTTGCCAATACTTTATTTGAACAATTTTGCATTAAGCGATACATGTAAAGCGGACCACCAGCTTTCGGACCTGTACCCGATAAACCTTCACCACCAAATGGTTGAACACCAACAACAGCACCAACAATATTACGGTTGATATAAAGGTTACCCACTTCAGCATATTGAATAACGGTTTGGATGGTTTCATCAATACGGGTATGCAGACCCATTGTTAAACCATAACCTTTGGCATTAATGCGTGAAATGAGTTGTTCAAGCTCGCCGTACTTATAGGTAATGATGTGTAAAACAGGACCAAAAACTTCGCGTTGTAAGTCGTCGAGGTTAGGTAACTCAATTGCTGTTGGTACAACAAAAGTTCCTTTGCTCAATTCATTTTGATTAGTTCCACTAAACATCAATTGATGTACTGGATAGCCTTTAGACTTCATTTTTTGGATATGCTGATCAATTGTCTGTTTTGCTTCTTCATCAATAACAGGACCAATATCCGTTTTTAAAATAGCAGGATTACCTACGATTAACTGCTGCATTGCACCTTTAAGCATTTTAATAACGCTTGCCGCACTATCTTCTTGTACACATAAAATACGTAAAGCAGAGCAGCGTTGACCTGCGCTATCAAATGCAGAACTTACAACATCAAGTACAACTTGTTCAGTTAATGCAGATGAGTCCACAATCATTGCATTCTGACCACCAGTTTCTGCAATGAGAGGAATAGATTGGCCATTAGCAGCCAAACGTTTTGCAACTGTTTTCTGCAAAATTTTTGCAACTTCAGTTGAGCCAGTAAACATGATGCCATCAATGCGTCGATCTTGGCTAAGCTGAGCACCTATTGTTTCACCACGGCCAGGTAGTAACTGTACAGCGCCATGTGGAATACCAGCTTCCCATAAAATTTGCACTGCTTGAGCCGCGATTAATGGTGTTTGTTCAGCAGGTTTTGCAATAACACAGTTACCACTGACTAATGCTGCTGCAATTTGACCAGAGAAAATTGCAAGAGGGAAGTTCCATGGACTAATACAAAGTACAGTACCAAGCGGTTGAATCGTTGTATTTGCAGGAAGATTCTCAACTTGAGTTGCGTAGTAACGTAAAAAATCTACAGCTTCACGAACTTCTGCAATGGCATTGGCATAAGTTTTACCACTTTCACGGCAAAGTAATACCATTAACTCTTGAATACGGCTTTCCATAAGGTCAGCTGCACGTTTTAAATATTGTGCGCGTTGATCTTTGGGTGTATTTGCCCATTCAATTTGTATCTGTTCAGCTGCATTCAATGCAATTTCTACATCATTAAGATCAGCTTCTTGTACATACCCAACAATTTCATCATTTTGTGCTGGATCTGTAATTGCAACAGAATGGCGTTGTTCTGTTGAAGCGTTATTTCCTAGTAATGGATAGCTTTGCCAAACACGGTTACGAAGTTGTTGAGCTGTGCTATCTAAAGCTTCAAGCGGAGTGTCGTTTGCTAAGTCATATCCTTTAGAGTTTTTACGGAGTGTGCCGTACATATCTAAAGGAAGAGGAATTGATGGGTGTTTTAAACCAATTGAGCCTTCAAGCTTAGCTGCATTGCGTATATCGTAAATTGGAGACTGAATGAGGTCTTCAACTTTAAGTGTTTTATCGGCAATACGGTTAACAAATGAAGTATTTGCACCATTTTCAAGTAAACGACGAACCAGATAAGCTAACAACGTTTCATGGTTCCCAACTGGAGCATAAATACGGCATGGCACGCCTAATTTATTTTGCTCACGTGGACCAACAACTTGTTCATAAAGCGGTTCACCCATACCGTGTAAGCATTGGAACTCATATTGACCAGCATAATATTTGCTAGGATCAGCTAAATGATAAATTGTTGCCAATGTTTGAGCGTTATGAGTCGCAAATTGCGGATAGATATATTCTGGCGCTGCAAGTAATTTTTTAGCACAAGCAATATAAGATAAATCTGTATGTACTTTACGTGTGAAGACAGGGTAGTCATCCATACCTTCGATTTGTGCTTTCTTGATTTCGCTATCCCAATATGCACCTTTCACAAGACGAATCATGAGGCGTTTTTGGCTGCGTTTAGCAAGATCAATAATATAATCAACTACAAAGAAACAGCGTTTTTGATAAGCTTGAATAACGAATCCAATGCCTTTCCAGTTCGCTAGTTCCGGCTCGAAACAAAGACGTTCGAGTAACTCAAGCGAAATTTCTAAACGCTCTGATTCTTCAGCATCGATATTTAAACCAATGTTGTAGTGTTTGGCTAAACGAGCGAGTTCAAATACTTTGCCATAAAGTTCGTGATGAACACGTTCAATCTGCGCACGTTGGTAACGAGGATGTAAAGCAGAAAGCTTAATTGAGATACCTGGGCCATCATAAACGCCTTTACCATTCGACGCTTTACCAATTGCATGAATAGCTTGCGTATAATCGTTAAAGTAGCGTTCAGCGTCATGGTCAGTTAAAGCTGCTTCACCTAGCATGTCATAAGAATAGCGGAAACCTTTATCCTCAAGTACTTTTGCGTGGTCGACAGCTTCTTCAATGGTTTCCCCAGTCACAAACTGTTCACCCATCATACGCATTGCAACATCAACTGCTTTACGAATAATGCCACGTCCACTACGTGCTAAAAGGCCAGTAAGTACACTTGAAAGACTGGTTTGCTTTGGTGTTTCCATAAGCTTACCGGTTAACATGAGGCCCCATGCAGCAGCATTGACAAACATCAAGCTACTTTGGCCAACGTGTTCTTTCCAGTTACCTTGGTTGATTTTATCTCGAATCAGTAAGTCACGTGTTGCTGTGTCTGGAATACGAAGCAAAGCTTCGGCAAGACACATTAAAGCCACACCTTCTTGTGAAGACAGAGAGAACTCTTGTAATAATCCTTGAACAATACCTGCTTTTCCAGAAGAGGTCTTACGTTCACGTAAATTATGTGCAAGGTTAAATGCAAGGTCATAAATTTTATGATCTAAATCATCAGATACCGCAGCAGCTTGTAATAACTCTTCTACAGCTTCAGGTTCGGCACGTCGCCAAGCTGTATTAATGCGCTGTTCAAACTCACTTTTATCGTTGAATTCGGTGATATAGCCTTGGTGAGATTTATCCATTTGATGAAAAGTATCCATTGTGTTCATATCTATTTCCGACAACCAACTCTCATAAACTCATCTTGAGTAGAGAGGTTTAGATAATTTATGATTACAGAAGAAACACCGAATAACTCACTATATTTCGCCTATTTTTTAGAGGAAAATTCAGATGAATGGCCCATTACTAAGCCTTGATCGCACTGATTTAAAAATTTTGGATATTCTTCAAACAGATGGGCGAATTTCTAATAGTAAATTAGCCGAAATGGTGAACTTATCTCCAACCGCTGTTATGGCTCGAGTGCAGAAGCTAACAAAAGATGAATTTATCTTGGGGTATGAAGCTAAATTAAATCCAATCAAACTCAATGCAAACTTTTTGGTGTTTGTAGAGGTCTTACTTGATAAAACAACACCTAATGTTTTAGATGAGTTTATTGATGCAGTTGTGCATTATCCAGAAATCGTTGAATGTCATATGGTCAGTGGCGGATTTGATTTTTTAATTAAATTACGAAGTGGCAGTATGGAGGAGTTTAGACGTATTGCTGGACAGGTACTATGGCAATTACCTGGTGTGAAAGAAACCCGTAGCTATCCTGTGATGCAAGTTGTAAAAGATACTTCAAAAATTAAAATCAAAACGAAAAATAAATAAAAAGGGGCCGAAGCCCCTTTTTATTTTATTCATTTTTATACACTTTCTTTGTAGAGTTTGTCGCCTTGTTCAAAACGATCAGTCACATCAGAGTTTGGTGCTTTTGAAATTAAGCTCACTACAATGATGCTGATAAACGCACAGATAAAGCCAGGAATAATCTCGTAAACCCCAGTGCCTGCGAAAAGATTTTTCCAACCGATCACAACAACAGCACCTACGATCATGCCCGCTAAAGCACCTTCTAAAGTCATACGTTTCCAGAACAATGACAAGATGATGAGTGGACCAAATGCAGCGCCAAAGCCAGCCCATGCGTAAGCAACAAGACCAAGAACTTTACTGTCAGGATTACCTGCAAGCACAATTGCAAGAACTGCAATTGCAAGAACCATGATACGGCCAACCCATACAAGTTCTTTTTGAGATGCGTTTTTACGGATGAAACCTTTGTACAAATCTTCAGTTAGCGCACTTGAACATACTAAAAGCTGACAGCTTAATGTACTCATAACAGCAGCCAAGATCGCAGCTAGAATGATACCGACAAGCCATGGATTGAATAAAATTTTAGTCAATTCCATAAATACAGTTTCAGGGTTCTTACTTACAACTGTTGCAAGTTCAGGGTGTTGCTGGAAGTAAGCGATACCAAAGAAACCAGCACCGACTGCACCAACTAAACATAAAATCATCCAAGTCATACCAATACGGCGAGCAGCAGGAATTGATTTTACAGAGTCAGCAGCCATGAAACGTACAAGAATGTGCGGTTGGCCAAAATAGCCTAACCCCCAAGCCATTGAAGATAAAACGGCCACCACACTTAAATCTGAAACGATGTTAAATGCATGTGGGCGAGCAGTTTCAATAAGCGTTACAAACTGAGTTGTGTCGCCAATTGCAAGGTAAGTCACGATTGGGGTGAGCAAAAGGGCAAAAATCATTAAGCCAGCTTGGAAAGTATCAGTCCAGCTAATTGCCAAGAATCCACCAATACAAACATAACTGATTGTTGCAATAGCACTTAACCAGATTGCGGTGGTATATGACATACCGAATAAATTTTCAAATAAACGAGCGCCAGCTACCATACCTGAGGCACAGTAAATTGCGAAGAAAACCAAGATAATAACGGCAGAGAAAATACGAAGAATCTTTTTCTGGTCATCAAATCGACTTGTAAAATAGTCGGGCAGAGTGAGTGCATTATTTTGGATTTCAGTATGAACGCGTAATCGACCAGCAACCAGTAACCAGTTAAGCCAAGCACCGATAATTAGACCAATTGCAATCCACGCTTCAGATAAACCAGAAAGATAAATCGCTCCTGGTAAGCCCATGAGTAACCAACCACTCATGTCTGATGCGCCTGCGGATAATGCAGTAACGAAACTGCCTAAACTACGACCACCAAGAATATAATCAGAGAAGTCGCTTGTAGCACGGTAGGCAAATAAGCCAATAAGTACCATTGCTACGATGTACACCATAAACATGATGAGGGTGGGATCAAAATAACTCATAATGGATGTGTGTCCTTATATCCATAATCCGTGATTGTAACCTAATCCAGGTCGCTGTTTTCTTGTACGGCATTTCAAGAGGTTGAGATTCAACCACAAAAGAATTTTTTTGCTCTGTTATCTTTGTGATGTGTTTTATGTATTTTTATGTAAACAAGTGTAATTGCAGTTACACTTTAAATTAAATTTATTTTAATCAATGATTTATATAAGTTAAATAATTCATTTATTCTTTAAAAAATTATAGGAATAGTAAATTTAGAAAATAGATCAGCTTGTTTGGTTACAAAATTAGCAATGACAATATATCACTCAAGAAAAAATTTGATATGAGTTGAGTGTTTTCGCATCAATTTCATGTGAAAAGACAATTTTAGAAGTGAAATCTGCAATAAAAATGAAAGAAATATTAGCTCGTCAACTGATGGAATAGCTCTTTCATACCTTCTGTGGCTGTCATATTTAATAGTTTATATTGAGATGGAACACGAGAATGATCTGCTTGAGGATCTATATAGTAGGCTTCAGCGTAATTTGGAATTTCATGAACTAAAGCAGCAACAGGATACACACTTAAGGTTGAACCAATAACAATGAAAATATCGGCTTCCTGTACTTGCTTTATGGCTTCTTCAAATGCGGGAACTGCTTCACCAAACCAAACTACATGAGGACGAAGTGGATAGCCATTTGGGCAAAATTCATGTTCTAAGTCTAACTTCCAACCATTAATTTCATAAAATTCAGTTGTATATTGTGCATCTGGTCCAGAGCTTTTTGCTAATCGAATATTGCCATGTAGATGCAAGACATTGTGGCTACCAGCGCGCTCATGTAAATCATCAATATTTTGCGTAATCACTTGTACATCGAAATGATCTTGTAGTTTGGCAATGTACTGATGAGCTTCATTTGGCTGAGCTTCTAAAATATTTTTACGGCGTTCGTTATAAAACCGCTGGACTAAAGCAGCGTCTTTGTTCCAAGCTTCTGGAGTGGCAACTTGTTGTATATCATAATTTTCCCATAGGCCATTACTGTCACGAAAAGTACTAATTCCACTTTCTGCACTCATGCCTGCACCAGAAAATACAACAAGTCTTGTCATGTCAGTGATCCTATTCATCCAGTTTTTAGAGCTGATTTATACATATATAAAAAAACCAGTTTAAAAGTAAACTGGTTTTTATCAAATACTGAAAGCGATGCTATCTTTTATAATCCTGCTTCATATTCTGCATTTGTTAAAAGTTTTTCAACATCTGCCATGTTGTCTGGCTTGATTTTATAAATCCAGCCTTTCCCGTATGGATCTTCATTTACAAAATCTGGATCATCTTCAAGGTCTGTATTTACTTCCACTACAGTACCAGAAACAGGAGCGTGGATATCAGAAGCAGTCTTAACTGATTCAACTACTCCAGCTTGTTCTCCAGCTGTTACTTTGCTGCCAATTTCAGGAGTCTCAACATAGACCAAGTCTCCAAGTTCATCTTGTGCATGGTCAGTAATCCCTGTAATAACAAGGTCACCTTCAATTTTTACCCACTCATGTGTACGCGCATACTTCAATTCTGAAGGGTGGTTCATGACAACTCCTTAAGCTTGTGTCCAATATCTTAATAACATTATAAATAGGGGTCTTTGCGCCAGTTACTCGGACTACGGCCACTCCAGCGTTTGAATGCACGGCTGAAATTTGCGACATCGGAATAACCAAGTTCATCAGCAATTTGTTCAAGGCTATAATCTGTACGTGAAAGTAATGACGTCGCATGACGATATCGGACTTCATCTACTAATGTTGAAAATGAAGTCCCTTCAGCTGCCAATTGTCGCTTTAAGGTGCGATCTGACATATGTAGGTATTCTGCTACATTTTCTATGCTTAAGTAATGTTGTTCAGAATTACTTAAAATATCACGTACGCGCATTGCCAAACGGCGGCGTTCACCCAAAGCAGAGAGTTCAGCTTCACATTGGTTAATGGCAATTTGACTAGCGATTGGATCGGAATTAATTAATTTAATGCCTAAATATTTTTTATCAAAACTAGAAATTAAATGAGGCTGATTAAAGCGAATAGTGCTGCTGAGTTTGCTTCTATATTTATCAAAACCTGCTGGTTCTGGAAAATCTAGGTCGACATCGCCTGCTAAATCTTCGATACCTGTCATTGCTTTTGCCATTGTCATGATGCCAATGGTTAAGCCTAAAACAATTTCGGTACGAAGTGGTTCTAGCTCAATATCACACTGTAATTGTAATGTGGCTTTGGGACCGAATGTAGAAAAATAAAGTTGTAAAAAGGGTAAGCGTAACTGAATAAAACGAGCAGCAAGAGCAATCGCTTCGGTAATATCTTTTGCTGTCATTATCGCGTAGCCAATAAATCCATGAATTGAAATACGCATTTGAGTGCCAATATGGAAACCCAATGTACTTTCACCAGTGAGATTTAAGGCATGTTTAACCAGCTCATTTGCTACAGGTGTTGAAATACGATATTCAGGATCGGCTAATTGCTCACTCGTAAGATGAAAAGGGGCAAATAATGTTTCATCGTTGTATCCCCAACGTGAAACAACATCTAATAGCAATAAGCCATAGACTCCTGGAATACCTTGATCTTGACGAGCTGAGGTAATTTTCATATGCGTTCCGTTGCTCTCATCAATTTTCTACGTGCATTTCTTACACATCTTGTCATGAAATATAATTTGAGTTTATAAAAACTGTTAGACAATCATATCAACGATTCGTTAAACATTCTTTTTAAAGACAACGATTTTTGTCGTTGAAATAAGTAAAACATCCCCATGCTGATTTAAGGCTTGCGTAACGTAACTTACAATACCACGATCCAATTTTGTTTTGGATGGTGTAATCGCGGAAATTTCAGCTTCAACATGAATGCGGTCACCTGGGCGGGTTGGGCGAGGCCAACGTAGACTAGACTCCGATCCCACTAGTCCACCATGAATTGGCATACATTCAGTCCATAAGCGCATCGTAATTGCAGAGGTATGCCACCCACTGGCAGCAATACCTTTAAAAATGGGATCTTCTTTGGCTAGCTCTTCATCTGTATGGAAAGGCTGAGGGTCATAGTGGCTTGCAAATTGTTTGATTTCATCTAGTGTAATTTCATATTCACGACTGATAAAACGATCACCAATTTTTAAATCTTCTAAATAAATCATTAATCTTGACCCTGTACTACTTTTTGCTCAATAAGAAAACCGCCAGTTTGACGTTTCCATAATTGTGCATATATACCATCTTTGGCAATTAATTCTTCATGAGTGCCTTGCTCTGCAATTTTACCTTCATCAAGAACAATTAAACGGTCCATTTGAGCAATGGTAGACAAACGGTGAGCAATTGCAATAACTGTTTTATCTACCATCAGGTCATTTAAACTAGACTGAATAGCTGCTTCAACTTCTGAGTCTAATGCACTTGTTGCTTCATCTAATATTAAAATTGGTGCATCTTTTAAGAAAACACGTGCAATAGCGATACGTTGTCTTTGACCGCCTGAAAGTTTAACACCACGCTCACCCACCTGTGCGTCATAGCCAGAACGACCTTTTAAGTCGACAAGTTGGGGAATAAAGTCGGCTGCCCTTGCTTTATGTACTGCGCTTTGCATGTCTAGATCGGTTGCATCCGGACGGCCATATTTAATGTTTTCAGCAACTGAGCGATGTAGTAGAGAGGTATCTTGAGTAACTAAAGCAATATTCGCTCTCAAACTATCTTGTGTAACATCTTCAATATTTTGCCCATCAATTAAAATTGCACCTTCTTTAAGATGGTAAAAGTGTAAAAGTAATTGAATGAGGGTAGATTTTCCTGCACCTGAACGGCCAACGATACCAATCTTTTCACCCGCTTTAATATGTAGGTTAAAGTGATCGATAACATTTTTATTGTTATAGGCAAAGGTAACATCTTTAAATACGATTTCACCTTGCTTTACTGTAAGTGGTTTTGCATCTGGTTTGTCTTGAATATTGATTTTCTTACCAAGAGTTTGCATACCATCTTGAATGGTCCCAACATTCTCAAATAAAGCTGACATATGCCACATCATAAACTCAGCCATGCTATTCAGTTTTAAAATCATCGCAGTAGTTGCCGCAATTACACCTAATGCTGCTAAGCCTTGTGTCCATAGCCAAACTGCAGTACCAATCACACCTACAAATAAAACAGCAGAGAGTAAATTAATGCTGACTTCAAAAAGAGTACCTAAACGCATTTGCGCATAGACTGTTGACATAAACTCTTTCATTGACGCTTTTGCATACTGGCTTTCACGACCAGCATGTGCAAATAATTTAACTGTTTGAATATTTGTATAAGCATCAGTTACACGGCCAGTCATCACGGCACGAGCGTCAGCTTGTTGCTGTGAAACTTTGCTTAAACGTGGAATAAAGAACCAAGCACTTAATAAAAATAGTCCCAACCAAACCATAAGGGGAATAAGTAAAGTTGGTGAAATCGCACCCAGAACAATACTAACGGTAATAAAGTAAATGCTGACGTAAGCCAACATATCACCCAAAATTATCCAAAACTCGCGTATAGCTAATGCTGTTTGCATCACCTTTGCTGAAAGGCGTCCCGCAAAATCATTATGGAAAAAGTCTAGGCTTTGCTTTAATAAAAGGTTGTGGAAGCGCCAGCGTAAGCGCATTGGAAAAGTACTATATAAAATTTGGTGTTTTATAACAGATTGAATATTAACAAATAAAATATTGGCGAATAAAACACTAATTAAAATAAGGATATTTGACGCATGCTGGCTTAAAAAACTTTCAGGTTGGCTATTACTAAGCCAATCTACTAATTGTCCAATTTTTGAAAAAAGTAAGGCTTCAAAGCTAGCCGCACCAGCTGTACAAATAATCAGTAATAATAAGTATGGGCGTACACCCTCAGTAGCTTGCCAAACAAATGGGAAAAAGCGAGTTGGTAAGGGCTCATCCAGACCTCTGGTTGGATAAGGATCTACAAGTTTTTCAAACCACTTCAGCATGAATGACTACCTTTATACATCAGCTACTTTATTAAAATTTCGCAATTTAATTTGCAATAAAGTCATTTAGATCAAACTCGATAAAGATGTTGATCTGTTGGGTGTGTGGATACACGTTAAAGTCTATGTTGTATATCTTTGGCTAAAACTGACATGATTTAGACAAGACATAAATTTGGAATCGGGAAAAGTCTAAAAGGCATGGTAAAGACAAAAAATGTTCCATTCATTATATCGATAATAATAGATGAAGTGGTGAATGAATTTGGCCAGAATGTAATTTTTATAAGATTTTTTAATAAATGATAAAATATTGATATTTACTGCTAAGCAGCATGAGCCTTTATCTCAATATTGATAAAGGCTCTCATAATAATTACCACATTAAGTCATCTGGAATTACATATGCTGCATATGGATCTTCTTCGTCGGTAGTTTGTTCATTTTTCTCTGCATTATTAATTAAAATAAAGCCTTGCATTTTTTGATCAATTTTTTCAGCCAAAGCCTTTGGTAGATACGCGTATTGATCTTGATCTTTTGCAATGACTAAACTACCTGTTACAAGTGCGTTGTAGACTTGCTGAGATAGGTATACTTTTTTAATTTTATTTTCATCAATAAATTGATATGCAACATCTCCAGCAAAATCTGCAATTTTATGTTGCTTAATCATTTGAATGATTGAAGCCTTTAATGCTTTTTCTTCGAGTTGCTGCTGCTTTTCTAGATTCAAAGCTTGGTCTTTTGCTTGCTTCTCTTTTTGAGCTTTTTCAATATTTGCTTTGATTTCTGTTTCATTACTTTGACCAGTGCGCTGTTCATGCTGAGCTTGCTTGGTGAGTTTTTTTGCTTTTTTATTGTCAACTAAACCGGCTTTGAGTAACTGAGCTTGTAAGGCATTTTTAACCATGACTTAATCCGAATCTGAAGAGGAGGAACTATGAAAATAAACAGCCCAATACGAAATACTGAGAGTTAAGCTTAAAATTGCTGGAAGCAAAAATGATTGCAATTTTAAGTAGGGGTGAACTGAAGCAGCAATTATACCACCAATAAGAAAACCTGAAAAAATAAGTAGATGTAAAATAATACGACGGTTTTCTACTTTTAAACCCCTTGCCATATAACCAAGCGCAAGACCAAGGTCTGTTAAGACACCCGATAAATGAGTGGTTCTGATAATGGTTCCTTTATAATGGCTCACCATCGCATTTTGTAACCCCATAGCGACGCAGGCCCATAATAATCCATATTTGGGGAAATAAGGCAGTAATAACCAGCAAAGAAAAATAAAGAGGGCAACTAGGCTTAAAGGAAGGCCATATCGACGGCCTAATTTAAAATGGCTGTTACCTAAAATAAAGCCACTATAAAATGATCCACATACATAACACAGTATAACAAGGACTAAATATATGATGTGTTCAAATTGCCAGTTTACCAAACTCATCGCTAGCATACTGACATTACCTGTCATATGCGAAACTGACTGATGTAAAAGGGTGATTAGCCCTAATACATTAATCATTCCGGCATTTATAGCCAGTAAAAAGGCACCAACTTGGAACCAGTTTGGTAAACGTTGAAATGGCATGTTCTCTAAGAGTTTTGTTTTGAGCGAATATCAACTGCGGCTGTAAATAAAACATCAGTAGATGAGTTAAGAGCCGTTTCCGTTGAATCTTGTAATACACTAATAATCATACCAACTGCAACAACTTGCATCGCAATTTCTGATGAAATACCAAATAAACTACAAGCGACAGGAATTAAAAGTAATGAACCGCCAGCAACTCCCGATGCTCCACATGCTGAAACTGTAGCGACTACTGATAAAATAATCATAGTTGCTAAATCAACATGAATTCCTAAAGTGTGCACAGTTGCCAAAGTAAGCACAGTAATCGTAACTGCTGCACCTGCCATATTAATCGTTGCGCCTAAAGGAATAGACACACTTGCAGTAGATGGATTAACACCTAAGCGTTCAGCTAAATCAAGGTTAACAGGAATATTAGCTGCCGAGCTGCGAGTAAAGAATGCTGTAATACCACTTTCTTTTAGGCATTTTAAAACGAGTGGGTATGGGTTACCACGAATTGTTAAACCCACCAGAATTGGGTTAATCACTAGGGCAACAAAGAACATTGTACCTAGTAGTACAGCTAATAATTGTATATAGCTTTCAAGTGTCGCGAGACCTGCGCTAGCAAATGTCACTGCAACCAAACCAAAAATACCGACAGGAGCAAATGCAATCACTTTATGAATAATCGCGCTCACTGCATGTGAAACATCATGCATAACCTGTTTAGTGGTATCCGAACTGTGACGCATTGCTAAACCGAGACCAATCGCCCATGCAAGAATACCAATAAAGTTTGCTTCGCTAATCGCTTGTACTGGATTGGCAATAAAGCTTAAAAGCAAATTTTTTAATATATCAGCGAGGCTACCTGGTGCTTGTAAGTTGTTATGGGAAACAGTGTTGAGATATAAAGTGCTTGGAAAAGATAAGCTCGCTACCACAGCTGTAAAAGCCGCCAATAGCATACCTACAACATATAACAACAAGACTGGGCGAAGGTTTGCATTATGACCCATCTGGAAATTAGCAATTGAAGAAAGAACCAGTACAAAAACTAAAATAGGAGCAACCGATTTCAATGCTTTAATGAACAGTTCACCAAACAAGCTTAGGTAGGGCGTAACGTTTGGAAATAAGAGTGCAACGCCTATCCCTAAAATAATGGCAATAATAATTTTGGTGACTAAGCTTAATCGAGAAAAGAATTCAAGCATATAAAGGCCTTATTAACCTATTCGTGGCTAAAGGTTGAACAAGCGGAGTATTTTATACTTAAGTGATGTGAATCTTAAGCTTTTTTATACCAACTAATCAGTTTTATAAAAAATGGTAATATTAAGTATTTGTTTTTAAAATAGTAAAATAGGAATATCAAAGTAATTAAAATGATGTTTTGCTTATATTACAGACAATAATGGAAATAAACAGACTTAATTATTGAGGTTTAAGTCGAGTTAAGGGAGATATAAAAAGAAATAGGGAGATTATTTTTGTTTTCAATAGATTTGAATGCTAGAAAAACTACGCGAATTTTCAGTCCTCTTTGCTTGGATCATTACCAGCTACCAAGTTGAAAAATCGCATATTTCAGGAATACATTAATATTATTATAATTTTATAAGTTCAGCGCAGTTATTCTATACAGTATAACTGATAAAGCGTATTTAAAATGGAGTGCATCTTATCATCCTTTATGGAGTAGAAAATTTGTTTGCCATCACGACGTGTTGAAACGACATCACTTTTACGTAGCATCATCAATTGTTGTGAAAGGGTGGGTTGGGTGATTTGGGTTTTCTCTTCGATTTGAGAGACATTCAACTCCTCATGAGCTAAGTGACATAAAATTAATAAACGGTCAGTGTTAGCTAAAGACTTTAATGTTCCTACGACTGAATCAGCCGCATTTTTCATTTCTTCAATTTGGAGTCCATCTTTCATACTTTATACCTATATCAATATGGCCGGCATAGTATAGATTGATCTTATGAAAATGAATGTAGCAAAACTAATCAATCCAATTGTTTTTGTTGAAAAGGTTTATAAGTGTAATTGATAAATATATAACATTATTAAGGTATAACAATAATTTGTAGTTGTTTTGTGTCAAAAGTGTTGCATTGTGTGAGAAGCGTAATTGTTAAGTATAAATGAAACAATGTCAAAGAAAATAAATCCTCTTTTTTGCTCCATCAATAGTTAATTCTGATTTATGTTTAAAAGGGGAATAAAAAAAGATTGAGTTTTTACTTTTTAAGGATATAATCGATCCTGTACAGACAGGTCTGTATATTCTAGTTTGGGATGTATAGTCCAAAAAAAACGTCTAACTCTAGACTAGAATGACTTTCAGACGCAGCGTGATGAATAAGAAGAAGATTCAACAATATAAGAAGAATAATATCACGCTTTATTTTTTAGTGTGCAACTTTTTCAAATTCAATAAGTTTCTCTACACGCTTCCAATAGTCATAAATTTTTACTGAGCCATGTTCGACCTGAGCTTGAATGGTCATGCCTTCTAATATATTGACTAATAACAATGCCAGAGGACGAGACTCTTCAATTTCATGCTGGACGAGAAGGTCTTGCATGAGTTGCGTTAACCATATTTTATATAAAGTCGCTGGTTGATGTGTTGAAGGGTATTGTTTTAATACTTCTTCTAAAGCTTTTTGAAACATACAGCCATTAAAGTCTTCGCTATTAAACCAATCTGAATACCATAAGAAAATTGCTTTGATACGACTCAACGGGTCGTTTTCATCTTCTTTAGATATAGCAGCAGTCAGAGAATTCTGTAAAAGTGAGTTTCTTAATAATAAACACTCTTCAATAAGTTTCTCTTTTGAAGGGAAGTATTTATAAAATGTCATTTTTGCTACACCAGACTCACTGATGATACGATCAACCCCTATAGAGTTATAACTATATGAGTTAAAAAGTCTTAAAGCAGTGGTAATGATGTCATCTTTTTTTGACATATTTTAGTAGCCTCACACAAAAAAAATTGCTCTTAGCCTAAATGGTCGAGTGTATAAATAAAAAGCACGAATGCACAATTTTACATTGTATTGATTGTTATTGATAGGAAAAAATGGGTTTTTTAAAAGCAATAGAAGTTCAAAGCATAATGCTCTAGATGTGAATTTTATATTTATTGAAAAAATTTCTATGTCTTAATCAGACGTATTAACTAGATAATTTTTTGATGTAGAAAAATAAACTTATACCATAGACATACAGCCATAAAATAGATTTAAAGAATGGTATATTTAAGCATGTATTTATAAAAGAAAAAAGGAGAAATTTTATAAATTCCTCCTTTTAATGTATTTAGGCGATATTATTCTGCAGGTGGCAGTAACATAAGAATTGAATCATTCAATAATTGAACAATATTCTCTAAAATATCTAAACTGCTCAGCTGGTCGTTGAAAGGGATGCTTTCTCCATCTGCAATTGCTTTGAGTTGAGTGGCAAAAGATTCCACAATTGGTAAATCTTCTCCATTACCCCAAAACTTTAAAGTGCCATTTTGTTCTGTATAAAGTAGACGAGAAGCTGGTTCAAGCAATAGTTCATAACCTTCTGACAAAATAGCATTGAGATCTTCAATTTCGATTTCGTCTGGTTCAGGAATGTTATCTGGATATTTAGGCTCAGTCATATATGCCATGATGGCAGCATCAAGTACTGATGAGTTTTGCAACTGAGCTAAAACTAACTCTCTTAAATAAGCCAATTCTTCTTTATTAATTTCACCAACTTGAGGAATGTTCTTTCGAGCAATGTCCACAACTGGGTTCTGTAGTAATTCATCAGTCGCAAATTGATCGCTAATTCTATCGATCATGCCTGACACATTAGGCATACGGAAACCAAATGAGAAAGTTAAACAATCATCTTCGGCAACACCATAATGTGATAATCCTGGTGGGACATATAATAAGTCACCAGGTGCTAAAACTTCATCAAAATGAACATCGATCTCTGGTAATAGCTTTAATGGCTGATTAGGAACAAGTTCAGTGCTTGCATCACACATTTGGCCTAATTGCCAACGACGGTGACCATGTCCTTGAACAAGAAATACATCATAAAAGTCAAAATGTTTTCCAACTGAACCGCCTTTAGGGGCATAAGAAACCATGATGTCATCACGACGCCATTGAGGAATGAAAGGAAATTTTTTCCATAAACCAGCTAAATCAAATGAGTAATGATCAACCGCTTGTACCAAGAGTGTCCATAACTTTGGTAATTTTTGAAAGTCACCTTTGGTTAGAGGAGAGGACTTTACATGCCATTCATTTGGATTTTTGTCTTTCTGACGGATAAGACGCGCACTAACATGATCTTCTAAAGCGAATTCTCTCACATCATTTGGCTCTAACATGCCAATGATTTCAGGCATGGCATTACGCACAAGTAATGGTTTTTTCTGCCAATATTCTGTTAAAAACTGTTCAGCAGTAATGCTGCCTAGAACGGTTAAAGGTTCTGTCATGGAGATAACCTATAAGTAAGCTAAAAAATATTAAGGAATTTGAAGTTCAAGCTGTCTTAGAATCTGACAAAGTTGAATCATGGGTAAACCCATTAGGGTGGTTTGATCTTGGCCTATCATTTTCTCAAATAGACTAATGCCAAGACTTTCACACTTAAAACTTCCAGCACAATGAAGGGGTTGGTCTAAATCGACATATCTCTCGATTTCAAGACGAGTTAAATTGCGAAATTTAACTTGATAATGTTCAACTAGAGTATGTTCAAAGTTTTTTTCAAGACATTGGACGCTTAAGGCTGTACTAAAAAAAACTGTTCTGGCTGAGTTTGCTGCTAACTGGGCTTTAGCATTTTCAATCGTTAATGGTTTGCCAATAAAATCATGAGGTGCATGTTCTCGCCATGCGACTTGATCTGATCCAATTACAATCGCTTGGGGATTTTTCTGAGCAATCACCTGAGCTTTAGTGAATGCTAGTCTTTTCGCTAAATCATCAGCATGAGTCTCGCCACGAGGACTCTCATCAATATCTGGAATAATACAGATATATTCGATTCCCAAACGTTTCATCAAATCCTTACGTGTTTGACTACTCGATGCCAAAATAATTTGGGGGTATTTCATTACACTGCATATTCCATCAATACATCTAATGGGACATAGCTTAATACTGCTTGATGGCAGGCATGAAGTTTGACAGGTGGTGCTTGACCAGCTTGATATGCTTCTACCCAGCGAGTTACGCAAATGCACCAGAAGTCACCTGGTTGTAGACCTGGAAAACCAGCTTCAGGTAGAGGCGTAATGAGATCGTTGCCAACTTTTTGCGAAAAATTTAAAAACTCAGACGTCATTTGAGCACATACGGTATGTTGCCCAAGATCTGTTACAGCTGTATGGCAAAAACCATTTCGAAAATAACCCGTAATAGGGTCAAAACAGCAGCTTGCTAAAGGTTCACCTAAAACATTTAAACGATTGATTTGTGGATCTGGATGAATAGACATAATGGATGAAATATTAAATTACTACGTCTATCATAATCAAAACTTTGGCTTTCTACAGCTTTTATGCAAAAAAACTAACCTTTTTTGATGTAATCATTTAAAATTGGCGCGTTTTTAAAATCATAAAGAGAGCTTTACATGAATTTTCAGCGTATGACTGACCTTAACTTAGCAGGTAAACGTGTACTTATTCGTGAAGATTTAAACGTTCCTGTTAAAAATGGTGTGATTACCAGCGATGCTCGTTTACGTGCAGCACTTCCAACAATAAAAGCTGCTTTAGAAAAAGGCGCGGCTGTAATGGTATTTTCGCATTTAGGTCGTCCTGTTGAAGGTGAACCAAAGCCTGAGCAATCGCTTGCACCAGTTGCAGCATATTTAACTGAAGCACTAGGCCAAGAAGTTAAATTATTTACTGACTATCTGGATGGCGTAGAAGTTCAAGCTGGCCAAGTAGTTTTGCTTGAAAATGTTCGTTTTAACGCGGGTGAAAAGAAAAATAATCCGGAGCTTGCACAAAAGTATGCTGCTTTATGTGATGTATTTGTGATGGATGCATTCGGTACTGCTCACCGTGCAGAAGCTTCTACAGAAGGCGTGGCACGTTTTGCTCCTATTGCAGCTGCTGGTCCATTATTAGCTGCTGAATTAGACGCACTTGGCCGTGCAATGCAAACACCTGAAAAACCAATGGTGGCTATTGTTGCTGGCTCTAAAGTTTCAACAAAACTTGATGTCTTAAACTCATTGTCTACTATTTGCGATCAACTTATTGTTGGTGGTGGTATTGCAAATACTTTCCTCGCAGCTGCAGGTTACAACGTTGGTAAATCTTTATACGAAGCTGACTTGATTGAAACGGCAAAACAAATCGCTGCTAAAGTAAGTGTTCCACTTCCTACAGATGTTGTTGTTGCTGATGCATCTCAAATTAATTTTGAAGATTTCTTAGGTTCTTTAGCAGCAGCACAAGCAGTTGTTAAAAAAGTTGAAGATGTAACAGCAAATGACATGATTTTAGATGTGGGTCCTGAAACAGCTAAAGCATTTGCAAATATTTTAACAACATCAAAAACGATTCTTTGGAATGGTCCTGTTGGCGTATTTGAAGTTGATCAATTTGGTGAAGGTACTAAAGCACTTTCTCTTGCAGTTGCTCAATCTGACGCATTCTCAATTGCTGGCGGTGGCGATACTCTAGCTGCGATTGATAAATATAATGTTGCTGACCAAATTGGCTATATTTCAACTGGTGGTGGTGCATTCCTTGAGTTTGTTGAAGGTAAAACTTTGCCGGCAGTTGCAGTTTTATTAGAACGTGCATAATACATATATGTAAAAATAAGAAGGGGTTGGGTTCAACCCCTTTTTCATGGATAAGTCATTAAATTGTCATATTTCTGAAATAAAATAATGAGCACTAAATCACCAATTGTGGAAAATAGTGATGAATTTAAAACTTACCTTAGCTGCTTTGTTAATTGTTCCAGTGATGTTGACTGCTTGTGCTAAAAAAGAAGAGTCTTCTAAAGCAGGGCAAGATGCTGCTTCTACAGCAGTTGCTGATAAAGTAACTCCTGAACAGCAAGCTACAATTGATTCGCTTGATAAGCCAGTTTTAGATGAAAAGAATATCGATGTGGTTGAAGGTGGCGCGTCTAGCGAGCCGGCTGCTTCAGAAACTCATTAATTTGTTGTATTTTGTTAAAAAGTCCCTGCAAATGCAGGGATTTTTTTTGAAATACTGTGATTTGTTGCTGAATTGAAATAAATGACAAGGTAGAATAAGCCGCACTACCTGGGAGGATATTATGGCACTCATTTCAATGCGCCAGCTCTTGGATCACGCTGCAGAACATAACTACGGCGTACCAGCATTTAACGTAAATAACTTAGAACAAATGCGTGCAATTATGCTTGCCGCGGATGCAACCAATTCACCTGTAATTGTTCAGGCATCAGCTGGAGCTCGCAAATATGCAGGCGCTCCATTCTTGCGCCATCTTATTTTGGCTGCAATTGAAGAATGGCCGCACATTCCAGTGGTAATGCACCAAGACCATGGTACAAGCCCTGATATCTGTCAACGTTCAATTCAGCTTGGCTTTAGCTCTGTAATGATGGACGGTTCATTAGGTACAGATGGTAAAACACCTACATCTTACGAATACAACGTTGATGTAACTCGTAATGTTGTTGCTTTGGCACATGCATGTGGTGTTTCTGTTGAAGGTGAGATTGGCTGTTTAGGTAGCCTTGAAACTGGTATGGCTGGCGAAGAAGATGGTGTTGGTGCGGAAGGTGTACTTGATCACTCACAACTTCTTACTTCTGTCGAAGAAGCGACTCAATTTGTTGCTGATACTAATGTAGATGCATTAGCGATTGCTGTGGGTACTTCACATGGTGCTTACAAATTCACTCGTCCACCTACAGGCGATATCCTGGCAATTGACCGTATTAAAGAAATTCATGCGGCATTACCAAATACTCACCTTGTTATGCATGGTTCAAGCTCTGTACCACAAGAATGGTTGAAAGTAATCAATGAGTTCGGTGGTGATATTAAAGAGACTTATGGTGTACCTGTTGAACAGCTTGTAGAGGCAATTAAACATGGTGTACGTAAGATCAATATCGATACAGACTTACGTTTAGCATCTACTGGCGCAATTCGTCAGTTTATGGCTGAAAACCCAGCTGAATTTGATCCACGTAAATACTTTGCTAAAACTGTAGATTCAATGAAGCAAATTTGTATTGATCGTTATGAAGCATTTGGTACAGCTGGAAATGCTGACAAGATCCGTCCAATTTCTTTAGAGAAAATGGTTGATCGTTATAAATAATTCCCGTTAGGGTTTGATTTATATAAACCGGTTATGTAAATAACCGGTTTTTTATTCGCCAGATTTTATTCATAAAAAAACCTGTGATAACACAGGTTTTAATAGCAGCAAAAGACTTACTTTTGTAAGTTCTTTTTGTCGAGGCTAGGGTCTTTAATTTCTACATATGCATTAGCACGTACTTCTCGTAACCAGCTATCAACTTCGGTATTGAATTGACGCTCACCTAAAATTTGACGTGCCATACGCTCTTGATATTCATGAGTCATATCTTTTTCGCGTTTATCTGTCACTTGTAGAATATGCCAGCCAAATTGAGTTTGGAAAGGCTCACTAATTTGACCTACAGGAATTTCCTGCATTTTTTTGTCAAACTCAGGAACCATCATACCTGGTGTAACCCAACCTAAACTACCGCCATCACGTGCTGAACCTGTATCATTTGAATAGGTTGCAGCAAGCGTAGCGAAATCTTGTCCCGCCTTTAATCGCTTGTAAATGCTGTCAATAATTTGTTTCGCATTTTCAGGACTTACCACTTCAGATGGCTGAATAAGAATATGGCGAGTTTGATATTGCGGTACTAATGCTTTTTGTTCATTTTGCTTGCGTTCTAAGAGTTTTAGAACATGTACACCATCACGTACAGAGATTAAATCAGTTGTTTGACCATCTTGCAGTGGAGTAATACGAGCAGCAAGCTCTGCTGGAATATCAGAAAGAGGGCGGAATCCCATATCTGCACCTTCAACTTTTACAGTCGCAGTGGAAAGCTTTTTGAGAGCATTTATGTCATTGCTTTGAGCAAGCTTTGAACGGACTTCCTTAGCTACATTCTGAACTTCTTGAGGGTTGTCTCCAGCAATTCGCATATGAATCACGTGAGCCTGATTACCTAGAGCAGCTTGTCCTTGTGGAGACTTTAAAAAATTGTCGACATCTTGGTCACTAATTTTAATACGAGACATCACTTGTTGCTGACGTAGGCGATTAATTGCTAAATCTTCAGCAATACGGCC
Source organism: Acinetobacter sp. ABJ_C1_1 (assembly GCF_044684115.1). Lineage (NCBI taxonomy): Bacteria > Pseudomonadati > Pseudomonadota > Gammaproteobacteria > Moraxellales > Moraxellaceae > Acinetobacter > Acinetobacter sp. ABJ_C1_1. The sequence continues at coordinate 245,390 of NZ_JBITPU010000003.1, read as the reverse complement.
TCGTAAGTTTTCATATGTTCCTGGAGCAATTGCATCTAACTTTTGTTGAAAGGCTTCTAGACTTTTACTGCCAGATTGACTTGCTACTTTTAGTACTGCCTCGTTTAGACTTTTCTCATCAGGTTTAATGCCATAACGTTTTACTTGTTCAAGTTGAGCTTGACGTAAGATGAGTTGATCTAAAACCTGAAATTGTAGGTATTGTTGAGGGGGTACTTCTTTTTTTTGTGCTTGCAATTCGTGAGCAGCTTCAGCCATTCCTTGTTCAAGGTCACTTTTTAAAATTACGCTATTGTCCACAATTGCCACAACTTCATCAGTGGGTTGGGCAAAACTATGCATTGATGAAGATATTAATACAGCAAGGGTTGTTGCTTTAAAAAACTGTTTAAGATGCTTTGCCTTCATTAACGTTGTGTCCAAGATTGATTAATTTTGTTAAAACCTAAAACGCGATTTTCAAGTATAGACGCGAGTTTATTGTTTAAACCACCTAAACCTTTAAGCGTAATTTCAGCCATAATCGCGCGTTTCTCGTTAACATTAGGAGATTTTGGATCATCAAGGTCGTTATAGTAAGAACGGCCATAGACTGAGATACCCCAGCAACATGATTCATAGTTAACACCTAATAACAGCTCACGAGCCACATCATTGTCCATGTCATATTGAACAAGACCCATAATACGCCAGTTGTCTTTAATTGGTTGTATAAAGGATGCAACAACTTGATCATAAGTTTCTTGACGACCAGGAATATTTTTGCGATAGAAGTAACCTAAGTTGTATAGGTTGCCTTTGTCACCTGTATAGTAAACTTGGAAGTCTCGCTGAGCGTTATCACCGTTTGACATCCATGCTGAATTTGCTCCAATAGTAAAGTTCTGGTTGAGTTGGCTTGTTAAGCTTACAACTGGTCCTGTATTGCGCTCAGTATCAAATGCATCGGGTTGATTTTGTAGAGTTACACGTCGATCTTCAAAATAATAGCTTTGGCCTACACTTGCACGTAAACGTTCTAAGCCCACCGTATCAAATAAACTATAACTTACACCCAATGATAAGAAATTGTTGTCTTCAAGGCGGTCATGTCCATAGAAGCGGTAAGGGTTAAATAATTGATCGTAATTAACCGATGCTGAAGTTGAGTCAAAGTTTGGATAACTGTTCTGATTTTTATAAGGAGCATAAGCGTAAAAAGCACGAGGTGTAATGGTTTGGAGATATTTACCATCGCGCTCAAATGTCAGACCTGTATCTAAAGTAAACTGGGGTACAACAACTGATTTGGATTCTGAACTAGCATCTAAGTCTTGTGAGGCAATACTGTCTTTGTCATAGAAAGTCTGAATAGAACGTACAGACACTTCAGGGATAACGAAAGCCGCTGGTGTACGATAGTTATAACGTGTTGCGAACTGGTTATAAATACGCGTACCACTACTTTCCTGAGCAGAACCATCATTAATTGATTTTTTGAAGTATGCCGTATCGTTATTAAATTCGTATTGTAAACCTTGTGGGTTACCTGTGACATAGTTTAATAAGAACTGTGGTAAACGGGCATAAGGTTTGTTTGCATCCAGAACTGAAGGGTCTAGTGTCTGGAAGTCCTCAACTTTAAGCTGAGCTTTTAAACCTGGAATGCCATGCTGGTAGTTCAGCTCCCAAGCTCTACGAAGATTTACATCAGTTTTAGAGTTCGGACTGCTGTCTAAGTCTGCAAAATAATCTTTATCAGATGCATAGTGATATTCAAGGTTGGTAGACCATTGATCATTAATATTCCAATTGTGGAGGAAATTAAAATCTTTACGGTCTTTATCGTTATATTCTTTATCAGATGGAAGAATACCGCCTGATATTACCCCTGCACCAAATCCATCCGTTAAATAGCGAAATTCACCTTTGAGCATAGCTCCACGTTCTGATAGATATCGTGGAGTAATCGTTGCATCATAATTAGGTGCAAGATTTAAATAAATTGGAACAGAAAGTTCACCGCCACCACCACTATTTGAGAAACCCGAGAAACCAAACTGAGGGTTAAGAATACCTGTAGTTCGACGGTCATCAATTGGGAAGTTAAAGTATGGGACTGCTATAACTGGAACATCTTTAACATAGATCTTTGCATTGCGAGTGACGCCTCGACCAGTTTCCTGATTCAGCTCAATTTTATTAGCCTGAATTTTCCAAGCAGGTTTTTGACCTGGTGGACAAGTGGTATAGCTTGCATCATTAAGAACCATTACATTTGGAGATGTTCTTTCGATTTTTCCAGCGTGACCATGTGCATGCTGCTGTTCAGAAATATAAAAACTATTATTTAAATCGCCAGTTTGAGTCTTTAAATTGTAATTAATTTCATCACTTTGAGAGAGTAAGCCGCCTTGGGCTAACTGAACTCGACCTTGTGCATGAGCAAATGTTTGAGTTTTATCGATGGTAACTTTATCGGCACGAACAGTACGACCTTCTTGGTCTATTACTACGTTTCCTTCTAGCTCAGAGTCGCCAGCAGGGTTGTAATGACCGTAATCGGCAGTTACAACCGATGTAGCCTTATCTGCATCTAATGCTTTAGTTTCAGGATTGATTGGTGTAATCCAAGTTCCTTGGCAAAATGCCGAACTCAAATATTTATTATTGCGCAACTGCGCCTCAGGTGCAGATTTATCAACATAATATTGTTGAAAGAATTCCTGCCCTGGATAGGCTTCCTTAATACTCGCCTTAAGTTGATTATTGTCTATGTTGGAGACAACACCAGCTGACTCAGCATAACTTGATTGTATGGAGCCACATAAGAGCGTAAAAATAGCGGTCGCTAAAGGATTAAATTTAAACTGATGCTTCATTGTCTCATTAACCAAGTATGCTAATTCACAATTAATTATTGTCGCATCATAGAGAAAAAGTTTATAAGTGGCTACACTTAACCCTTCAAAAATCTCAGCTTGTTTTAGATTTTATTGCAAATGAATACACAACGTGAACAATTGATACATACATGGCTTACATCTGTTCTTGAAAATGATCAATTTCAGATCGCTTATTTAGCAGGGGATGCCAGCTTTCGTCGTTATGCTCGCATCCAGTTACAAAATAAAACGTATATGCTTATGGATGCGCCTCCTGAAAAAGAAGACTGTGTTCCGTTTGTAACGATTGACGAGTTTTTTGCGGGTCATGGGGTTCGAGTACCTCAGATTGTTGCAAAAGATTTAACTCAAGGTTTTCTGTTGTTAGAAGACTTTGGTGATGTACTGTTGTCGACATTATTGAATGATGCAACAGTTGATCAATACTACGAGCAAAGCTTTAAGCAGCTCACTCATTTGCAATCAATTAATGGTACTGATCATTTCCCAGCTTATTCTTATGAAAAGCTTGTGTCTGAAATGCAGCTATTAACGGATTGGATGTTGCCATCACTTGGGATTCATCCAACGGCTGAGCAAAAGAAAACTATTGATGATGCATTTGATTTCTTAGCTCATGCTGCATTGGCTCAGCCTCAAGTTATTGTGCATCGTGATTTTCATAGTCGTAATTTAATGAAAATTACCAATGAAGAGGAATTGGGAGTAATCGATTTCCAAGACGCGGTTATTGGTGCCGATACTTATGATTTAATCTCGATTACACGTGATGCATATGTGCAGTGGAACGCTGAGCGTGTTTATCAATGGTTTAAAGTTTTCTATGAGCTTTTACCAGCATCTGCTAAACAAAACCGAACTTTTGAGCAATTTAAGCGTGATGCCGATTTAATGGCAATTCAACGCCATATCAAAATTTTGGGTATTTTTGTCCGTTTGTTTGAGCGAGATGGTAAGTCTGGATATTTAAAAGACTTGCCGCGAGTCATGTGGTATTTACTTGAAGAGAGCCGTGGTTACGCTGAACTTGACGAGTTTATGGTATTTATAAATAACATAGTAATGCCTAAATTTATCGAGAAATATGGTCCCTATGAGGTAGCCGCATAATGAAAGCAATGATTCTTGCTGCTGGCTTGGGCAATCGTATGCGTCCACTCACGTTATATACACCAAAGCCTCTGCTTGAGGTCGGCGGTAAACCACTTATTGTGTGGCATATTGAAAAACTTAAGAATATGGGTGTGACCGAAATAGTCATCAATTCTGCGTGGTTAGCAGACAAACTCATCAGTAGCTTGGGAGATGGCTCTCAATTTGGTGTGGACATTCGTTGGACACGAGAAGAAGAAGGGCTAGAAACAGCTGGCGGAATTATTAATGCTTTGCCTTTGCTTGGAACAGACCCTTTTATTCTAGTGAATGGAGATGTATGGACCACAATGGATTTTGAAGCTCTACGCGATATTAAGCTAAATGATGATTTGGCTCATCTTGTGTTAGTTGATAATCCTAAACAACATCCTGACGGCGACTTTACATTATTGGATGGGCGCGCTTTTGCATTCGATCAAGATGTGAAGGGTGAGAACCTCACTTTTAGTGGTGTATCTGTTATCCATCCTAAGCTTTTTGATGGATTGGAACCTGGTAAACGTCCTTTAGCTCCACTATTAAAGCAAGCGATGCAAAATCAAAAGGTATCTGCTGAAAAGCTTAAGGGTGCATGGGTAGATGTGGGGACGCCAGAACGCTTAATGGAGCTAGATTTGCAAATTCGTGAAGGCTTCTACGATTAACTGCGTAATCGCTAATCGTTAAATAGTGTTCCACGATGCATAAATGGGTATACTTTGTTTTAAATTTTACTTAGATGTTATCTGTTTATGCATCCATTTTTTCAAGAGTTACAACAGGGTAGTCAAAAATTAGGTTTGTCGCTTAGCGATGAAGCTTTGACATTATTGTTGAAGTATCAAGATGCTTTGGTACTTTGGAATAAAGCTTATAATCTAACAGCGATTCGTGATCCGAAAGAAATGTTAGTGAAGCATTTGTTAGATAGCCTAAGTATTTTGAAAGATTTGCCAGCAGGCCGGTTACTCGACGTAGGTACAGGTGGCGGTATGCCAGGCATGATCATTGCATTATGTCAGCCGGAACGCTCATGTGTATTGCTTGATTCAAATGGTAAGAAAATTCGTTTTTTGAAACAGTTTATTGCTGACCTTAAGCTTAAAAACGTAGTAGCTGTGCAAACACGTGTTGAAAATCAAGATACAATTGATGAGCTTGGCCAATTTGATGTGATTACAAGTCGTGCATTTGCATCGTTAACTGATTTTGTTGATGCTGCGCGTCCATATTTGCATGAGCAGAGTATAATTGCTGCGATGAAAGGACTGATTCCAGTTGAAGAAATGGAAGAGCTTAAGCAGGAATTTTCATGTAAAGTGATTGAACTGCATGTACCAAGACTTGATGAACAACGTCATTTACTTTTACTTCAACGAATTTAAATAAAAAGTATTAGGGTTACCATGGCTCAAATTATTGCGATTGCAAACCAAAAGGGTGGTGTTGGTAAAACAACGACTGCAGTAAATCTTGCAGCATCACTTGCTGTATTGAAAAAACGTGTGTTACTTGTTGATATAGATTCACAAGGTAATGCCACGATGGGGTCTGGTATTCAAAAGAATGATCTACTTTACTCAATCACTGATGTTTTATTGGGTGAAGTGCCAATTGAAACTGCAATTCAAAAGGCAGAGGTTGGATATAAAGTTTTGGGTTCAAACCGTGAGCTTTCTGGTGTTGAGCTGGCAATTGCCGAACAAGAAGGCCGTGAATTCATTTTAAAGAATGCTCTGAACGAAGTTAGAAATTCTTTTGACTACATTATTGTTGACTGTGCACCTAGCTTAAGTTTAATTACGGTAAATGCCTTAGCTGCCGTAGATAGTGTAATCATTCCTATGCAATGTGAGTACTATGCATTAGAAGGTTTGGCTGATTTAACCCAAACTATCGATCGTATTCAAAAAGCATTAAATCCTGATTTAGAAATTATTGGTGTTTTACGCACAATGTATGATGCGCGTAATGCTTTAACTCGTGATGTATCAGCTGAGTTAGAACAGTATTTTGGTAAAAAGCTTTATGACACCGTGATTCCTCGTAACGTTCGATTGGCTGAAGCGCCTGCACACGGTTTGCCAGTTATTTATTTTGAAAAGAGTTCAAAGGGTGCAGTTGCATACTTAAATCTTGCAGCTGAGATGTTAAAGAAAAGTAAAGTAAAGAAAGGAAGTAAAGTATGAGCATCAAAAAACGCGGATTGGCGAAAGGGCGTGGTTTAGATGCATTACTTGGTTCAATTCAAAAAGAAAAATTACAGCTAGAAGCTCAAGCACTGGATCACGGGCAGTTAAAGCAAATTGATGTGAATTTGTTGAAACGAGGTGAATATCAGCCACGTCGTTTTATTCATGAGCATGATTTGCAAGAGTTGGCATCCTCTATTGAAAAACATGGGGTAATGCAACCAATCGTTATTCGTCCTGTAGATGATGAAGCTCATCCTTATGAAATCATTGCAGGTGAGCGCCGTTGGCGTGCAGCACAAATTGCTGGTTTAACTGAAATTCCAGCAATTGTTCGTGATTTAAATGACCAAGTTGCGATTGCTTTAGCACTTATTGAGAATATTCAACGTCAAGATTTAAACCCAATTGATCAAGCCTTGGCATTGCAACGTTTTCATGATGAGTTTGGTTTAAGTCATCAGGAAATTGCCGATACTGTAGGTAAGGCGAGAACAACAGTCAGTAACTTGTTGCGTCTATTGAGTTTGGCTGATGATATTAAAGAATTTATGCAAAAAGGTCAGCTTGATATGGGCCATGCTCGTGCGATCCTGACCTTAAAAGGTAAAGAGCAACTTGAAGTTGCCAACATTGTTATCGAAAAAGGATTATCTGTTCGTCAGACTGAGCAGTTGGTTCGTGATTGGAACGAACCTAAACAGGAAAAGGAAAAAACTCCTGTTGCACCAGATATCGAGCAATTGACACAGAAACTCTCTGAACGATTTGGTGCCAATGTTAAAATTGATCATAACCAGAAAGGTAAAGGTAAACTTGTTATTCATTATCATTCACTCGATGAGTTAGATGGTATTTTGAATATTTGTTTACCAGATTAATTCTAAGTTAGGTCATATATTTCTAATTTATATTCTTGGGGAAGAAAATATGTGGGAACTTGTGAAAGCGGGCGGCTGGTTAATGCTGCCTTTAATTTTGTGTTCAATTTTAACAGTCGCTATTAGTATTGAGCGTTTTATACGTTTAAGACGTTCACAAGTTTTGCCTAAAGCACTGATGAGTGATGGTAGTGCAGATATTTCTCATATCATCACGAATTTAGAGCAAGATACTGATGCCCCAAGCACAGCATTAGGAAATATTCTAAAAGCTGGTTTTGAGCATCAGGAGCATGGAGAGCAATTTGCTCGGGCTCAAATGGAAGCAATGGCTTCTCAAGAAATTTCTTATTTAGAAAAAAATATTAACTTCTTGGGAACTTTAAGTGCTATTGCACCTTTACTTGGGTTACTTGGAACGGTTGTAGGGATTATTGAGTCTTTTCTTGTGATTGATTTTGGTTCGGCAGGTAGCCCAAGCTTAATGATTCCTGGTATTTCAAAAGCATTGATCACGACAGCGGTTGGTATGCTCATTGCAATTCCTGCTCTTATTTCATATCGCTATTTTCAAAGAGTGGTGCAAAATTACATTGCGGAGTTAGAGCAGCAATCTACACTCTTCCATGCATCGTTGTTTTACAAGCGTTCTTCAGTTGCGCAAGAACATCGCCGTGTTGGTTGATGGGTAGGGAACAAATATGAAGTTTAAACGTTCTCAAGTTGAAGACATTCATATCAATTTGACGCCTATGATTGATTGTTTGCTGTTCATTCTGGTGTTTTTATTGTTATCTACCACTTTTAATCAGCCAAGTCGCATCAATTTAACTTTACCAGATGCCCAAGGTGTCCCACCAAAACAGTACGATCATAAAATTGAAGTCGTGGTAGACTCTAGCGGTCATTACGCTGTCAACGGTCAGGCATTATCTAGCAAAGATGTGGCTGATTTGAGCACTGCAATTAAGCAAATTGCTCAAGAGCGCCGTGATTTTATGTTTATCATCGCTGCTGATGCAAAAGCGTCTCATCAGGATGTTATTCGCGTTATGGATGTAGCAGGACAACTCGGTTTTGTTAACATCAATATTAGTACCAAAGTTCCTTCTAGAGGTTTTTCTGAGTGAATCAAGATTTTAAGGTTTATTTGCGTCTCATATCTTATTTAAAACCTTATTGGGGCGTGGCCTTATTAGTTCTTATCGGATTCGGTATGAACTCGGCAACAGAGGTTTCTGTTGCTAAGCTCATTAAATTTATTATTGATGCAATTCAAAATGCGAGTAGAGCGGATCTGGATTGGTTCCCTTTATTAATCATTTTATTGGTATTTTTCCGTGGCCTAGGCCTATTTATGGGTGGCTACTATACTGCTGTTATCTCACGTAGTTTAGTTTTTAGCATTCGCCAAGAAGTTTATGCAAAACTTTTAAGACTACCAGCTCAATATTATCTCGATAACTCTTCGGGACATATCACAGCCAAAATTATGTATAACGTCGAGCAACTGACAGCTGCTTCATCGGAGTCATTAAAAACCATCGTTCGAGATGGCATGATTACGCTGGGATTGTTAGGTTATTTGTTTTATACAAATTGGCGTCTGACTCTTTGTATTATGGTGTTCTTACCTATTATTGGTGTTTTGGTGCGTAGAGCTTCAAAAAGAATGCGTAAACTTTCACTACAAGTTCAGGACACTATGGGGGATGTTAACCATGTAGTTCAAGAAAGTATTAGTGGTAGTGCAGTTGTTAAAAGTTTCGCTGGTGAAGAGTCAGAACAAGAGCGTTTTTATAAGTCATCTGAAGAGAACTTAAAACGCGGTTTAAAAATGGTGATTGTGCAAAACCTAAATAGCCCAGTGGTTCAAGTGGTCATGGCTTGTGCAATGGCTCTTATTGTATGGTTAGCCTTAAGACCACAAATTTTAGGTAATACAAGTGCGGGTGAGTTTGTTGCATATATTACGGCAGCTGGTCTTCTTTCTAAACCTGTTAAAAACTTAACTGATATTAATGAGAAGTTGCAGCGTGGTTTAGCGGCAGCACATTCAGTTTTTGAATTATTAGATTTACCTGAAGAAGAAAATAGTGGTCAGCTTAAACCTCAGTTGCAAGGTGCAATTCGTTTTGACCATGTTGTACTTAACTATGCTGATGGCACTCAGGCGATTAAAGATTTTTCTTTAGATATTCGTCCAGGTGAAACTGTTGCATTGGTAGGGCGCTCTGGTGCTGGTAAAACCTCTTTAGTGAACATGTTGGTACGTTTCCAAGAAGTCTCAAGTGGTCAAATTTATTTAGATGACTTGCCAATACGTGATATTGAGCTTTCAAGTTTACGTACACAAATTGCGATGGTAAATCAGCAAGTTGTTTTGTTTAACCGAACTGTACGTGAAAATATTGCTTATGGTCAGCTACACGATGCGAGCGATGAAGAAGTTATCGCAGCGGCAAAGGCTGCTTATGCCCATGACTTTATTATGAATTTACCAAATGGTTATGATACTGTCCTAGGTGCTCAAGGGCTAAATCTGTCGGGTGGCCAACGTCAACGTATAGCAATCGCTCGTGCAATTTTGAAAAATGCGCCTATTCTCGTTTTAGATGAAGCTACAAGTGCGCTTGATAACGAATCTGAACATTTTATTCAGCAAGCATTTGATGAGGCGATGCAAGACCGTACAACGATTGTGATTGCTCATCGTTTATCTACAATTGAAAATGCAGACCGTATTGTCGTATTAGATCGTGGACAAATTGTTGAACAAGGTACTCATCAAGAATTACTTGCTAAGCATGGTGCTTATTATCAATTACATCAGCGTAATTTTGAGGACAACTAAGCATGTCTTTAGCCCAGCTGATACAAAATGCATGGAATAAGCAATCAAATTGGTTGGTTGTTTTGCGTCCATTATCATGTTTGTATCGTGCTGGGTTTTTATTGAATCGTCATTTTTATAATTCAGGTTTTAAAAAGGTCTATGACGCGCCTGTACCGGTTATGGTGATTGGAAATATTACAGTGGGTGGTAGTGGCAAAACCCCATTATTAATAGAGCTGGTTAATTACTTAAAACAACATAACGTAAAAGTAGGTGTAATTAGTCGGGGCTATGGTGGAGTTGGTCCTTTTCCTATGTTGGTAACATCAGCCAGTCAGGCAGCTGAAGCAGGAGATGAACCTGCTTTGATTGTACAGTCAACTGGCGTACCTATGGCAGTAGGACCCAATAGACAAGCGGCAATCGAATTATTATTAGCATCGATGAAACTAGATTTAATTATTAGTGATGATGGATTGCAACATTGGGCATTAGGTCGTCAAATAGAATGGATCGTGCTTGATCAAAATCGTGGCCTTGGAAATAGAAAGTTATTACCAGAAGGCTATTTGCGTGAACCTGCTGAACGTTTAAAAACGGGTACAGTAATCGAACATGCATTTGCCCCATCAACAGCAATGCATATGCATCTGGATGCTGGACAACCTTACTTATTGAATCCTTCTTCAGCAACTGAATTATCATTCAATACTCAAAATAATTACCATGCAGTAGTTGGTATTGGTTTTCCTCAGCGCTTTTACCAAACACTTAAAGGTTTAGGTGTAAACCAATTTCAAGAGCATGCTTTTCGTGATCATCATGATTATGTTATTGATGACCTTTTATTTAATGATGACCAACCTATCATTACGACTGAAAAAGATGCTGTTAAGTTGTTGCCTTTACTTGAAAAGCGTCCAGAATTTAAACGGCCTATTTGGGTCGTACCTGTTAAAGCTGTTTTGTCTGAAGAGTGCTATCAGGTTTTAAATCAGCAATTGCAAAAGCTTGATATTCAAATATCTTAGGAAGAAAAAATGAAACACATCGTTATTCCAGCACGCTTCTCAAGTTCGCGTTTGCCAGGTAAGCCATTGTTACTTATTCATGACCGACCTATGATTTTACGCGTAGTAGATCAGGCAAAGAAAGTTGAAGGTTTCGATGATCTGTGTGTAGCAACCGATGATGAACGTATTGCTGAAATATGCCGTGCAGAGGGTGTTGATGTTGTTTTAACAAGTGCTGACCATCCATCGGGAACTGACCGTTTGAGTGAAGTTGCTTGTATTAAGGGGTGGGATGCGGATGACATTATTGTAAATGTACAAGGTGATGAGCCTTTACTGCCAGCTCAACTTGTTCAGCAGGTTGCGAAGCTTCTAGTTGAAAAACCAAATTGCTCAATGTCTACATTATGTGAGCCTATTCATGCTTTAGATGAGTTTCAGCGTGATAGCATTGTGAAAGTGGTTATGTCTAATCAAAATGAAGCTTTGTACTTTAGTCGTGCAACTATTCCTTATGATCGAGATGGTGCTAAACAAGCTGAACCAACTTTACATACCCAAGCATTTCGTCATTTAGGTTTATATGCTTATCGTGTGAACTTGTTACAAGAATATGTTACATGGGATATGGGTAAACTTGAAAAGCTAGAGAGTCTTGAGCAATTACGTGTTTTAGAAAACGGGCATCGTATTGCTATTGCTGTAGCAGAAGCGAATTTACCGCCAGGTGTTGACACCCAAGCAGATCTTGACCGTCTAAATAATATGCCTGTTGAGTCTTTTGAGTAAGTGTTAATTTAATGAATCAGAATGTGACTTCTAAGGTTTATCCGTGGCAACAGACAATGTGGGAAACGTTAACAACACGTTTTCCTAATATTGGGCATGGCTTATTATTTTATGGTAAACAAGGTTGTGGTAAGCATGCTTTTGCCAAGCATTTTTTAGCATGGGTACTTTGTTTAAATAAGCAGCCTCAGGGGGCTTGTGGAGAATGTAGTAGCTGTCAATGGTTAAAATCAGACACGCACCCGAACTATGTTCATATCACGACTGATGAAGAAAATAAAAAACAGAATGCAAAAATTAAAATAGAAAAAATTCGAGATTTATTGCCATTTGTACAGCAAACTGGTGAAGGATGGCGTGTTATTGTCATTGAACCAGCTGAAGCTTTAAATCTTGCATCATCAAATGCACTGTTAAAAACTTTAGAAGAACCCGGTGAGCGCGTTGTTTTAATTTTGTTGGCTGATCACTATTTGAAATTACCAGCTACCATTCGAAGTCGCTTACAGCATTTTGCTTTAGACCGTATTTCTTATGAGCAGGCAACATCTTATCTAAATGAGCATTTGGCTGAAAACGCGGCAGTACCACCTGAATTATTGTTAGGTCTTTCTAATGATATGCCTTTGCAAGCAGTCGAAATTGCTACTAGTGATTGGTTTGCGAAAAGACAAACATTTTTAGAAGACTGGACTAAGGTAGTTAACCAAAAAAATATGCCTTTATTTTATTCAGCTAAGTGGCAGAAAGAGCTCAACTTTAGCGATTTTATGATGCTTCTTGAATACTTGTTAGGGGATTTAATTTGTGTCAAGCTGAACCAACCACAGAAAAATATTGATTTACAATTTGATCAATTGGCACAAAACTATAATTTAGAAAGCTTATTCAGTCTTTATGAGGAATTACAGCAATCTAAAAGATTGGTTGAACAAAATGTACAAACACAACTCATCACAGATCAACTTTTTATAAAATTAATGAACGTTTAAGGGGAAACTATAATGCAACCACAAATGGGTGGAATTATTCAGGTCAATATTCCTGATAGAGCAACCTTACAAGCAAGCTATATGGGGTATGTGCAAGGTGGGGGCTTATTTGTGCCATCGAAGCAAAAAGTGAAGATGGGCCAAGAAATTTTTATTTTAGCTACGTTACCAGAACAATCACAAAAAATTCCTTTAACTGGTAAAGTAGTGTGGATTTCACATAAGCAAAGTGGATTTAAACCGCAAGGTTTCGCAATTCAATTGAGTGGTGATAAAGGAATTTACTATAAAGCTGAAGCTGAGCGGATTTTAGCTGGTAGTATGTCTTTAGATCGTCCAAGTTATACCATGTAAGCAGATAGGAAAGTACAGTGTTTGTTGATACCCATTGCCATTTAACAATGTTAGATTTAACGCCTTATAACGGTGATTTAGATCTTGCACTTGCTGCTGCACGAGCAGAAGGTGTCTCTAAGTTTATGGCAATTTCAGTTGACCTTGATGATCATGTTGCTTTAGCTGAAATCGCAAAGCGTCATGAAGATGTTGGGTATACGGTGGGTGTGCATCCTTGTGAGGATGTAGATACTATGGCTCGAGCAACGACTGAGTATTTGACTGAGTTAGCTCAATCAGAAAAAGTGTGGGCTTTAGGCGAAACAGGTTTAGATTATTACCACAGTACTGACTTTATTAATGAGCAAAAGGCTTGTTTTGCTCGGCATATTCAAGCCTCTAAAAATGTCAAAAAGCCAGTAGTTGTTCATACACGTTCAGCAAAACATGATACGGTGGATATTATTCGAGCTGAACAATCTTCGCATGGTATTTTGCATTGTTTTACTGAAGACTGGGAAACAGCAAAAGCCGTATTGGACTGTGGTTACTATATTTCCTTTTCAGGGATTGTTTCATTTAAAAATGCTCAAGATTTACGTGATGTTGCCAAGCAAGTACCTTTAGATCGACTCTTAATTGAAACAGATAGTCCTTATTTGGCTCCAGTGCCATATCGTGGTAAAACAAATGAACCAAAATACGTACCCTATGTAGCGAAAGCACTTAGTGATGTATATGATAAATCGATTGAGGAAATTGCAAGAATCACCTCGCAAAATTTCGAAAATTTACTCAAAGCGATTTAACTTATAGAAACTATATAAAGAGAGTAATTGCGTGAAGATGGACCGTCAAGCTCAGTTCCGAGCAAGAGAAGCATTAATATTTCAAGTTGCGGAACAGTTGTTGTTAGAAAATGGCGAAGCCGGAATGACACTTGATGTGCTGGCTGCTGAGCTTGATTTGGCAAAAGGCACCTTGTACAAACATTTTCAAAGCAAAGATGAATTGTACATGCTGTTAATTATTCGTAATGAGCGCATGTTACTTGAAATGGTCCAAGACACTGAAAAGGCTTTTCCAGAACATTTGGCTTTCTTTATGTTGCACCATTTGCACCATCCGGAACGAACAGTATTGTTTCATCAAATTGAAGAAAAGCTTTCGATTACTGCTCAAGGTGTACACCATCTTTTTAATGAACTCTATCAAGTGAGAAAGCAGCGCCTACGTATTATTATTCGTATGACTGATCATTATTTAGAGTCAATCCAGAGTCATATGACTACACGAGATTACTTAGCTTCAATCTGGTCGCTCACTCATGGGGCTGCTGCAATTCTGAATTCAAGTTTTTACCAACGTTATTTGGGTTCAAGAGATACTTTAAGAGTAGCTTATATTGATCAGGCATTGGCCTTACCGAAACAAGCAGTTGAGCAATATGCTTAATAGGTCGATATGAAATCGAAATCATTTCAATCACAAAAAGGCTTTACTCTTATAGAAGTGATGGTGGTCATTGTGATTATGACAATTATGACCTCACTTGTTGTCTTGAATATAGGTGGTATAGACCAAAAGAAGGCAATGCAGGCAAGAGAGTTATTTCTACTTGATTTGCAAAAAATTAATAAAGAATCACTAGATCAATCACGTGTATTAGCTTTAGAAACTCATGGTGAGACAGATGTCTCACCATTTTCTTATGAATTATATGAATATCACGATCAAAGTACCTTGCAAGTACAAGATATAAAAAACCAATGGCAGAAATACACTGAATTTAAAACACGGCAACTTCCTACGCATGTGTCTTTTTCTGTAGAACCCTTGGATGGCCAGAATTATTCTAAGGCTAAAAATACCGATTTAGTGGGGGAAAAAACACCTCAACTCATCTGGTTTGGTAATGGTGAAGCCAAGACCGTTAAAATACAATTTTATCTAGAACAAAAACCGATTGGTTCGGAAATACAAATAGATCACTTGGGTAAAATAAATGAAATCTAAAGGCTTTACCCTCTTAGAAGTTATGGTTGCTTTGGCAATCTTTGCTGTAGCAGCTGTCGCTTTAACTAAAGTGGCTATGCAGTACACTCAGTCTACCTCTAATGCGATTTTACGAACCAAAGCTCAATTTGTGGCAATGAATGAAATTGCTATGATGGAGATTAATCAAGAGTGGTTGCAGGGTACTCAAAGTAAGCAAGTAACCTCTCAAGGTGAGACTTGGCAGATTGATAAATCAGCTGAATCGACTGTTAGCCCTAATGTTCAAAAAATTGATGTACAAATTAGCTTATATGATCCGGATAAGGGAAAAGTACAAAACGGTATTACTCATATGGTCTTTTTTAATTATCCAGTGAAAGCAAAATAATGATAAAAAATAAATATTTTCACTATCGTAGCACAGCTGCGCATCTTGCGGCACGATCAGGAGTTGTGTCGACTGGCTATTCAGAGCATAGCTCTTCGTTTTGCGCTCAGACAAAGTGTAGCTTTAAAGACCCTCACACTCGAAACATGGTTTCTCGTCTTGCGGCGCGATCGAGCAGTGTTCGATTAACTCGCGCCTCAGGATTTACGTTGGTTGAGTTGTTGGTTGCTATAGCTATCTTTGCGGTCTTATCTTTATTAGGGTGGAAAATATTCGATTATTTGCTCAAGGTTCGTGATCGCAATGCCGTACATGAAGTGCATTTATTCGAGTTGCAAGATGCTTATCAACAAATTCTTCGTGATACTCTGCAAATTATTCCTTTATCGGCAAATCAGAGTGGGCAACTTCATCCAGCTTTAGAAATCGATAATCAAATTTTGCGTTTTAGCAAAGCAGGGGTAACTGATCCTTTAAAACAAGGGCTATCACCGTTTGAACGAATTGAGTATCGTTATGATGCGGAACAAAAAAAATTATATCGTCTTAAATATACCAATTTAAATACTTCGAATAGGGAGCAGCCTTTATCGAGTACCTTGTTAAGTCAAGTTGATCAATACCAAATTATGGTTTTGACTCCGCAAGAGGTAACAAAATGGCCCGAGGTTAATATTGATCCAACAAAGCCTAACGAGTTAAAAAAATTACCGAAAGGAATAAAAATCCAACTTACAGTAGCGGGAGTAAGTTATGAATGGATCTATAGCTTAAATCAAGGCAACTTGGCCCTTTCTCAGCAAGGTGGTTCATAATGGCTACTTATAAACACCAACGGGGTGTTGCTTTACTGACAATACTCATTATGGTCGCCTTAGCTACAATTTTAGCTGCTTCAATTGCTAAGCATCAAAATAATACTATGGAAAATACGGCTTACTTAATGCGTCAAAATCAGTCTCTACTCTATGCGAAAAGTGCAGAAGCATTTTTCTCGGAATTATTAATTCAAGATGCAAATAATGCAGGTGGAGTGGATCATTTAAAGGAGACATGGGCTCAACCTATGCCGCCGTTTCCAGTAGAAGATGGTTCTGTCTCTGGGCGTTTACTTGATGAATCGGGTAAATTTAATTTAAATAATTTGACCAACGGGGAAGGTGCCGTAAATGAAGACGCTAAAAGTTGGTTCGAGCGTTTGCTCGTAAGAGTGGGTTTACCTGCTGAGTTAAGTCAAGCTGTGATTGATTGGCAAGATCCAAATGATGAACCGGCTGGACCAATGGGAGCAGAAAGTATTTATTATCAAGGTTTAGATCCAAGCTATATGGTTGCGAATACTAAATTTCATCGTATTGAAGAGTTAAAACTGGTTAGAGGCTTTGATGGGAAAAAATATGATCTGATCGCCCCATATATTTCTGCTTTACCAGAAAATACAAAGTTAAATATTAATACTGCTTCACCATTGGTTTTAGCAAGTATTGATGAAAAATTAGATATTGGGGCTATTGAAAAAGAATTGCAGGCACGACAGCAAAATTTGAAGTTCTTCCAAAATGTTGATGAATTATGGCAATTGAGTGCTTTTTCAGCGGTTGATAGCCAAAAGAAAAAGCAGGCAAGTGGTCTTATTGATGTTAAATCCAACTTCTTTCAAGCTCAAATTGAAGTTGTTCTAAATAATAGGAAGCGTCAGTTTACTAGTGCTTTAATGCGAAAAGATAAGCAAGTATATGTCTATTCAAGAAGTTTGGCTCCATTTAACTAAATAAATTTATTGATATTTTTTTTGAGTCTGTAATACTTGAAACTTATTAATAAAAGGGATGGGGTCATATTTCTGTATAGACAGTATTTAAAGTAAAAATCAATATCTTCAAAATTCCTTCACATCTCTTATCATACTTTTTGCTAATTGTTTCTATTTGAAAAGTGGTGCGAAGTTTTTATCTTTTGCTTTATAATAATGTTCTTAGAAGGAATGATCGATTTGGCACATGTTAATTCGTAAGTTATTTAAGTTTGAAAATGCACATATAGTACGTAACTGTACATCGGATCGTTGTAAGCGATCGATTCATGGGCATAGTTATAAAGTCGAGTTATTACTTAAAGCTTCGAAATTAGATCATGGACAAATGGTATATGATTTTGGACTATTAAAAGGTGTCATTAAGGACCTTTTTGATAGTTTTGATCATGCGATTTGTTTCTGGGAAAAAGATGATCCGCAATATATCGATGCTTGTAAAACTTTTAGTGCGCGTTGGATTTCTTTACCGGTGTCGCCATCAGCCGAGCAATTTTCTCGTATCTTCTTCTATCTAGCTCAGCAAGTATTAAAATCAACCGTCACCCAAAACGGGGAAGGCGATGTTGAAGTTTATTCAGTGATTGTTCATGAAACCGATACGGGGTATGCCCAAAGTTTCCTTGAAGATATTCAAAATGAACAAATGGGGTTATTAAACCTTGAAGGAATTGTTTTTTCAGAACAAGTTCAATCTGAATGGACTGATCCACAAATGTATGAAAATTTAAAACAAGGGATTAAGTTTCAGAATCCACATGTTAACTTACAAGTAGAAGTGTAAGTTAACTTACTTTTGTTTTAGAAATGAAAATTGATCTAGGATGACATTAATGCAATTAACTGAGCAACAGCAAGACAAACTCAGTAAAGTTCAATTAGAAGAAAGCTGGAAAAGATCATTAACTCCATTTTTGCTGAGTCCTTATATGGATAGTTTGCGAGACTTTCTGTTTCAGCAGAAGCAGGCTCAAAAAACAATATATCCACCAAGTAAACAAATTTTTAGTGCTTTAAATATTACGCCGTTAGACCATGTGAAAGTCGTTATTTTAGGTCAAGATCCATATCATGGACCTAATCAGGCAAATGGCTTAAGTTTCTCTGTGCAAAGAGGTGTTGCATTACCTCCATCTTTGCGTAATATTTTTCATGAGTTAAATACAGATTTAGGTGTACCAGTTTCACGCCATGGTGATTTAACCAAATGGGCCGAGCAAGGTGTACTTTTATTAAACAGTGTACTTACTGTAGAAGCAGGACAGCCCACATCACATCAAAAACAAGGTTGGGAAGAGTTTACTGACGCAGTAATTGATGTTTTAAATGAACAACGCGAACACATAGTTTTTATTTTATGGGGTGCTTATGCACAACGTAAAGGACAACGTATAAATAGAGAAAAACACTTAGTTTTAACTGCTGCACATCCATCACCACTTGCGGCTAATCGTGGTGGTTTCTTTGGATGTAAAGTGTTTTCAAAAACAAATCAATATTTGAAACAACATGGCATTGAGCCCATAGACTGGCAATTGGACGCATGATGAACTCTCCCAATGTAAATAGCTATCATCCGGATTTGGTAGTTGAAGAAGCGAAAAATGGTTGGCGTATCGTACGTTTGAATCGACCTAAATCATTACATGCTTTAGATGAATCAATCGTAACGGCTTTATTACGAGTATTTGAAGACTTCCGTGATGATGAGCGAGTAAAAGCAATTTGGTTGGATTCGACAACACCAAAAGCTTTTTGTGCAGGCGGAGATGTACGCAAATTACGTCAGCTGGTCATTAATCAAGAAGTAGAAGCAGCAAATAAGTTTTTCCAGCAAGAATATGCTTTGGATTTACTTTTGCATAACTATGCTAAACCTGTTGTTGTATGGGGCGAAGGTTATGTAATGGGTGGTGGGCTAGGCTTGTTCATGGCAGCACCATTCCGTTTGGTTACGCCATACTCGCGTTTAGCAATGCCTGAAATTAACATTGGTCTGTATCCGGATGTTGGAGCCAGCCGTTTCCTTGCTGACCGTGGTCAAATTGGTTTATTTACTGGTTTGACAGGTTCTATTATGACGGCTGCTGGGGCATATAGTATTGGTTGGGCGACACATATTTGTGAAGCACAACGTGATAATGTTCTGCAAAAAGTACTCAATATTAATTGGGCTCACTATCCTGCAGGTGATTTCCGTGCGATTGATGATACTTTAAATAGTTTGCATCGTCCTGTGGCAGCTGGACCTTTGCAAAATTCATTAGATGTTATTCATAGCGTTTGTCGTGGTTCAAGTTTTGAACAAGACTATCAAGCCATCGTAAGCTTACGCGATGCAAGCAGTGATTGGTTGCGTCAAGCCAGTGAAAACTTACAAAAGGGTTCACCGAGCACAGCGGCTATTACTTGGTTGTTATGGCAATGGGGTAAACAAGTACATTCTTGGGACGAAGTTTTTGATCTAGAAGCGCAAATCTCTGAATGGAAAATTCGTCACCCTGATTTTGTGGAAGGTGTACGTGCTCGCTTAGTTGATAAAGATTTATCACCAGAATGGAAAGCTTGTGAAGACCTTACATTAAGAGGTATTTGGGCTGATGATCCGCCAATAACGACTATTGATAGTTGGAATGCTTTACTTAGACAATATGGTGTAGTTTCATAATAAATAAATGTCTAAATTTAGTGATGAGTACTGGATGCAGCTTGCTTACGAGCAAGCTGAATTGGCAGCCAAGCAAGGGGAAATTCCTGTTGGGGCTGTAATCGTAAGTCAAAATAAATTAATTGGAGCAGGGTTTAATGCTCCAATTGGTTTGTCTGATCCTACTGCCCATGCGGAAATTCAAGCTATTCGTTCGGCTTGTGAGTCATTGAAAAATTATCGTTTACCCGAAGATGCGACTTTGTATGTTACGCTTGAGCCATGCACGATGTGCGTAGGGGCTTTAGTACATGCAAGGATTAAACACGTTGTATTTGGGACAACAGAGCCTAAAGCTGGTTCACTCGTGAGTACACGTCAATTATTAGAACATGGTTATTACAACCATAAATTTACTTTTGAGCATGGATGTTTACATGAAAAATGTGCTCAACAGTTAAGTCTTTTTTTTAAGCAAAGACGTGAACAAAAGAAACAAGAGAAGCAACAAAAAACGTCCTTAAATGATTAAAAAATGTCATAGGGTTATGGCAAACTAGCGCCGTTTCATTGAAATGATTTATTTAAATAAGGAACTTTCATGCGTAATGTAATTACTATACAAAAAGAATTTAATGCTCCTCTTAGTGATGTATTTAACCTGCTTTCTAAACATGCAACTTACAACAAGGCATTTGCTCCACTACAAGTTGTACGTGTGAAAGACTCGGCAGATCCTGAAAGACCAGATGGAGTGGGATCTGTTCGTCGTATGGGGTTTGGTGCGATTAAACCGCTTAAAGAAGAAATCACTCATCTCGAAGAAAACAAGCGTATTGAATATAAATTGATTGATAATCCTTTAGTTAAACACCATTTAGGTCGTATCGAGTTTTCTGAAATTACTCCTTATATTACTTTGGTTACTTATCGTATCGAATTAACGGCAAAAGCCCCCGTTGTAAGTAAATTAATTCTTGCACAGCTAAAACTAGCGATTACACTAGGCTTTTCGAGATTAGCTAAAGCATTTGCTTCTTAGTGAGAGTTCAATGACAGTTCAAATTATTACTATTGATGGTCCGAGTGGTTCGGGTAAAGGAACATTAGCGGCAAAACTTGCTGCATATTATCAATTTCATTTACTTGACTCTGGCGCCTTGTATCGTTTGTTAGGGTTGTCATTACATAAACATGATTTATTGGAAAAATTAGATAGCCATTTAGATGAGTGTGTGAACTATGCTCGTCAGCTTAATATCAAGTTTGAAACTTCAGCAGAGGGAACATTGGTTTTCCTTGATGGAGAAGATGTATCGCAAACCATTCGCACAGAGCGAGTTGGTGAATATGCATCTAAAGTTGCTGCAATCCCTGAGCTAAGACAAGCACTCTTTGATCGTCAAAGAGCATTTGCACAAACTCCAGGTTTAGTTGCAGATGGCCGAGATATGGCAACATCAATTTTCCCGGAAGCCAATGCAAAAATTTACCTAACAGCTTCGGCTGAGTCTCGTGCTGAGCGAAGAGTAAAACAGTTGCAGGGCATGGGGCTAGATGCTAAAATAAACGACATTTTAGCTAATATACAAGCGCGTGACAAAAGAGATATGGAGCGAGAAGTTGCTCCTCTCAAGCCAGCCGCAGATGCTTATATTATTGATAGTTCGGAATTAACGATCGATCAAGTATTTAAGTTAATGGTTGATTATGTCAATAGCCGTACTGTTAGCAACTAAGATTATCAGTTGACGCATAGCTTGATCAGTCTATAAAGACTATGTTGATACTTAACTAAACCGGCCTTGTCTGATCCAAGACCGCTGAATTTATCAGGTATATCATGACCGAATCTTTTGCAGCCCTCTTTGAAGAAAGTGAATTAAACCTCAACGTTGAAAAGGGTGCAGTCATCCAAGGTGTTGTTGTAAACATCGATAGCGACTGGGTTACTGTTGACACTGGCCTTAAATCAGAAGGCATTGTTGATCGTGCTGAATTTTTAAATGAACAACGTGAACTTGAAGTTCAGGTTGGCGATACTGTTGACGTAGTTGTTGAAGCTCTTGACAACGGTATGGGTCAAACAGTTTTATCACGTGAAAAAGCTAAACGTGCTGAAACTTGGACTAAACTTGAAAAAATCTTTGAAGATGGCGAAATCGTTACTGGTGTTATCTCTGGTAAAGTTAAAGGTGGTTTCACTGTTGACATCGGTCCTGTTCGTGCGTTCTTACCAGGTTCATTAGTTGACACTCGTCCTATCCGTGACACTACTCACCTTGAAGGTAAAGAGTTAGAGTTTAAAGTAATCAAACTTGATGCTAAACGTAACAACGTTGTTGTATCTCGTCGTGCTGTTATGGAAGCTGAATCTTCTGCTGACCGTGAAGCATTACTTGCTCAACTTGAAGAAGGTCAAACAGTTACAGGTACTATCAAGAACCTTACTGATTACGGTGCATTCGTTGATCTTGGCGGTATTGATGGTCTTCTTCATATCACAGATATGGCTTGGAAGCGTATCAAGCACCCTTCAGAAGTTGTTGAAGTTGGTCAAGAAGTTACTGTTAAAGTACTTAAATTTGACCGTGAGCGTAACCGCGTATCTTTAGGCCTTAAACAATTAGGCGAAGATCCATGGTTAGCGATCATGAGCCGTTACCCTAAAGGTTCTATCGTTAAAGCACGTGTTACTAACTTAACTGACTACGGTTGTTTCGCTGAAATCGCTGAAGGCGTTGAAGGTTTAGTACACGTTTCTGAAATGGACCACACTAACAAAAACATCCACCCATCTAAAGTTGTTCAGATCGGTGACGAAGTTGATGTTATGGTTCTTGAAGTTGACGAAGAACGTCGTCGTATCAGCCTTGGTATCAAACAAACTCGTGCTAACCCATGGGAAGAGTTTGCTAAGTCTCATGAGAAAGGCGAAAAAGTTTCTGGCACAATCAAGTCTATCACTGACTTTGGTATCTTCATTGGTTTAAATGGCGGTATCGATGGTCTAGTTCACTTGTCTGATATTTCTTGGAACGAACAAGGCGAAGAAGCTATCCGTCGTTACAAGAAAGGTGACACTGTTGAAGCAGTTATCTTGTCTGTAGACGCTGAAGGTAACCGTATCAGCCTTGGTATCAAGCAATTGAACAGCGATCCGTTCAATGATTTCTTAGCTGCTAACGAACGTGGTGCTTTAGTTAAAGGTACTGTGACTGCAGTTGATGCTCGTGGCGCAACTGTTAAGTTAGCTGACGAAGTAGAAGCTACTCTTAAAGCTTCTGAAATCAACCGTGACCGCGTTGAAGATGCGACTAAATTCTTAGAAGTTGGTCAAGAAGTTGAAGCGAAAATCATCAACGTTGATCGTAAATCTCGCTCTATCAACTTGTCTATCAAAGCGAAAGACGAAGCTGAAGAGAAAGAAGCAGTTGCTAACTTACGTACAGCATCAGCTTCTCAAGAAAATGGTCCTAAGACTATTGGTGACTTGATCAAAGCACAAATGAAGTAATAAGGTAACAAAGTACTGTTTCATGTAACGAAATTGTACTTTTTATACAAATTACTGTAAACGGTAGCGTAGTATTCAACATACTGCGCTACCGTTTTGTATTTAAACAGGTTATTATCAAACGACTTAGAGTAGTAATAAATAACGAGGTCGTAGATGACTACTGAAGCTCTTAATAAGTCTGATTTGATTGAACGCATTGCGCTAAAAAATCCACACTTGGCTGAACCATTAGTGGAAGAAGCGGTTAAAATCATGATTGATCAAATGATCGAAGCTCTTTCGACTGACAATCGTATTGAAATCCGTGGTTTTGGTAGCTTTGCTTTACACCACCGTGAACCTAGAGTTGGTCGCAACCCAAAAACAGGTAAGTCAGTAGATGTTGCAGCTAAGGCTGTTCCACATTTTAAACCAGGTAAAGCACTCCGTGATGCAGTGAATGAATCTGGAAAATAAATAAAACTCATAAGTGGGGTGCCTATGCGTTATATTCTAATTGCATTACTCATTATTGTATTTGGCTATTCTTTAGCACTTGTTTTGCAGAACCCAACAGAACTTCCTGTTGATTTATTATTTACTCAAGTTCCTGCAATGCGTTTAGGTTTATTATTGCTGCTTACCTTGGCGCTTGGAATTGTAGTTGGACTTTTATTAGGTGTACAAGTTTTCCGCGTTTTTCAAAAAGGTTGGGAAATTAAGCGCCTTAGAAAAGATATTGACCATTTGAGAAAAGAACAAATTCAAAGTGCTCAATTGGCAGCAGCAGAAGCAGCTGCAAATGTAAGACATGAAAAAACTGTGGTAGATATTTATCCCCAAGATAAAAATTCTACTCCGTTATAATTATTCTTGGTACTACTCTTTATCTAGGTATAAAGAGTAGTATTTTGCTTCCTATATTTCCTCATTATCTATCAAATTTAAAATCAATATTTTCTTATTCAAAAACTTGTCTCAATAGATTTCTTTATTAGTAGCTGACTTGTCTATTATAATAGCCCTGATTTTATATGATGGAAGAAAGTCTCTTGAGTATCATTGTTGCGTTGGATGCTAAAAGCCAATATGACGCTTTAAAAATTGTTGAACAACTTGATCCTACGTTATGTCGTGTAAAAGTAGGTAAAGAGCTTTTTACTCATGAAGGCCCATCTGTTGTAAAAAAACTTCAAGAAGAGAATTTCGAAGTTTTCCTAGATTTAAAATTCCATGATATTCCTAATACTACTGCTCAAGCTGTATGTGCTGCGGCAGATTTGGGTGTGTGGATGGTGAACGTACATGCATCAGGTGGCCGTAAAATGATGGAGACCTGTGTAGAGCGTTTAAAGGCTGGTAATTATCAAACTCAGTTAATTGCAGTAACAGTTTTAACTTCAATGGGTCGTGAAGACTTAAAAGATATTGGGTTAGATATTGAACCTGTAGAGCAAGTTAAAAGATTAGCTAAACTGACTAAAGATAGTGGTTTAGATGGTGTAGTTTGTTCTGCTCAAGAAGCTAAAATTCTCCGTGAATTAATTGGGCAAGACTTCTCTTTAGTTACTCCTGGAATACGTCCAGAGGGTAGCAATGCAGATGACCAAAAACGTATTGTAACTCCAAAACAAGCAATGCTTGATGGTTCTACTCATTTAGTTATTGGTCGCCCGATTACTAAAGCAGAAGACCCAACTCAAATGTTGAAATCAATTCTTGCTTCAATTGCTTAAAAGTTTAAAAACACAGTAATTAAAAGTGGAGCGAGCAGGCTTAGAAGTAAGCCACTCATCATGGCATGTGGTACATAATGTGTGCCACATGACTGTTTTACCATAGCTAATGTTACATCCATCGAGGTAGCGCCAGCGCTTGAAATTGCTGGACGTGGAAAACGCCATCCCATTGTGTACATCAACAATATTGCCACTATTTCTCTAAATAGGTCTGTGAGTAAGGCAATTCCACCTAACTCAGCTGAATGTAATTGTGTAAATAAAATACCTGACATTGAATACCAACCATAGCCTTGGGCTAAAGCCAGCATTTCATTAAGTGTAAAGTGGTTGCCTAGTAAGAAATAGTTGAGAAAACCAGCTATGCATGAACCTATAAAGGCAGCCAAAGGTACAATAAGAATTTTCCAGCTTAACCATGTACGGTTGAAATGAGTAAAAGCAAGTTCGATTCCGATTAAAAAAATAAAAAGTAAGAGTAAGTACCAGCTATTGAATGGAATATGGACATTTAACCGAGTAAAAAGAACACCTAAAATTACGCCGACAGTTAAAGCTAGAAATGCCTTGGCAATATTTTTTAGAGCATTTATAAAAAGCTGAAGTGAAATTTTTCCTTTAACGCTTTCTTTATCAAATATTGTATAGGCAATTAAACAAGTAAAAAAAGAACCGAGAGAGGTGGTAAGTGCAATTAATAGAGCAGGTGGGAGTATAGTAGAAGGATTTTCAATTTGATCAAGTGCAAGTGTTAATTCTAAAGCGACACTTGCTAATAAAATATAAGAGAAATAAGGCAGAATTTTAAAAATAAACAGTCGAATATTTAATGAAAGTTTAGGACCTAGAAAATAACCAAATGCTAATACAAGAAAAATTTGAATAATGAGGCTAACAGATTGCATATAATAATAGATAGATTGTTATCAACCTATCTATTATGTATCGAACATATTATGCTGCATAGCTCTTAGAGCATTTATTTAATAGCAAATAATCTTTGGGATTCACTTTACGGGTTTCTAACCAATATTTCCAAGTATAAGTTGGCCATAAAGAGAAGTTCTTCCCATCGGCAGCCTGATACCAACTATTACAGCCACCTGCTTGCCATACAGTACCTTGAAGTTGTTTCTGTATTCTTTCATTGAAGCTATCTTGGACTTCCGGTTTAATTTCTATCGCGTGTTGACCAGATTTATCGACAAGTTCAATCAGTTGTAAAATATAATTAACTTGTGACTCGATCATAAAAATAACTGAGTTATGACCTAAAACAGTATTTGGTCCGACGAGTTGGAATAGGTTAGGAAAATTCTTGGTCATAATCCCATAATAACTTTCTGCACCATCTTTCCAAGCCTGTTTTAATTCAATTTGATTACGACCAATACAAGTAAAATGTTTTAAGTAAATGCGTGGATCTGTAATAAAGCCAGTCCCATAAATCAGACAATCGATAGGTCTTTCTTTTCCATCTTTTGTGATAATGCTGTGCTCTTTAATTTCTTGAATACCATCCGTTACTAATTCAACATTTTTACGGTTAAATGTCGGGAAGTATTTATTTGAAATAAGAATGCGTTTACAACCCATCACAAAATCTGGTGTAAGTTTCTTAGCTAATTCTTTATCTTTGACTTGGAAACGTATAAATGCCTCAGCTAATTTTTGCCCATATTTCATAATTTGCGGCTGAACTATAGGAACAACACGTGATTCATTACTCCAATAAAGGCGGCTGCGATGAATTTGTCTATAAATATTAGATGTTTTAAATAGAGTTTTACTCAAACTGGAGTATTTACGTTCATCTCGTGGAATAACCCATGCGGCTGTTCTTTGAAAGACATATAGTTGTTTAACATCTTTGGCTATTTCAGGAATATATTGAATTGCGCTACCACCTGTACCAATAGATGCGACTGACTTTCCGTTTAAGTCATAGTCATGTTCCCATTGTGATGAGTGAAAGACTTTACCTTTAAACTTTTCGATGCCACGAATATGAGGGATTTGTGGAATATGTAAGGGCCCAGAGGCAAATACTATAAATTGTGCTTCGAGAGAGGGTTGGTTTGTAAAGTCTAACGTCCATACATGGCGCGTTTCATCATACTGAACATGATTAACTTCATGATTAAATTTACAGTAGTTTTTAATTTGATATTTTTGGGTTACATCTTGAATATAATCAAAAATTTCCGGTGCTTCCGCATAACGTTTTGACCAGTCAGTTTTAGGTGCAAAAGATAAAGAATACATATGTGACTGGACGTCACATGCAGCTCCCGGATATCGATTTTCTCGCCATGTTCCACCAACATCATTAGATTTTTCTAAAATAAGAAAATCTGTTTGTTGATTCTGTAATAGACGAATAGCCATTGCAAGGCCACCGAATCCAGCACCAATAATTGCGATTTTAGTTTTTTGAATAGCGTTTTGTTTTGCACTGAGCATTGTAAACCCTGCATATGCTGTAAAGAGGATTGTAAGCAAGCCTAACGTTTTTTGATCAGTTTAAACATGATTGTATCGACGTGAAAATTGATAGATTCGGCAATTAATTTTATTACTTCTTTATAGTAAAACATTTCAGTCTAGAGAAATTGATTGAAGAATGAAACGATCGGCACTTGGTTTAATCTATTTAATTCAAGGAATGCGCAATGCGGGCATTGATGTCGACTCACGTTTGGCAGATATCGGTATTAAAGTAGATTCCTTGGACCCCAGTTCAACAATTCATGACAGTTTAGAATGGGATATTCAACAAATTATTAGTGAAAATGTTGATCCTGAAAAAGGATTATTCATTGGGCAGCACTATGCATTAGCAGGTTATGGCCCTTTGTTAATGCTACTTGTAACAAGTCAAGATATACAAACCGCCTTAGAAAAAGGCATAAAGTATCAAAAACTTACTCATTTATTTGGTACTTTGAGCTTACAAGAAACTGAAAATCATATTATTTTGAACTATTTACCTGTCGATTTAAAAACAGAAAACGGTTTACTTCGTGCCCAATGTGAAATTTCGGGGACCTATAAGTTTATTCAGGATATTTATACCATGATGGGCTTAACCATGCCTCATATGCGTATAGATGTACCGTTTCCCAAACCAAATAATACAGATACCGTTGCTCAATATTTCTCATATTATGGAGATGATCTGCATTTTAATTCTACACATGCAGCATTTAGCCTAAGTAAGAATGTGCTTGGAATAAAAATTCCTTCAGCAGATATTATTACTCACCGTATCTATGAAGCTAAATGTATTAAAGAAATAAAACGATTAAATGAGCAAGATCATCAAATACCACCCATTATTCAATATGTGCAAGATTATCTAGAGCTACAACAAGGAATTATCCCGAGCATGGCGGAAACCGCTTTTGCTTTAAAAATGCCTGAAAGGACATTAAGGCATCAATTGCAGCAGCTTAATACGAGTTATAAACAAATTCGTGAACAGATTATTAAGAATAAGGCGCTTAAACTTATGGAATATAAAGAATATTCAATAGAGGTTATTGCTGAATCGCTTGGCTATTCTGAACCTGCAGCTTTTAATCATGCGTTTAAAAGATGGTTTGGGCAGAGTCCTCGGCAATATGGAAAGGAATTTTACTGAGCATAACTCTTGATGCTAAAAGCTAATGTGGTCGGACAAAATGTTCGCTATACTCTCTTCAGTTAAAATTGAAATAAAATGATATGTTAAATTTAAAATCTTCTCATAGTACTGCATTTACCCCTTCTTCCCCAGCAGAGCGCTATGCTGAGGCATTGGCTTCAGGCCAGTTCATGGCAGATGAAGCACAAGCACAGGCAGTGCAAGAATTAGATCGTGTATGGAAAGAACTTTTAAATCGTTATAAGGCTTCTAAAAAAGCTTTCCGTCGTTTTCGCCGTCAAACCTCACCAAAGGGTGTATATATGTGGGGCGGTGTAGGACGTGGCAAAACTTGGCTTATGGATCAATTTTACGAATCTGTACCGTTTCGCCGTAAAACACGTATGCATTTCCATCACTTTATGCAACATGTTCATAAAGAATTAAATAAACTTTCTGGTCAACGTAATCCACTCGATATCGTGGCTGATCAAATCTATAAAGATGCTGTTGTTATTTGTTTCGATGAGTTCTTCGTTTCAAACGTAACAGATGCAATGATCTTGAGTGATTTATTCCAGAAGTTATTTGTTCGCGGTGTGACACTCATTGCAACTTCAAACATTGCACCAGACGGTTTGTATAAAAACGGGATTCATCGTGATCGCTTTATTCCTACAATTGAAATGGTTAAAAAGAACTGTGTCGTTTTAAATGTAGACGCAGGTGTGGATTACCGTTTACGTGTTTTAAAACAAGCTCAATTGTTTAAATCACCACTGGGCAATGAAGCTCAAAACTGGATATCAGAGCGTTATACAGCTTTAACTCATACTCAAACGAATTCTCATGAACCGATTGTGATCAATAACCGTGTTGTTGAAACGCTAGGTCACACAGAAGATGTTTTATGGTGTGAGTTCTCTGAACTTTGTTTAAAGCCGCGTAGTCCTGCAGACTTTATTGAAATTGCCAATATTTATAATACTGTTCTGGTGAGTAATGTTCCGCACTTGACTGACTTCTTGTCAGAAGGTACACGTCGTTTTATTTATCTAGTCGATGAATTTTATGATCGTGGCGTGAAGTTACTCTTAACTTCTCAAGACAGTATTATTGATATCTATCAAGGCGAGAAATTGGCTTTTGAAATTGAACGTACTCGTTCTCGTTTGTTAGAAATGCAATCAGATGAGTATTTGCATTCTGAGCATCGTCATATTGATGCTACTAAAACTTCTTAAGAAATGAGATATAAAAGAGCGCTCTAAATAGGGCGCTTTTTTTACAACAAAAATAGATAAATTTAGCTAAATAATACTTTTTCATTGTGCAAAGTTTGATATAACTAAATACGCTTTAGAAAAAATAAGATAGTGAAACTTTTTGTATGTTAACAAAAAGTCTAGTTTCAGTATCTTTAAATATTGAATAAATTGTTGGGAAACCTAGTTAGAATTTTAATATTTTCCTATATAGAAAAATTTATCTTTGTCAATAGTTTTGCAAGGGAAAATGCTTACTATTTAGGAATGTGATATTAGTATTCAGCTTAATTTAAATCGGTATACTAGGTTTCTCTTGGTATAAAAAGTAGCAACTTCAGGAAAGACAATGACTGCACGTATTCAAAAAGGCAAGTTAGCGATTGCTAAAGAACTTTACGATTTTATCGAAAATGAAGCTTTACCAGGTTCTGGTTTAGATAGTGAAACTTACTGGAAGAACTTTGAGCAAGTTGTTGTCGATCTTAGCCCAAAAAATAAAGCGTTATTGGCTAAGCGTGATGAATTACAAGCAAAAATTGATGAATGGCACCGTAATAACAAATTTGAATTAGGTGCTTATAAAGCGTTTTTAACTGAAATTGGTTATTTATTACCAGAAGTTGAAGATTTCCAGATCACAACTGAAAACGTAGACGAAGAAATTGCATTATTGGCAGGTCCGCAGTTAGTAGTGCCTGTACGTAATGCACGTTATTGCTTAAATGCAGCAAACGCACGTTGGGGTTCTTTGTACGATGCACTTTATGGCTTCGATGTAATTTCAGAAGAAGGTGGTGCTGAAAAAGGGAAAGGATATAACCCTGTTCGCGGGGCAAAAGTGATTGAGTTCGCTAAGAATTTCTTAAATGAAGTTTTCCCGCTTGCTCAAGGCTCACATGCAGATGCAACTAAATATGCAATTGAACAAAATAAACTTGTTGTAACTTTAAAAGATGGTTCAAAAACAGGTTTAGCTCATGAAGCTCAATTTGTTGGTTTCAATGGTGAAGAAGCAAATCCTTCAGAGGTTGTACTTTTAAGTAATGGCTTGCATGTCATTATTGAAATTGATGCGAATAGCCCAATTGGTCAAACTGATTTAGCAGGTGTTAAAGATTTAACACTTGAAGCTGCGGTAACCACAATTCAAGATTTGGAAGACTCTGTTGCAGCTGTAGATGCAGAAGAAAAAGTTGAAGGTTACCGTAACTGGTTAGGTTTAATGAAGGGTACACTTCAAGAATCTATCGAAAAGAATGGTAAAACAATTGTTCGTGCGTTAAGCAAAGACCGCGAAATTAAAAATTTAATTGGTGGAACAACAAAGCTTCATGGTCGTTCACTTATGTTACTTCGTAACGTAGGTCACTTGATGACGAACCCAGCTATTTTGGTAGATGGTGAAGAAATTTTCGAAGGTATTATGGATGCATTGGTAACACCATTGTTATCAGTTGCTGATATCCGTAGTACAAACGAAAATAAAAACTCTCGTAAAGGGTCTATGTATATTGTTAAGCCAAAAATGCATGGTCCAGAAGAAGTTTCTTTTGCTGTTGAATTATTTGAACGCGCTGAGCAAGCACTAGGTTTACCAGCGAAATCTTTAAAAATCGGTATTATGGATGAAGAACGCCGTACATCTGTAAACTTGAAAAACTGTATTGCTGCTGCTAAAGATCGCACTATCTTTATTAACACTGGTTTCATGGACCGTACAGGTGATGAAATCCATACTTCTATGGAAGCTGCACCAGTTGTTCGCAAAGAAGCGGTTAAAACACAAAAATGGATTGCTGCTTACGAAAACCGTAACGTTGCAATTGGCTTGAAATGTGGTTTACAAGGTAAAGCTCAAATTGGTAAAGGCATGTGGCCAAAACCAGATAGCATGAAAGATATGTTGGCAACTAAAGCTGCTCATCCAAATGCTGGTGCTTCATGTGCTTGGGTACCATCACCAACTGGTGCTGTACTTCATGCGATGCATTACCATCAAGTAAATGTAAAAGCACGTCAAGATCAGTTGAAAGCTGAAGAAATGTTGTCATTAGATGACCTATTAACACCTCCATTTGCACCTGATACAAACTGGTCAGCGGAAGAGATCAACAATGAACTTGAAAATAACTGCCAAGGTATTTTAGGTTACGTTGTTCGTTGGGTTGACTTAGGTGTGGGTTGTTCAAAAGTTCCTGATATTAACAACGTGGGCTTAATGGAAGACCGTGCAACATTACGTATTTCTTCTCAACACGTTGCGAACTGGTTACGTCACGGTATCGTGACTCGTGAACAAGTTGAAGAAGTGCTTAAACGCATGGCAAAAATTGTTGATGAGCAAAATGCAAATGACCCATTGTATAAACCAATGGCAGCTAACTTTGAAACAAATATTGCTTTCCAAGCAGCTTCTGACCTTATTTTTAAAGGTTGTGATCAGCCTTCAGGTTATACTGAACCGTTACTACACGCTGCTCGTTTGAAGTTAAAAGGTTATACAGGTGACTAATTTTAACCTGTTATAAAAAAAGCCTCTTCGGAGGCTTTTTTATTTTCGGTATATTTTATGCTTATAAAGTGCAGACTTATAGTTAAAAGGTTTTGAGATTGATTAATTTAAAAAATCTTAATCGTGAGAATTGGATTCAATGTGCAAAGTTGTCGTTGGATGAATCTCAAAAGGACTATGTTGCACCAAATGTATATTCTATTGCTGAGTCTTGAATATTTCGCTTCAAAAAAACGCTAACTGAAGATTCAAGTTAGCGCAGGAGTTAATAGAGTTAAATAGATTAAAAGCAATATTAGTTACTGCTCACAATTCCAATTTTAGTGACACCTAAACGCTGTGCTGTAGCCATGACCATCGCTACATTTTTATATTCAGCCAACTGGTCTGGTTTGAGTTTGATCTGATCTTGATCTTTTTTTGCAACAACACCTTGAAATAATGTCTCTAGAGCCTTGCGGTCAGAAACCTCTTGGTTATTCCAAAATACTTTGCCTGCTGCATCAATTCTTACATCAATCACTTCTGGTGGCTTTTCATTTGTTGGTGGCGGTGTGCCATTTGGCAAATTAATATTAATCGCGTTGTTTGGTGCAGGTATGGTAATAATAAACATGATAATGAGTACCAACATAACATCAATAAGAGGTGTCATGTTGACTTCTAACATCACATCATCATCATTATTTGAACCGACATTCATACCCATAAGATTCTCCTTAAAATAGTTACGGGGAGGCTGGAGGGGTAGTAACAAAGGCAATTTTGCCAATACCAGCTTGTTTGGTCGTGCTAATGACCTGATCTATCGCTTCAAAATGAGTAAGCTGATCTCCTCGAATATGTACCTCCGGCTGCGGTCTTTTTTGTGCCACAGCCTGTAATTTTGCTAACAATATTTCTTTATTAGGTACATAACTTTCGTTCCAGAAAATATCTCCTTTCTTATTTACTGAAAGTTGAATATTTTCAGGTGTAGTTGCGTACGGCGTATTTTTTTCTTCTGGCAGTTTCACCGGAACTGTATGAGTAACTACCGGAATAGTAATCAGAAAAATAATAAGTAAAACCAACATGACATCCACGAGGGGCGTCGTGTTAATTGTTCCAATCATTTCGTCATCATCTTCAGAACCAACACTCATACCCATAATGTTTGCTCCTGATTATTTGATGCTGCGGTTAACTGAATTATTGGTATTAATTTCACCGCTTAATAAAACTGCATGTAAATCTGAACCAAACGAACGGACGTTTTCCATTACTGCTTTATTGCGACGAGTCAACCAGTTGTAACCAAGTACAGCCGGTACTGCGACTGCAAGACCAATAGCTGTCATAATCAGAGCTTCACCGACAGGTCCTGCAACTTTATCAATAGACGCCTGACCTGAAATCCCGATAGCTGTTAACGCGTGATAGATTCCCCAGACTGTTCCAAATAGGCCTACGAAAGGTGCAGTAGATCCAACCGTTGCTAAAAAGGCTAAACCGCCACCTAAATGGTTTTGTACTTTTTCAATTGCACGTTGTATTGAAATGCTCACCCAAGTATTGAAGTCAATACGTTCTAGTAAAGAACCGCCGTGTGACTTAGTTGAGTTAATACCTTTTTCTGCAATAAAACGATATGCACTACTTTGTTCTAGACCATCAGCTGCATTATCTAGAGAAGTAGCCTCCCAAAAACTTTTTTCTGCCTCTTTACCTTGGCGTTTTACTTTTGCTTGTTGTAAGAATTTAGAGACAATGATGTACCACGTACCAATAGACATCAGTACGAGTATAAATAGGGTAGACTTAGCAACTAAATCACCTTCACGCCAAAGAGCTTCCAGACCATAAGGGTTTTTAACAGTTTCACTGGTTGCAGGCTTTGGAGGTGGAGTCGGTGTA
This sequence comes from Acinetobacter sp. ABJ_C1_1, assembly GCF_044684115.1. Lineage (NCBI taxonomy): Bacteria > Pseudomonadati > Pseudomonadota > Gammaproteobacteria > Moraxellales > Moraxellaceae > Acinetobacter > Acinetobacter sp. ABJ_C1_1. Next base: position 210,947 of record NZ_JBITPU010000003.1, on the reverse strand, counting down.
TTTGCGTTTGATGTTGCTTCTGTAGTTGCGGTTGCAACAGGAGCATTGCTCGTTTCTTCTGCAAAAACTGTACTTAATGGGAGCAATGAGCATGCTGCGATTAAACTTGCAGAAGCGAAACGTACGAGTGGATGAGTTGATTTTTTCATCATATTATCTCCAATATTTTTAATTTCTTACTAATTTAATTGTTTATTCAATTACGAATGGATATTCAATTTCATACCAGTCCTGCTGAGGCACGCCATCTTTCATTGCTGGTTTGAACGTACATAAGCTGTAAGCTTTAGTTGCCGCTTTATCTAAGGTTTTGCTACCACTCGATTTTTTCACTTTGGCATCAATAACTTTGCCGGAAGTATCAACTAAAACACGTATGCGCACCGTACCTTGTTCTTCATTCATTAGTGCTTCACGTGGATATTCCGGTTTTTCACAACCTGCGGAACCTTCTGAAACGCCACGAGTCACGCCAGCTGGTTTAGGCGCTGGTGCGGCTGCCGCTGGAGCAGGTGCTGCAACTGGACTTGGCGATGGTGCACTAGGTGCAGCCGGCGCGGCTGGAGCAGGAGTCGCAACTTTAGTTGGCTGAGCTACCGGAGTGGTTTTTTGTACCGGTGTCGCTACTTTCTCAACCTGTTTAGGTGGCTCAGGAACCTTGGCAACTTTTTCGACCATTTTTGGTGGCTCTGGTGGTTTTTCCTTAGGTTTTGGCTCCTCCGGTTTTGGTGGAGGAGGTGGCTTAATATCCTGAATAATTTGTAATTCCACAGGTTTTTCTGCTGGTTTTTGAATATTGTTTGCTAAACCTGACATCAGAATATAGGCAACAAGAAGATGCAGAAAAAGTACTGCGGCAATACCAATAAGGCGTTTGGCAGATTTATTTTCTATGTCTGTAAAAGTCATGCCCATAGTTACTCCTGAAACTGTAGACAAACAATTTTTTAAAATGACTGTTTGGCTAAGAATGAGTATTTGTTCTGCAAACTAACTTTTTGAGGGTTATATTTGCAGAACAACCATTTAGAACTTATATGTACCTCGTACAAAGTAAGTACGTCCTAAAGGATCTGCGTAACGTGGGTCATATCCCATTTGGAAGTTATCAATTACGTTAGAAGCAGGTGGATCTTCATCAAATATATTTTTAATGCCTGCTGTTAACTCTAGGTTTTTAAAGCCTTTGTAAGTCCCTGAAATATTGTAGGTTGTATAGTCACTTACTCTATGGTTTTGATCATTCGCGTTTTGATCTTGATAACCGCGTGAGAAGTTTTGTTGTAGATTTAAAGCCCAGTTCTCATAGTTCCAGTTCAGGTTGGCGGTATGTTTCCAACGCAAAATAATCGATTGATAATCTAAGCCGCTATATGATCCCGCAACACCTTTCCAGTCACCATCTGGTTCTGCTTGATATTTGTAGTCAGTGATATATGTACCATCAATATTGAAACCAAATCGGCCTGTGGCAGTCATTGGTGAAACCCAACTTAAGCCCACATCAAAACCAGATGTTTTAATACCACCTAAATTTTGTTGTGTAGTAATAATATAATTTAGTGAACCGTCAGCATTACGTACAAATTTGTCTCCATATTTCACAGGATCTGCAAATATAGCTGCTTCGGATAGTGTGGCAATTTGTTTATCTACTTCTATATTGAAGTAATCAAGAGTGAAGGCCAAATTTTTAACAGGTTCAAATACTAAACCTGCTGTAAAAGATTTAGATTCTTCTGGATTTAAACTCTTATTCCCACCGTTCTGACGTTTGAACTGCATATTACAGTCGCGTTCTTGTTTACCACCAGGTTGTACAACTCCTCCAGGACAAAGGGCTGGGTCGTCATATGTCGCACCTGTATTCGTGACTGAGTTCGGGCCATTAACCTCCCAAAGTGTAGGAGCTCTGAAACCTGTACTATAAGTGGTACGGAACATTAACTGTTTAATCGGCTCCCAACGAAGTGCAAATTTTGGATTGAACGTATCACCAAAGTCATTGTAGTCATCATATCGAGCAGCAATTTGAGCTTCTAAAGTTTTGTGCAGTGGAATATGAAATTCGGTAAATACCGATTTGATATTACGATCACCCTTATTTTCTGGTTCGTCTGGATCAGTACCTGTACTAGGAGCTAGTCGAGCAACATCTGCAACTACTTTTGAAGTCCAATCTTCATAACGATAGCTTGCCCCAACAGCGAACCCAACATCACCTGCTGGTAGTTTGAAAATAGGTCGACTTGCAGTGAAATCAACTGTGGTTGTGTCTAGGTTGGCTTTTAAATATTTGCCCTTAACACCGAGTTGATCCCATACACCAGCATCTTCAGCGTTCTGAGGTCCGAATGGATTTAAGGTGCCATTGTTTAAAGCTTCTTGAGTTTTGTCATAGTTTAAATAGCCACTCAAGATTGCATCGGAGGCGCTGCTATGCGCATAGGTCACCCCTGAATTGATATCCCAACCATGTGTTTCACCTTCAATACCCGCAAATATCCGGTGTGATTGATTAATACTATTACTTACACGATTACCAGCTTGTGAACGTAAATAAAGATCGATAGGACCCGATGCTCCAGCAAGAGCAGGGGTTATCCCATTTCCTGGGTAATATTTACTGTTAGGGTCTAGGCTTAAATCAAAAAATACGTCTGGTGCGACTGAAGTGGTAACCTCATTTCTTGCATATAAATATTCGGCAATTGCATTAAAATTATCGCTGAGTTTAAAAGTCGCACGGCCCATTACAGAAATGTCTTCTGTTTTTGGAACTATTCCAATAACCGCTTGGCTGTTATATCTACAAGTTTTGCCATCAGGACTGCTGACTAAAGGGTTATCACTACAACCTATAGATGCATAAGGATTGCCTAAACCTGGAACATTGGCAGGGAATGAGCCACTACTGGTTTTATTTACACCTAATTCAGGTAATATGCCTCCGCGTCGACTGACTTTACGGTCTTGGGCCATGACATCATCACCTTTTCGGTAATCGACAACCCCAAAAACGTTATAGCCATTTTCCTCTAAGTCACCAAAACCGCCGAAAATGCTATAGTCTTGTTGATCTCCACCTTTTTCTTCTGGTTTTTGATATCCAGCGGTTAGGTTAAGACCCGTAAACTGCTTTTTAGTAATGAAGTTGATAACCCCACCGATTGCATCTGTTCCATAAATGGAAGAAGCACCATCACGTAAAACTTCAATACGGTCTAACATAGCGAGTGGAATAATATTTAAATTTGTTACTCCGCTATCGTATGCATTAGCAGCTAATCTACGACCATTCAGCAAAATAAGTGTCTTGTTAGCACCCAAAGCTCTCAGGTTTGCTGCTGACCCCACAGTTTTACTAGCGCCCACATTGCTAGCAGTTACGAAGTTTGATTGGTTTGCACTAATCTTGGCTAAGGCTTCTTCAGTTGATGTTACCCCTTGTTTTAAAATTTCATCAACTTTTACAACAGTAATTGGTGAAGCACTTTGAGCAGCAACGCCTTTGATTGAAGAACCTGTAACGGCAACTTTCACAACTTTTGCTGGTTTATCATCATTACTTGTTTGTTCGGTTTCTGCTGCTTGTGCCATGGTAAGACACATCATGCTTAAACTAAGGGTACTTAATTTAAGTATTGTCTTGCCGATCTTGGGGGTTACCTGAGATCGAACATTGTATTTTTTTTTCATCGTGGACGTGATCCCTTTTTGTTGTAGTTAGCGATATTGCTGGAATGTTTTTAAGCAAAGCAAGTGCCAACTATATATTTTTCTTTTTTTAGTTTATGCAAAATATTGATAAATATTGATTTTATTATGTTTGAGGGCAGTGTTTCTGTTTCTTTTGAAGTTAAATAAATTTTCCGTTTGGCAAATTTTTTTGTATTGGCTAAAAGTTTCAAATTTATTTGTATAAAAAATATACATTAATGGACACTTCACATACTTAATAAATAAAAATGTATCGTTTTAGAACTTTATTATATGTAATGTTATACTATTTGTTGTAAGATTTTTTTATATAATTTTATTTAAATATCAGTATATTAAGTTGATATTTTTACTTAAGTATAAATGGAATAATATGATGCATAATGAATCATCAATGTATTTTTTTTGTGCATTTAAGGTGTTAAATGATTAACATATACAAATATAATATTTGGCAAAAAGTAACTTTTATTTATATAGTTCAAACGGATTTAAGTACCTAATAAAAATATGAATTTCTAATATTCTTAAATATTTTATTGTGAATACTCATAGATGGCATGAAATTCGCTTTATATTCAGTAGTTACAAAACACTGGGTACTTGAATTTATTTTTCCATTTGATCAAATAAAAAGATGATAAAGGAAAGTGAATTCCAAATCCCAAATAGGCCTATCTGCTGAAAAAAGAACTTTTCTTATGCGGATTTAGATGTTACTCAAAAGGTTAATATCTTTTAAAAAAATTAGTTATGTGGATATGAACTTGAAATTAAAATTTTTTAAGCTCGCCATTTTAAGTTTGGCTATTACATCAATTCCATGTGCTTATGCAATTACGCCAGCACAACCAAACAAGATTTTGCATGTTGCCTATGAAGCACCTGATGACGGTTTTGACATGGTTAAAACCACCAATTTCTATAGTGCAAGTATTGCAGAAGCTATTTTTGAACCTCTACTCAAATACGATTATTTAGCACGTCCTCTACAACTAGTTCCTTATACGGCTGAAAGCATGCCGAAGGTTGAGCAAGACGGTAAAGTTTATATATTTAAAATTAAGCCAGGTATTTATTTTACGGATGATCCTGCCTTTAAAGGCAAGCGCCGTGAATTGGTGGCCGAAGATTATGTTTATTCAATTAAACGTATTTTAGACCCTAAAAATAGAGCACCTTCCGTTTCTTTTCTGGATGGAAAATTAGTGGGTGCTGATGCAGTTGTAGCTCAAGCAAAGAAAACTGGAAAGTTTGATTATGCCGCGCCAATTGCAGGGCTTAAAGCGACTGATCGATATACCCTACAGTTTACCTTAACTCGCCAAGATTTTAATTTTCCTTATATTCTTGCCTATATTGCGTTTGGTAGCGTTGCTAAAGAGGTTGTTGATTATTACGGTGATCGTATTGGCATGCATCCAGTAGGTACCGGACCGTACATGTTAAGTAAATATGTTCCAAGAAGTAAGGTCGAATTGGTTGCCAACCCTGATTATCGTGGTTTTGTCTGGAATTTTAAGTCAACAGGAACACCGTGGGATAACCAACTTGTTAAAGAAATGTCTGGAAAGAAAATGCCGCAAGTTGGCAAGGTGGTGGTCAGTATCATTGAAGAACAACAATCAAGATGGTTAGCTTTTCAATCGGGTCAATTAGATTTTGACAAACTTACAGCAGATGCCGTTCCTCAAGCGTTAGATGGAAATCAACTTAAAGCTTCTTTTCAAAAAAGAGGCATTAAACATTTTCCATATAAAGAACCTGAAATGACCTATACCATGATGAATATGCGTGATCCTGTCATTGGTGGTTTTAGTCCAGAAAAAATTGCGCTTCGTCGAGCAATTACTTTGGCCTATGACCAAAAAGAAAGCATAAAACAGGCATATAAAGGTCAGGCAGTGAGAGCAGAAATGTTTATACCTGAAGGTGTAAACGGATATAACCCGAAGTATAAAAGTAGCGTAGGATATAATCCGCGGCTAGCAAATAAACTGCTTGATTATTATGGTTATAAAAAAGGGGCTGATGGCTATCGGACCTTACCAAATGGCAAACCTTTAGTTTTAAAAATTAATAATGAAAATAGCTCAGCATCAGTTATTCATTCTGAACTCTGGAAAAAAAATCTAGACGCGATTGGCATTCGTGCTGACTTTAAAGTAAGTAATTTTGCAGATAACTTAAAAGCCGCAACACAATGTAAATATATGATGTGGAGCGGGGCATGGATTGCTGACTATCCCGAAGGAGATAATTTTGCACAATTATTATATGGACCAAATGCTGGGCAGGGAAACCATGCCTGTTATCAGTCTAAAACATATGATGCTCTTTATACTCAGGCCATTCATTTACCAACGCAACAACGTCTACCATATTATGAAAAGCTTAATCGCCAGATTGAAGCTGACAATCCTTGGATTATTCATGTAACTCGAATTCGTAATTGGTTGATACGACCACAAGTTCAGGGTTTTAAACCTCACCCGATGATGAATACAAACTGGCAATATCTTGATATTACCCCTATTAAAAAATAATTTTAGATAAAGATCATCATGACTGAAAATTTAAAACAAAAGCTCAAGCACTGTAGTGTAGGTCTATTATTTGCCAGTATGGCATTAACGGGTACCACGACTATTTTTGCAAAAAGTCCAGCCGATCCGAATAAAGTTTTACATTATACGTTCCCAACAGCTGAAACAGGTTTCGACCCAGCTTATATCCATGACTTATATTCAGCACATGTAACCACTTCGATATTTGAAACTTTATATACCTATGACTATTTAGCAAGGCCAGCAAAGCTTATTCCCCAAATCGCAACCGCTATGCCAGAAGTGAGTGCAGATGGTCTGACTTATACGATTCACATTAAAAAAGGTATTTATTTTACACCGGACCCTGTTTTTAAAGGTAAACCTAGAGAGTTAACAGCTTACGATTATGCGTACTCTTTTAAGCGCCTATTGGACCCAAATTTACGTTCGCCCAATAGCTGGTTGTTGGAGAACAAAATTGAAGGTATGGATGCTTTAGTACAATCAGCCAGTAAAACAGGAAAGTTTAACTACGATCAAAGTGTGAGTGGTTTACAAACACCTGATAAGTACACCTTGGTTATTCGGTTAGTGAAGCCTGATTATAATTTTCCTTTATTACTGGCACATGACCCTACAGGGGCTGTAGCGCGTGAAGTTATCGAAAAATATAAAGATAAATCTGGCTTTGTGATGGGGCATCCAGTAGGAACAGGACCTTATATGCTCAGTAAGTGGGTGCCTGCTTCGCGTATTGTTTTAAAAGCGAATCCTGATTATCGCGGTTTTACTTGGAACTTTGTAGCCAGTAGTGCTGAGGACCAAGCAATTGTGAAACGCCTCAAAGGTAAACAAATGCCTCAAATCGGCACAATTGATATTCAGGTAATGGAAGAAAACCAGTCACGATGGTTGGCATTCCAGCGTGGTGAAGTTGATATTATTCAACTAGAAGGGCAATTAGTCTCGAAAGCCATTAAAGACGGCAAGTTAAGACCTGAACTTGCAAAAGATGGTGTGCATTTATCGCGTATTGTTGATCCGGAAATTAGTTACAACTATTGGAATCTTAAGAATCCTGTTGTTGGAGGAATGAGTAAAGAAAAAATTGCTTTACGCCGTGCAATTGCAATGTCTCGTTCAATAGATCAAGAAATTAAATTAGTACGTAATAGTGATGCTGAGCGTCTACATTTTCCAGTACCGCCAGGTGTGGTGGGTTCTGATCCGCAATATAGAAGCAGTACCCCATATTCGGTAAAAGCAGCAAATCTATTATTAGATAAATATAACTATAAAAAAGATGCTTCAGGATGGCGTACACAGCCAGATGGCAAGCCTCTGGTCATTGAATATATGGCACGTAATGACAGTATTGGTCAGCAAAGTGCTGAGCTTTGGAAAAAGAACTTTGACAGTTTGAATATCCGTATGGTTTACAAGCCTATGCTCTTTTCAGACCTCATTCGGGCACAAAAACAGTGTGACGGAATGTTTGGTTCTTCTGCATGGATTGCCGATTATCCGGATGGGGATAATTTTATGCAGAATTTTTATGGCCCGAACACCCATATGACCAACTGGTCTTGCGGTTCAATACCAGAGTTTGATCAATTATACCGTCAGTCTCAACAGATTAAGCCTGGCCCAGAACGAGATGTGATTTATCGAAAAATGACACGTTTGTTAGAAGTGTATATGCCAGTGCAAGTGTTGTATGCACGTTATAGAAATATGTTGGCTCAGCCAAGAATCATTGGATATAAGAAGCATCCGATTTTACATGCTGAATGGATGTACTTCGATATTGATACAAATACGAAATCTAATCATTAAATGAAAAAAATTGGAGATACGATGAAAAATAACACACTGAAAATGACTAGTTTATGTATGTTGACGATAGGTATAAGTCAGTTTGCATCGGCAGAGACGACACGTGCGACGTTACCATTACTTAAAGCAGAGCAACTTCCCACATGGTGCGATTCTAATTTAAAAAAAATCCAGCAAGAGATTTCAAGTTTTGAAAAAATACCTGTTAAAACCGATGCTGCTGCCGCTCCGATATTAGCAAAGTGGGATAAAATTTTTGCTCATCTTGAAGATTTTTCAGGACCCATAGGTTTATATAGTAACGTAGACCCAGATGCGAAATTACGTAAGGCAGCCGAAGACTGCGAAATTAAAATTAATCAATTTCATACTGATATATTCCAAAATTCAAAATTATATAACGTAATTAAAAATACAAAAGCAACTGATCCAATAGATAAAAAATACCGTCAGGATATTCTTGATCAGTTTGAAGACACGGGGGTTCAATTAGAACCAGCAAAACGTGCAAGAATGAAAGCCATTCTGGATGAGTTGACTAAACTCGAACAAAAATATAACCGTAATATTCGTGATAACCCTGAAAAACTTGAGTTTACTCCTGAAGAAATGAAAGGGCTGCCAGAAAGTTATATTTCAGGGTTAAAGAAAAATGCCAAGGGTAACTATCTTTTAGGTTTTGAGTATCCGGAATATCGTCCATTTATGGAATTGGCTGATAATGATGATGCCAGAAAAAGATACCAGATTGCCTTTACACGACGTGGTACTGAACAAAACTTAAAACTACTCAAACAGGCAGTAGATTTACGTTATGAGCTTGCGCAGTTATTTGGAAAAGCAAGTTATGCAGATTGGGTGTTAAAAGACCGTATGGCAAAAACGCCCGAAGCTGTAAATCAGTTTTTGGCAGAAGTACAGAAAACGGTCGCACCACTTGAGCGCAAAGAAGTAGAAGAGCTCCGAGCATTTAAAGCACAAACTTTAAAAACACCATTAGATAAAACCGAGATCACACGTTGGAGTGAAGCTTACTGGAGTGAAAAACTTCGTAAGAGCAAATATCAAATTGATCAGGAAAAGCTTCGTGATTATTTCCCGACTTTAGCGGCACAAAAATGGTTATTTGCTATTTCATCTGACCTTTATGGTATTGATTTTAAACCTGTCAAAGTGAAAGCATGGCAGAGCGAAGTTGAATATTACGATGTAGTCGATAAAAAGACAGGAAAACTCCTTGGTGGCTTATATATGGATAAATTCCCTCGAGAAGGGAAATATGGCCATGCCGCTGTTTGGGGAGTATATGGTGGTAGCACTTTAACCAACCGCTTACCGGTTTCAGCACTCGTCACAAACTTTAACCGTAAAGGTTTAAATAGTGATGAGCTCGAAACTTTTGTGCATGAATTTGGTCATGCCTTGCATGGCATTTTATCTAATACCCGCTATGCAAGTCAGTCTGGAACATCTGTAGAGCGTGACTTTGTAGAAGCACCATCTCAAATGTATGAAGAGTGGGCACGACGTAAAGAAACCTTATCTAAAGTGGCTGATTACTGTGATCCAGCATGCCCACGTGTTGATGACGAATTAATTGCCCGTTTAAAAGCAGTACATAACTATGGGCGCGGTTTACGTTATGCACGTCAGACGCTTTATGCACAGTACGATATGGCGCTTCATACGGCTGATGCGTTAAAAGTAAAACCTTTAGAAACTTGGCAAAAAATGGAAGCAGCTACAGCCTTGGGATATGTCCCAACAACAGAGTTTCCTGGTCAGTTTGGACACTTGATGGGTGGTTATCAAGCAGGTTACTACGGTTATATGTGGTCTGAGGTTTTAGCTTTAGACATGCTTTCTGCTTATGGTGACAACCTGAATAACCCACAAGTCGGACAACGTTATCGCCAGACCATTTTATCGCAAGGTAGCCAAAAACCGGCAGCTGAATTGGTTAAAGATTTCCTTGGTCGTGATCCTGACAACAAAGCATTCTTTAACGAAATTACCGGACAACGGGTTAAATAAGGAATTATCACTATGCTGGCATATGTTATTCGGCGGTTATGGCAGATGATTCCAACCATGTTGGGAGTAGTACTGTTTATCTTTATTCTTTTTAACTGGGTCGGTGGAGATCCAGCCTATATTCTGGCAGGTAAGATGTCTAATCCTGAGCAGATTGAAAACATTCGTAAGCAACTAGGTGTCGATCAGCCTTATTACGTTCAGCTCTGGATTTTTATTAAACAGATTCTTACTTTTGACTATGGCGCAAGTTGGAGTACTGGCGAGCCAGTTTCACAAATTATTTTAACTCGCTTGGGGCCTTCGCTAACGCTGTTAATTCCACTCACTATTTTACAAACCGTTATTTCAATTGGCTTAGCTTTGGCTGTATCGGCAGTACGTGGCACTTTAACAGATCGTATGGTCATGATGTTATGTACAATTGGTATGTCGATCAGTATCTTGGTTTATATTATTGTTTTTCAATATGTTCTGGCTTATCAGTTAAGTTGGTTTCCAGTACAGGGCTGGAGCGATAACTTTACCGATAATTTATTTAAGTTCGCCTTACTTCCAATTTTAATTATGTTGGTGGTGAGTATTGCACCTACTTTAAGGTTATACCGTAGTTTTGTGCTGGATGAGATTAACCAAGATTACGTTAGAACGGCACGTGCTAAAGGTGTAGGTGAAAGCCGAATTTTAGGTGTGCATGTTTTACGTAATGCCTCAATTCCTATTATTACCGATGTGATGGCGACTTTGCCTGCGTTGCTCATAGGTGCATTTTTAATTGAACGTTTTTTTGGTATTCCCGGTATTGGTCGAGAAGTAATTATTGCGGTTGAGCGAAGTGATTTTCCTGTGATTAAAGCAATTACAGTTTATATTGCAGCTGCAACCATGATTTTTAACTTGATTGCCGATTTAGTCTACAAAGTGGTTGATCCACGTGTACAGTTGAAGTAGGTGGGTTATGCTAAGTGTTCTATCAAAAAGAAAATTACAAACCCAGACAGCTCCAGCTTCAGCGGGTTTATGGCGCCTTGCAATGCGCCGTCTTCGGGCTGATAAAATTGCAATCGCATCGCTCATTGTTGTGCTGTTCTATTTGGTCGTATTGCTACTATCATTTACGGGACTGATTGCATCGGACTGGAACAAAGAAGTTGCGGTCAGTTATGCACCCCCTACATTTATAGGTGCAGATAAGACAACTGAAGCTTTGAAAAGTACAGCCGCTGTAGATGAGGAATTACCGGAAAATCCAGTCGATCCCTTAAAAGATGTCATTCACCAACTCAAGGCTGAAATTAAACAAGAAAAGAGCTCTGGAAGTGCAATTGATTATTATGGTGTGGTTGACCCGCTGGCTGATGATATGAAAGCAATTGATCAGCAACTAGGTGGACATTTACTTGATCAGCAAAGTGAACTAAAAAGTACCCTTATATTTGGAGCTGACAAATGGGGACAAGATGTTCTTAAAAAGACTATTAAAGGTGCCGAAACCTCAATTATTGTAGGGCTAGTTTCAGCATTGCTCGCAGTGACCTTAGGTACACTGCTAGGGGCGATTTCAGGGTACTTTGGTGGTTGGGTAGATGACATCCTTAACTGGTTTTATAACATTTTTACTTCCATTCCATATTTATTATTAGTTCTTGCGATAGCTGCCGTACTGCAACAAAAGGGTATTTTATCTATTGTTCTGATTTTAGGTTTAACGGGCTGGACAGGTGTTTACCGTTTAATTCGTGCTGAGTATATGAAACATACCTCACGTGAATACGTTCTGGCTGCCAAGGCAATTGGTGTTGGGCATTTCCGCCGTATGTTCATTCATATTTTTCCTAATGTCAGCCATATCGCTTTGGTTCAAATGTCGATTTTGGTGGTTTCTTTTATTAAATCGGAAGTTATTTTGAGTTTCTTAGGTTTCGGTGTGCCAGTAGGCGTAGTGTCTTGGGGCAGTATGTTAAATGAAGCACAAAGTGAACTTCTTTTAGGAAAATGGTGGCAGCTTGTCGCAGCCTCTGTCGCAATGGCTGTTTTGGTTACGGCATTTTCAATGTTTACTGATGCACTGCGTGATGCATTAGATCCAAAATTAAAATAAGAGGAAAACCTAATGTCAGAACAACAAAAAAATGTCCCATTACTCCACATTGAAAACTTACGTGTAAGTTTTAAAGGTGAAGACAAGCAGTATATCGAAACTGTTAAAGGAATCTCCTTTGATATTCCAGCAAATACCACTGTCGCTTTAGTTGGCGAGTCGGGTAGTGGCAAGTCAGTTACTTCTTTGGCAACTATGGGCTTACTACCTGTAGGCCAAAGTAAAATTGATGAAAAAAGTAAGATTGTTTTTGATGGTCAAGATTTACTCAGCTTATCCCGTAAGGATATGCGAAAAATCTGTGGTAAAGATATTGCCATGATTTTTCAGGAACCAATGTCATCATTAAATCCGGTTTTTACAGTTGGCAATCAAATCGCAGAAGTGTTGTGTTTACACATGGGCATGAGCCGTAAACAGGCCCGTCAACGTGTTTTAGAGTTACTCAGAGAGGTCGGGATACCATCACCTGAAACGAAAATTGATGCTTATCCTAATCAGCTTTCCGGTGGTCAGCAGCAACGTGTCATGATTGCAATGGCGATCGCTTGTGAACCTAAGCTACTAATAGCTGATGAACCGACAACAGCGCTTGATGTCACCATTCAAAAACAAATTATTGATTTACTCGAATCGTTGCGTCAGCGCCGTCAAATGTCGATGCTTTTTATTACGCATGATTTGGCTTTGGTGGGTGAAATTGCAGATCAAGTCATTGTCATGCGTCATGGTAAAATTAGAGAGCAAGGTCTTGCAGAACAAGTTCTAGAACAGCCTAAAGATGTATATACCCGTGCTTTACTTTACTGTCGTCCTCAAATGTCACAGCGACCTTATCGTTTGCCTGTGACCAGCGACTTTATGCGTCAAGAAGACAATGTATTAGTCGAACAAAGCTTTGATGTTTCAGAAATTCCTGAGCGTAAACGCGGTTTAAATGGCGATGAGCAAATTATTTTAGAAGTAAAAGATCTGAAAAAAAGCTTTTATAGCCGTAAAGGATTATTTGGCAAAGAAGAGTTTCAGGCAGTAAAAGGCGTCTCATTCAAACTTGCTAAAGGGAAAACCCTTGGTTTAGTGGGAGAGTCTGGCTCAGGCAAAACCACTGTGGGCTTGTTGCTTATGCGTTTACACGAAGCAACAGGTGGGGAAGCCTTAATTGAAGGTAAAGATATTCTTTCATTAACTGAAAAAGAGTTTGCCAAATATCAAAGAAAGATTCAGATTATCTTTCAAAACCCATATGCTTCGTTAAATCCACGCTTTACCATCGGGCAGATTTTGTTAGAACCTATGCAAATTCATGGCATTGGTAAAGATGATGCGGAGCGTAAGCAAATTGCACTTGGGTTACTTGAGCGCGTGAATTTACCTGAACAAGCTTATTATCGATACCCACATGAGTTCTCGGGTGGTCAACGCCAACGTATCGCAATTGCACGTTGTTTAACGCTAAAGCCTGAAATTTTGATATGTGATGAGTCTGTTTCGGCACTAGATGTGTCTGTACAAGCACAAGTACTTAACTTATTACAGGACTTACAAGATGAGTTTGGACTCAGTTATATCTTTATTTCACATGATTTATCGGTTGTGAAATATATCTCTGATCAGGTCATGGTCATGAATCATGGTGAGGTTGTTGAAATCGCTAACTCAGACGAGCTCTATGCACATCCTCAACATGACTACACTAAACGACTATTGCAGGCGATTCCCCAAGGCATTCAACACGTTTCATAAGCGTAAAGTTACGTCGTTCAAGGCACTTTCGAGTGCCTTTTTATTTGGTTTATAGAATAAATACTTATAAAATAAGAGAAGTAAAATTACAGTATTTTATTCTTGCTATGTGTGCCAACTTTAAACCTTTAACTCTTGCCCAATTACAGCAACTTCAGTTGCCTGTGGTCGGCTTTAGCTATGCCGATGAGGTTTATCCTGCTGGAACAATGCCGTTATTATTCAAATCACCGCAAGGTCTTGAATGGCGTGAAGTCATGTTTGGATTGGTTCCCAAATGGGCGGAAGATACAAACATAGCAAAACATACTTATAATGCTCGTCACGAAACAATTTTCCAAAAACCGAGTTTTCAAGAAGCTGCTCTTAAATGCAAGTTCGGTGTAATCCCTGTGACCGAGTTTTATGAAAGTAAATATATAAATGATAAACCTGAGCGATGGGCTGTACGCCGTAAAGATGGACAGGCTTTTTTCATTGCAGCAATTTATGAAATTTGCAAAATGAATGAAACGATTGTTCGTTCTGCAAGTATGTTAACCATGGATGCGATCGATCATCCCATGATGAAAGACTTCCACGAACCGGGCGATGTCAAAAGATCAGTCATTGTGATTCCACATGACCGTTTAGATGAATGGTTAAGTTTAGAAACCCCAGATATTTCAAGCTTTATTGAAGGTTTCCCTGTTGAGGAGTTTGAGTGTTTACATGTTCCTAAAGAGAAAATTATAAAACCTACACCTCAATTAAGTATGTTTGAATAGCAATAGTGGGGCTAGGTTATTGGCTTAATTGTTAAGTCAATAACCCTTTATACTTAGTCAATATTCTTACTTAAAGTTTGTACCTGATCATCATGTGCTAGATAAGCCAATTCAATGGGTGAAATCACAAAAGTTGAGTTATCTGAGGTTTGTTTAAAAACAAAGCCATATTCAAATGATTGCGTATTTTTACTCGGTAACCAAAATAAATAAGGGCAACCCGTATAGCTACCGTCCCAACCCATTTCTTTGGCTAAAGCCAAAGCCGTATCTGATTTAGCAATAATTTCTTTAAGCGATTCTTTGTCTCTTTGAGAGACATCACCATCATCATCTGCAAATGTTTGTAAAAACTCATTTAATGGGGTTAAGTCTTCCCAGTTATTTTCAATTGTTGAGAAGTGATATCCATATAGCATCATTATTTAGTCTTCCATTTTGTTATTGTATTAATGAACATAGCAAGAAAAGTGTGAAAAGAAAATGGTTGGTTTCACATTAAGTTGTTTATTTTTCATAAGTTATAGCATGTTTTTTATACAAAATTTAACGTTACTTTCTCTTGAATAATAAGCATCTTGCCCAGTTAAAATATAAAGACTGAGCTTTTGAAGAAATAACGGTGTTCTTAATTAAAGATAAAGCATTTTTATAAGGATACTAGACTGTTGGTGAATACTGAATTTGTCATAATTCACTTATAATGAAAAGGAAAGTAAATAGAGCTTATTTATGTTTATAACAACAACTCGTCCCAATGATGCCTTAATTGAACAGCTGCTACCAATTTTGGAAGAGGCTAGTCAGATCTTATTACAAGAATATCAAAACTATTCAGCAGGATATGAGTTTAGTATTCAAGAAAAACATGATGATTCACCTGTAACTCAAGCAGATTTAAAGGTAAATCAATTTTTATTAAAGCATCTTGCAGAAATCACACCGGATTTACCGGTTTTATCGGAAGAAAGTGACTATAGCGCTCGCCATGACTGGTCTTCTTGCTGGATGCTTGATCCGCTTGATGGTACCAAAGAGTTTATACATGAACGGGATGAGTTCACGATAAACTTGAGCTTGATTGAGGGACGCGAAACAGTATTTTCTGTGATCGTTGTGCCTTGTGAACAGGTTGTTTATTTAGGTTATTTAAAAGATTTGCCTTTTAAATATAGCTTTAGCCAAAAACAATGGTACCAATACCAAAAAGAGTCTTATTCAACACAAGCACCTGTACAAATTGGTTTAAGTCATAGTAGTAAAAATCCGAAATATCATAAATTTATTGAACCGATTGAAAAAAACCGTACCGTAATTCGACGTGAAGCGGGCAGCGCTTATAAGTTTTGTATGATGTTAGAGGGTGAGATTGATATTTACCCTAGATTTCATCCTACCTCTGAATGGGATACCAGCTCAGGCCAGGGACTATTAGAAAGTATTGGTGGAGGTTTGCTTACCCTAAAAGGTAAACCCTTTGAATATAATCAGCGTGATACTGTACTAAACGGGGGCTTTATCGCATTTCGTGATCAGGAAAGCAAAAAAATAGCATTTGAAGCTTTGGCTCAATCGGGTGTTTTGGATTGAGAGTTATTGTAGACATGCTATAGTGGCAAAATATTGAGAAAAGATGACACGATCAAAATGGCACTCGATTTATTGCCTAAAAGCATGTTTGAAGCAATTGATTTATTGCCTGATGCTTCAACCCCTGTAACCCTTTTTACACGTCACTCTTTAAGAGAGCTGGTTGATGGGCAAGGCTTGGCGGGATACGACCTTCAACTTACTCCTCAAGGCCGTGAGCTTGCTCAGGAATGGGGTAGCTATTTAATTAAAAATACAGATCGTGTGATTCAACACTGTATTTCTAGTCCAATTCAACGTTGTGTAGATACTGCTGCGCTTATGATTGAGGGTGCAGACGGTGTAAGTCCTGAACCTAATACGCATACGATTGAAATTGTTGAGCAAGGCTTATTGGTAGAACCAGGAAGTTTTGTACTCGATATTCAACAGGCTGCTCCTTATTTTCGTAAACAAGGGGCACTTGGTTTTATTAATAGTTTTGTGAATAATGCCTTACCGGGTATGAAACATCCAATTACTGGTGTTTTAGATGTATTAGAACTGATTTATCAAACTCATCCTAAAACAAAAAGTGGTCTAAGTTTAGCTGTAAGTCACGACACAATTATTGCAGCGATTGTTGCAGTAATTTCAGGTAATAATCAAATACAAAAAGCAGATTGGCCTGCCATGATGGAAGGGTTGTTTGTATGGTTTGAAGGTGATGAATTTCCAAATTGTAAATTGAAATGGATTTGGAGAGGCGAAGCTTACGAGTTAGATGTATCTAAATTTCATAAAGTAGAGTAATTATAAAATTATAGGTAATAAAAAAAGCCCTGTTGGGCTTTTTTTACATACTTCAAATTAGTTAGCTAACGCTTTAACTTGAGCATTTAAACGGCTCTTATGACGAGCAGCTTTATTTTTGTGGATGATGCCTTTATCAGCCATGCGGTCGATTACAGGAACAGCTTTTTTATAAGCTTCTGTAGCAACTGCATAATCACCACCAGCGATTGCACTTAAAGTACGCTTGATGTAAGTACGAACCATAGAACGCAAGCTTGCGTTGTGTTTACGCGCTGTTACGTTTTGGCGCGCACGTTTTTTAGCTTGAGCAGAGTTTGCCACTCTTGCACTCCTTGAAAATAAGTTGGTCTGGGCGGGCTGTGGTCAATCCAGTAAACTGGTGTAACCATCACCAGCCCGTAAACAAGTGCCATATTGTGATGAATCAATACCGTGAAGTCAAGCCTTGCGAGCATTTTAAGCCGTTTTAGGGGCTGCTAAAACCGTAAGAAAAGGTTAAATTTGATACAAACTTAAAGAGGGTTGAATAAAAAATGACTATAAGCACGAAAAAAGCAATTGTAGTAGGTGCTACAGGACTCGTTGGATTAGCTCTAGTTGAAGAGCTTGAACAAACGCCAGAATTTGAAGCAATTACGGTTGTTGTTAGAAAAGAATCACAACTACTTAATACATATAAAAAAGTTACTCAGTTGGTGATTGAGGATTTTTTATTGCTCAATGATGAAGACGTAAATGATCATACTCACGCATTTAGCTGCTTAGGTACAACTTTAAAAATAGCAGGTTCAAAACAAGGTTTTTATGCAGTGGACTACGAGATAAATGCCCACTTTGCAGACTTAGTTCAAGATAAACATATTCATTTTTTAATTGTGAGTGCACTTGGAGCAAATGCGAATTCACCAATTTTCTACAATAAGGTCAAAGGGCAGTTAGAAGACTATATTGAGAGTTTAGGTATCGAAAAACTATCTATTTTCAGACCATCTTTATTGATTGGTAAGCGTAGCGATGTGCGTTTTATGGAAGATTTGGGGCAAAGTCTTTTTAAATTCATTGAAAATAAATGGAATAAACCATTCAAATATAAACCTGTTACAGCTGAGCAATTGGCTCATACGATGGTCGTAGCGGCGCTAACGCAAATTGAAGCATTTAAACGATATGATAATCTCAGCATACAACAAACTCGATAAGGGAGAATAAAAGTGTCGACAGTACCATTTGTGACATGTGATTTATTAGATGATAACCCAGAAAAAGATTTACAAGTGGTCATACCCTCAATGGATGGTAAGTTCTTTAAAAGTTATGGTGCACGTCAAACCTTTGGCGGACAGGTTGTAACTGTAAAGTGCTTTGAAGATAACTCACGAGTAAAAGAGTTATTAGCAACAGATGGTACAGGGAAGGTGTTGGTTGTGGATGGCGGTGCTTCAATGCGCTGCGCACTGATGGGAGATATGATTGCTGAATCGGCGGTTAAAAATAACTGGAATGGTGTAGTTATTTATGGCTGTGTACGCGATGTTGATGCACTTGCAACTCTAGATTTAGGTGTACATGCATTGGCTGCAATTCCACAAAAAAGTAATCGTAAGGGCATTGGTGAAGTTGATATTCCTTTATATTTTGGTGGAGTCACAATTCAATCTGGTGATTTTATTTATGCAGATAACAATGGAATTGTGATTGCTAAGGAAAAATTAGTTTAGCTCCACAATTTAAAGGAACGTGTAATGGTGAATCATCAAATTAAGGTGCTGCAAGCAGTAGCATCTGCAATTGCTCAAGGTGGTAGAGGGGTTACAGGTACAGCATTTCCTAATCAGCCTGTTAAAGCTCTAAAACTTTATGAATTTGAAGGTTCGCCATTTTGTCGACGTGTTCGTGAAGTGATTACACTATTAAATTTGGATGTCGAAATTTATCCATGTCCGAAAGGTGGAACGAAATACCGTTCTATTGTCAAAGAAATGGGTGAGTTACAGTTTCCTTTTTTAATTGATGAAAATACAGGCGATAAATTATACGAATCGCAAGATATTATTCATCACTTATTTAAACACTATGGCAAGACAGGACAAACACCTCAGAAATTTTCAAATTATCCAAAAATGCCATATCTGGCATTTGCTGGAACGTTGTTGAATGGTGCTCGTGGAGTCTGGATTAATAAAAAAATAGTAAATAGAGCTGCGCCTGAGCAAAAACTTGAACTATGGAGCTTTGAAGCAAGCCCATATTCGAGAGTAGTAAGAAGTCTACTATGTGAGCTTGAAATTCCTTATATTTTGCACAATGTGGCAAAAGAACGATGGCAAGATATGGGACCTGCTATTCTTCGCTTAAAACCGGGTAAATATATACCCTTAAAAGATGGAAAAAGAGAAAAGTTGTTGCCGATTATGCAAGGTAAAATGCAAGTACCTTATCTAGTCGACCCAAATACGGGAGTGAAGATGTTTGAATCTGCTCAAATTGTAAAATACTTAAAAAAGCAGTATGGCAGCTAAGATAAGTTAGAAAAGTTAAAAGAGATTGAGAAAATTCAGTCTCTTTTTAAGACATGAGAACAATAAGAAATCGTACGATAAAAACATGAATATGCTAAATTACTACCGTAAATTACCAAAATAAGGCCTGTTTTATGGAATGTATGAGAATTCAGCCTGTAACGAGTCATCCTGGAGAAAATGCATTATTTATTGTATTGGGGTTAGCTCAAGGTGATTCTGTTGTAGAAAAAGTAAAAGATTTTGCTGCTAATTTTTCAGCGTTAACTCGAAGTTTGTCTAATCGTTATCCAGAAAGTAAATTTAATGCCACATTCGGTTTTAGTTCAAATGCATGGGATGTTTTATTCCCAGAGCAAGCAAAGCCTCAAGAATTAGAAACATTTCAAGAAATCAAAGGCCCAAAGTACACAGCTGTTTCAACACCTGGTGATTTATTCTTTCATATTCGTGCTGATCGACAAGCTCTTTGCTATGAATTGGGAAGTATAATCAATGAACAGTTGGGTAAAGTGACTTACCCAATTGATGAAGTACACGGCTTTCGTTATTTCGATGGTCGAGCGATTATTGGCTTTGTTGATGGAACAGAAAACCCTGAACCTGTAATTGCTGCACAATGGGCGCTAGTGGGTAGTGAAGATCCCGAATTTATTGGGGGAAGTTATGCATTTATTCAAAAATATACCCATGACATGGAAAAATGGCGTGCTTTAAGCGATGAAGAACAAGAAAAAGTGATAGGTCGCAAAAAGTTTAATGATATTGAACTCGGTGATGATGAAAAGCCTTTAACAGCCCATAATGTGGTAAGTAAAGCGCATGATGCTGAAGGCAATGAGCTAAAAATTATGCGTGCCAATATGCCTTTCTCGAACCCTTCAAAAAATGAATATGGTACTTTTTTTATTGGTTATTCCCGTAAATTTAGTACAACACGTCAAATGCTTGAAAATATGTTCCTAGGAAATGAGCAGGGTCATCTTGACCGTTTACTTGACTTTAGTACTGCCCAAACAGGAACTCTATTTTTCGTACCGACTGTAGATTTTCTCGATGATTTGGGTGACGAATAGTCTCGAAAAAATAATTAGATATAAGTGGTGGAGGCGAGTAGGTTGTTTCCATTATTTATATTGAAACTAATACGATGTGATGAAATGTTTAAAAAGTTAAGCCAGCTTTTTCAAGGCTCGAAAGAGTCACCAGAGCAGCTATATTTACAAGAGAATCAACTTAGTTTTGATTCTGAGCGTGGTCCAGTAATTAAAAATGTTGTGATTAATGAAAAATGGTCAGAGCATATGGAGTATTTTTCAAATCGAAAATTACAGAACTTTGATGATTTACGTAAGTTATTTCAAATTACGCCACAAATTAATGAAAAAATTGACTTAGAGATTGCAAATCAACGCTATGTCGAAAGGTTGGGTAATACTCAAGAAAAGTTACTTGAACTTAAAGCAATCATACAAATATTGAACCAATATTATGTGATGTTTCTACGTGATAAATAAGTTCAAACATTTGTTTAAGAACTATAAAAAAGTATCGTAAAGTAGTAGCTTGATTTCAGAAAAATAACTCAATTCAATAAAAACATCATGCTACTATTAACCTCATATCTTTTTAGCTCATAAAAGCCATATACATGTTTCAACAAGAAATCTCTCAATTGAATTTGCAACAGCTCAAGGCCGGTGAAAAGCGTTGGGTGGGGTCATTATTAGGTTCATCAGCAGCTTTATTGCTTAAAGAAATTGCGACTCAGCATTCTTCTTTATTAGTTTTAGTCGCTCGAAATAACCAACATGTTGCACAATTAGAAAGTGAACTTGAGTTTTATGGAATAAAACCGACAATTTTCCCCGATTGGGAAATTTTGCCTTATGATCGGTTATCTCCGCATCAGGATATTGTCTCGGAACGTCTTGCGATTTTATCGAATATGCCGCAACAAGGTGTATTACTCATTTCAGCAAGTACTTTGGCTCAACGTGTTGCACCTTATTCATGGGTTTTAGGTAAGCACTTTGATATAAAAGTGGGGCAAAAATTTGATTTAGAACAGCAAAAGTTAAGACTGGTTCAGGCTGGCTACCACTTGGTAGACACAGTGTATGATCATGGAGAATTTGCGGTACGCGGTAGTATTATGGATATTTTTGCATCTGGGCAAGAAGCTCCTATCCGCATAGACTTATTTGATGATGAAATTGATTCTTTAAAATTCTTTGACCCTGAAACCCAAA
The DNA here is from genome assembly GCF_044684115.1 of Acinetobacter sp. ABJ_C1_1. Lineage (NCBI taxonomy): Bacteria > Pseudomonadati > Pseudomonadota > Gammaproteobacteria > Moraxellales > Moraxellaceae > Acinetobacter > Acinetobacter sp. ABJ_C1_1. The sequence continues at coordinate 189,041 of NZ_JBITPU010000003.1, read as the reverse complement.
GAACAACTACAACACTAAAAAGTTTTACTGTTCTACCAGCGAAAGAGTTTCCATTAAAAGAAGCACGGTCAGTTTTTCGAGATCGTTATTCTGAGTTTTTTCCGACAGCAAATCCTAAGAAAAATCCAATTTATCAAGATGTCTTAGATGGCATAGCATCTCCCGGAATTGAGTTTTATTTACCGTTATTTTTTGATAAAGAGCAAATGCAATCGCAAAGTATGTTTACAACGTACTTACCAAAGAATTGCATTGTAATTACAAATAATGATGTTGATACTGATTTAACTAACTTCTGGAAAGAAGTTATGCGTCGTTATGAAGATCGACGTCATAATATTGATCAACCTATTCTTGCACCTGAAGAGCTATTTATTTCTCCAAATAATTTGCTGAGTGCTTTAAATCAGTTTCCACGAATGCTTGTGAGTGCAGAAACGATTGAAGAAAAAGCTGGTGCACTTAATCTTAAAACTGAGCAACCACCTAAATTACCGGTCGATCCAAAAAAAGAAAAACCATTTGCGGCTGTAAAAAAATATATTGATGAAGCAAACCATCCTGTTCTACTAGTTGCGGAAAGTGCAGGACGTCGAGAAAGTTTAAAAGATGCATTGCGTTCAAGTTTGGGTGAAATTCCGAATGTAGAGAATTTTGAGCAATTCAAAACCAGTCAATTTGCAATTGCGATTACCAATGCACCTTTAGACCGTGGCTTACTTATAACTGATCAATTAACAGTTATTTCAGAAAATCAGCTTTACGAACACCGAGTTGTACAGCGTCGTCGTAAGCGTCAACAAGAAGTTTCGGAAGAGTTTCTAATTCGAAGCTTAACTGAGCTTAGTATTGGTGCTCCTGTTGTACATATTGATCATGGTGTGGGGCGTTATGCTGGCTTAATTACACTTGCTATCGAAGGGCAAGACTATGAGTTCTTGCAACTAGATTATGCTGAAGATGCGAAAGTGTATGTCCCAGTAACCAACTTGCATCTGATTAGCCGTTATAGTGGCGGCGACCCAGATTTAGCACCATTACATAAAATTGGTACTGATGCTTGGAGTAAAGCAAAGCGTAAGGCATTGGAGCAAATTCATGATGTTGCAGCCGAGCTTTTACATATTCAGGCACGTCGTCAGTCAAAACCCGGCTTTGCTTTTGAATTGGATCAGTCGCTTTATATGCAATTTGCGAGCGGCTTTGCGTATGAAGAAACACTTGATCAGGCCAATGCAATTGAAGCCACACTGTATGATATGCAGCAAGCAAAACCAATGGATAGATTGGTGTGTGGTGATGTAGGTTTTGGTAAAACTGAAGTGGCCATGCGTGCAGCGTTTGTTGCAGTGCAAAATGGTAAACAAGTTGCAGTTTTAGTTCCTACCACATTACTTGCTCAACAGCATTATGAGTCTTTTAAAGACCGCTTTGCTGATTGGCCCGTTCGTATTGAAGTGTTGTCACGTTTCGGTTCAAACAAAACTCATGTGAAAAATATTGAAGACTTGGCAGATGGTAAAGTCGATATTGTGGTAGGTACACACAAACTATTACAAGAAAATGTTCAGTTTAAAGATTTAGGCTTAATGGTTGTAGACGAAGAACATCGTTTTGGTGTGCGTGACAAAGAGCGAATTAAAGCTTTGCGTGCCGATGTCGATATGTTGACTCTTACCGCAACCCCAATTCCTCGTACGCTTAATATGGCTTTTTCGGGAATGCGTGATTTGTCGATCATTGCCACTCCACCAGCACGTCGTTTAGCAGTAAAAACCTTTGTACAAGAACATACAGACGCTTCAATTAAAGAGGCGATTTTGCGTGAGTTATTACGTGGCGGACAAGTTTACTTCTTGCATAATGAAGTAGATACCATTGAGCGAGCGGCTGAAAATATTCGCATGCTTGTGCCCGAAGCACGCGTGGCGGTAGCACATGGACAAATGCGCGAACGTGAACTTGAGCAAGTTATGCAGCAGTTCTACCACAAAGAATATAATGTGCTGGTGTGTTCAACCATTATTGAAACGGGTATTGATGTTCCAAATGCCAATACAATTTTGATTGAGCGTGCAGATAAACTTGGCTTAGCACAATTGCACCAGTTGCGTGGACGTGTAGGTCGTTCACATCACCAAGCTTATGCTTACTTATTGGTGCCTTCAATAAAACACTTGAAAGGTGATGCTGAAAAACGTCTCGATGCAATTCAACGCGCTTCCACATTAGGTGCAGGCTTTATGCTTGCTACGGAAGATTTAGAAATTCGTGGTGCTGGTGAATTGTTGGGTGAGCAACAAAGTGGTTCAATGCAGGCGATCGGATATAGTCTGTATATGGAAATGCTTGAGAAAGCGACCAAAGCAATTCAACAGGGTAAAACACCGAATTTCGATGCACCATTGTCGTTAACTGCCGAAATTAACTTACATATTCCTGCACTTATTCCTGATGATTACTTAGGTGATGTTCATCAACGTTTATTATTCTATAAACGCATTAGTAATACAGATACTCAAGAAAAACTGGATAATATCCGCATGGAGCTTATTGACCGCTTTGGTGTTCCACCGCAATCAGTTAAGCACTTATTTACCGTGCATCAGATCCGCTTAAAAGCAGAGCATTTGGGTATTACAAAAATTGATATTAATACTCAAGGCGGCAACATTGAATTTTCACCAGATACTCCTGTTCAGGCTATTAGTATTATTCAACTCATGCAAAAGAACCCGACCTATTATCGCATGGAAGGAGGACAACGCTTAAAAGTGATGGTGCAGCTTGAAGATTATGAAAAACGAATTCAATTTATTAATGATTTACTACAAAAATTGATGAGTGAATTACATGCCTGAGTTCTGTTTTTTTAATAAGCGGTAGTTGATTGGAACATTTGTTTTGCTGTGATTGGATTTTATGCACTTTTTTATACCTTGAGATATGAATAAGTGCATAAAATCATTGTTATTTGTAAGCAAACGGGCTACTAATAATATTCACATCAAAACTGATGTGATAGTATTAGCCATTATTGTTTATTGTCATTTATAAAAGATATGTTTAGTTTGCATCCACAACTTGCTCAAGATACTTTTTTTGTAGGCGATTTTCCGCTTTCAACATGTCGTTTAATGAATGATATGCAATTTCCTTGGTTAATTTTAGTACCACGCGTACCAGGAATCACGGAATTATACGAATTAAGTCAAGCTGACCAAGAACAGTTTTTACGTGAATCAAGTTGGTTATCTAGCCAGTTAGCTCGCGTTTTTCGTGCTGATAAAATGAATGTTGCAGCTTTAGGTAATATGGTTCCTCAATTACATTTTCACCATGTTGTCCGTTATCAAAATGACGTAGCTTGGCCTAAACCAGTGTGGGGTACACCAGCTGTGCCATACACAAGTGATGTTTTGGCTCACATGCGTCAGACCCTTATGCTTGCTTTACGTGGTCAAGGTGATATGCCTTTTGATTGGCGTATGGATTAAATCAATGTCATGCCACATGTGAGTGTGGCAACATTGAAATGTGGAGGATAGGGTGCAATTAGAGAGGTTTATAGATCGGGAACCTAAGCAGTTTGCATATTTTCATCGTTTGATGGGGTATTCAATTCTGTCATTGATTTTAGTGATCTATGCCTTTACCTCACCAGATACTAATTATCAAATCTATATTCCTCCTTTTTTTCTCTTTTTACTTTTTGTTAGTTCTAAATTAGAGCACTGGTTACAGTACCAGTTTGATAAGAAAACCCAAAAAAGTGTTTTCTTTGCGATAGATGCAATTGTAGTAGCGGTTACTCTAGCGGGTGTACACCTCAATCTTGTTCCTACATTTATTGCGCTTTTTGCATTATTTTACTCAGCAATTAATAGTCGTATTTCGTTTGCAGTGATTTGTTTAACGAGTCTGCTTGGTGCGATTATTTTTTATTTAAGTACTTTTTTCCTATTTGGTTTTCATCCATATTTTGAAGCAACGAGCCAAGAATTAACGGTAATTACTTTACTTGGCTTAGTGATGTTTATAACCATTGGAAATTATTACCAACATCGCTGGGTTAAAAAAATTAGTCAGCAACGTCAGCATTATTATGACCAAATGACGCGTTATATCGCTTTTGCTAATCAGTTAAGCCGCTATGCACCATTACAGCTATGGCAGTCGATTATGCGTGGTGAGGCTGAAGCAAAAATCGAATATAAACGTAAAAAAATGACCGTATTCTTTTCTGATATTCAGGGTTTTACAGAATTGTCGGAAACCTTAATTCCAGATGACTTAGCTTTCTTGCTTAATGACTATTTAAGCCATATGACTGAAATTGCGAAGCAATACGAGGCGACTGTCGATAAATTTATGGGAGATGCCATTCTCATATTTTTTGGAGATCCAAATTCGCAAGGTGTTGAACAAGATGCTAAATCTTGCGTAGAAATGGCAATTGCGATGCGTCAGCAAATGAAGCTGCTACGCGAACGTTGGAAAAAAATGGGATATTCAGCCTTACATATCCGTATGGGTATTAGTACAGGTTATTGCCACGTTGGGAATTATGGGGCAACGCATCGTATGGCCTATACGATTGTAGGTCGTGATGTAAATTTGGCAGCACGTTTACAGTATGCTGCTGAAATCGATGAAATACTTATTTCTGATGATACTTATCAACTCATTAAAAGTGATTTTCTATGTGCACCTAAAACCCCGATTTATTTAAAAGGTATCCAAGGTGCAGTAAAAACGTGGCAAGTCATGGAAAAATATACAGGGAACAAGTCAGATCATCAGCAATGGTTTGATTATGAATATAAAGGTTTCCATTTAGTATTGAATTTAGAAGAAGTACAGAACTACGAATACCCTGAGTTGGTTGAAGTGCTTGAAAAAATGATTCAACGCATTAAAGTTCAACAAACTTTAATTAATACTCAAGGGGTTGCTCAGCTTAGACTCGAAGATGAGGTTAAGCCAATAAATATTGATCAAGAGTAAGATTCGGTATAAATCATATAAATAAAAAAAGCTGCTTAAGCAGCTTTTTTTACCATTAAATCTTAATGATTTTCTGAAGCATGGTTAATTGTATATTTCGGAATCTCGATTTCAAGATCTTCATCTACAATTTTAACCTGACATGAAAGACGAGAGTCAGGTTCTAAACCCCAAGCACGGTCTAAAAGATCAGCTTCAACATCATTCATTTCTTCTAAGCTATCAAAACCTTTGCGAACAATCACGTGGCAAGTTGTACATGCACAAGACATATCACACGCGTGCTCAATTTTGATACCTTTATTAAGCAGACTTTGGCAAAGATTGGCATTTTGTTCAACCTCAAATTCTGCGCCTTCAGGGCAAATCTGAGCATGAGGAAGTACTTTAATACGTGGCATATTGATCACCTATACCTTTTAGTTTGATTTTGACCAATCGTCGAGCTTCGTGCCTTTTAAGGCATGGTCAATATGTCGATTCATTCGTAATGCTGCAAAAGCGTCACTATGTACTTTAAGCTGTTGAACAGCTTGCTCAATCGCTTGGATATCACTACCTTCAAGTTGAGCTTTTAATGATTCTTTTGCAGAATTGAGTTCTGCGAGCTGCGTTTCATCAAGTAAATCTGCATCTACTTTTAATGCTTGCTCTAGAGCTTCAAGTTCACGTTCTGCTTCAACTTTAGTTTCCTTTAAATGACGAAGATTTTTGTCTTCTTCAGCATGTTGGAAACCTTCAATTAATAAGCGTTCTGTATCTGCTTCAGATAAACCATAAGATGGTTTGATATCGATATGAGCTTGTACACCAGAAGTTGCTTCACGAGCAGAAACGGTGAGTAAGCCATCGGCATCAACTTGGAAAGTGACTTCAATACGGGCTTGACCTGCAGTCATTGATGGAATGCCATGGAGTACAAATCTACCTAATGAGCGGCAATGTTCAACTAAATCACGTTCACCTTGAACCACATGAATTAACATGGCAGTTTGGCCATCTTGGTAAGTTGTGAACTCTTGACGACGTGCAACAGGAATAGCTGTATTACGAGAGATGAGACGTTCAACCAGACCACCCATTGTCTCTAAACCAAGAGAAAGAGGAGTTACGTCTAGAAGAAGTGAGCCATCTTGGCTATTACCAATTAACTGGTTTGCTGTAATGGAAGCACCGATTGCCACAACTTCATCAGGGTTGATTGTGCAGAGAGGTTCTTGGTCAAAAACTTCACGTACAGCTTTTTGAACTGCATAAGAGCGGGTAGAACCACCCACTAAAACTACATTTTGAATGTCACTTAACTCGAGCTTTGCATCGCGCAGTACACGCTTACAAACACTAATCGTTTTATCTAACGCAACTTGAATAATACTTTCAAATGTAGGTCGGTCTAGAGTAAGAGTTGCATCAAGCAGTTTTAATTCAACAGCTTCTTGAGTTGATAATTGCTCTTTAGCTTGACGTGCTGCAACTATAAATACGGCATAGTCTTCATTACTTAATACATCAATATTAAGCTGTTTTTTTGCCCATTTCACAATTAGACGGTCTAAGTCATCACCACCTAAAGCTGTATGGCCGCCGGTCGCTAAAACTTCAAATACGCCTTGTGAAAAACGTAGGATTGATACATCAAAAGTACCACCGCCCAAATCGTAAATTACATAATTACGGTCGGTCTCTAAATTACTTTCTTGATCTAATCCATAAGCGACTGCAGCAGCTGTAGGCTCATTTAATAAACGTAATACGTTTAAACCAGCAAGTTGAGCTGCATCGCGAGTTGCTTGACGCTGAGCTTCATCAAAATAAGCAGGAACGGTAATTACAGCACCATTAACAGGATTTTGTAAGCTGTCTTCAGCACGATCTTTTAATTGTTTTAAAATTTCAGCTGAAATTTCTACTGGTGTTTTGCGCCCAGCACGTGTTTCAAAAGCAGGCATTTCATTTTCTGAGCCTACTAATTCATAAGGATGCTGAAACTTAATATCTGCTTTTGAGCGACCCATAAATCGTTTAACAGATACAATTGTATTTTTGGGATCTGCAATAATAAATGGTTTGGCTTCTTCACCATAATGAGTTGTATTTTCCCCATAATGAACGATAGAAGGAAGTAATCTTCTATTTTGGACATCATTGAGTACTTTAGGTTTGCCTGATAACACTGTCGCAACTAATGAGTGTGTTGTTCCTAGGTCAATACCAATCGCAATGCGATGTTGGTGTGGGGCACTGGATTGACCCGGTTCAGCAATTTGCAAAAGTGCCATGAGTTAAATCCCTTGAAAATAAAGTAGAGAAAGCAAAATTAAAAATCATCGTCTAAATCAAAGCTGTCTTCTTCATCTAACAGTTGATCTTCTGCTTTATCAATATCGTTTAAAACACGTTGAAAGAAACGTAACTTACGTACGGTATCACGTGCTTCAGCCCAATCTTCTTCGCTGTAATCAATTTTGAATTCACGAACTAAGCCATCAATCCATTGTTGTACTTCTAATCTTAAAGTACGTAAATGTTCAGGTGTTGTGGCATCATCAAGTTGTTCACGAAGTTCTAATGCAGATTGTAGAAATTCAAAATCACTAATAGATTGGTCAAGATGATGATCTTGCTTTTTAAGTGCTAAAAGGTAGGCAGCACGGCTATCAACTTGTGAAAGCATTTTAAAAGCTTGATTGATTTCACTTGATTTGATCAATGCTTGATCTTTATCTGCGGCTTTATCTGGATGATATTGTTGTTGCAAACTCAAGAAATTTGATTTTAAGCTTGCCAAATCGATATCGAGTGCCACAGGTAAATTGAACAACTCAAAATGATTCATTAGAAATGGGATCCACGTTAATTAAATACATTAAAACAGTGCTGTTGAAAGACACTGTTTTAATGAGAAAAAGGAAAGGAGAGGATTAAACAGTGAAAGACTCACCACAACCACATTCACCCTTTTTATTAGGATTGTTAAATTCGAACCCTTCATTAAGGCCATTTTTAACATAGTCCATTTCTAAGCCTTCTAAGTAAACTAAGCTTTTAGGATCTACAAAAACCTTAACGCCGAATTGTTCGAAAACTTGATCATGCTCATCGATATCGTCTACAAATTCGAGAACATAAGCCAACCCAGAACAACCAGAAGTTTTCACACCAACGCGAATGCCTTCACCCTTACCTCGGTTTTTAAGGTAATTGCTAATATGAGTCGCAGCATTTTCAGTTAAATGAATCATGAAAACTCCAACGTTTATAATGGTAACAAATTAAGCTTTTGACTTTTTACTACGATAATCTTCAATCGCAGCTTTGATTGCATCTTCAGCTAAAACAGAACAGTGAACTTTTACTGGTGGAAGAGCTAACTCAGTTGCAATATCAATGTTTTTGATTGCTTGAGCTTCATCAAGAGTTTTGCCTTTTAACCATTCAGTTACAAGGGAACTTGATGCGATTGCAGAACCACAACCGTAAGTTTTAAAGCGTGCTTCTTCGATTACGCCACTGTCATTTACTTGAATCTGTAAACGCATCACGTCGCCACATGCAGGTGCACCCACCATACCTGTACCAACATTTTCAGAGTTTTTATCTAAAACACCAACATTACGTGGATTTTCGTAATGATCAATTACCTTTTCGCTATAAGCCATTTCGCTTCTCCAAACCTCGGGGTCAGCCTAATATTAATATGAGGGTTAAAACACTAATTTCAATAATTAGTGTTCTGCCCATTCAACTGTAGAAAGATCGATACCTTCTTTGTACATGTCCCAAAGCGGAGAAAGTTCACGTAATTTCTCAACAGCGGCTTTGGTAATTGTAAGCACGTGGTCAATGTCTTCTTCAGTGGTATATTTACCAAAACTAAAGCGAATTGAGCTATGTGCTAGCTCATCAGATAAACCTAATGCGCGAAGAACATATGAAGGCTCTAAAGTTGCAGAAGTACAAGCTGAACCACTTGATACAGCAGCATCTTTAAGCGACATCATTAAAGATTCACCTTCAACAAAGTTAAAGCTGACATTTAAATAGTTAGCAACGTTTTGAGTAGGGTGGCCATTTAGGAATACTTGTTCAAGGTCTTGTAAACCGTTCCAAAGTTTGTCACGAAGTTTACGAATACGCTCTTGTTCTGCATGCATTGTTTTGCCTGCAATTTCAAAAGCTTCACCCATACCAACGATTTGGTGAGTTGCCAAAGTACCAGAACGCATACCGCGCTCATGACCACCACCATGAATTTGTGCTTTTAAGCGAACACGTGGACTACGACGTACATATAATGCGCCGATACCTTTTGGACCATAAATTTTATGAGCAGAGAAACTCATAAGATCAATTTTCATAGTAGATAAGTCGATATCAACTTTACCAGCTGCTTGCGCTGCATCTACATGGAAAAATGTTTTGTTGGCACGTGTTAATTCACCAATCGCCGCTACATCTGTAACTGTACCAATTTCATTGTTTACCATCATAAGGGAAACAAGAATAGTATCTGGGCGAAGGGCAGCCTTAACCATCTCAGGAGTAATTAAACCTGTTTGTGGCTCTGGCTCTAGGTAAGTAATTTCAAAACCTTGTTCTTCTAATTCACGACAAGGATCTAGAACAGCTTTATGTTCAATTTTACTTGTAATGATGTGTTTGCCTTTAGATGCATAGAATTGAGCTACACCTTTAAGAGCAAGGTTGTCTGATTCAGTTGCACCAGAAGTCCAAACGATTTCACGTGGATCGGCTTTAATTAAATTTGCGACTTGCTCACGTGCATATTCAACTTTTTCTTCTGCCTGCCAGCCGTAAGCGTGGGAACGAGATGCAGCATTACCAAAGGTACCGTCGAAAGTTAAACACTCCATCATACGTTCTGCAACTTGCGGATCTACTGGAGTGGTTGCTGCGTAATCAAGATAAATTGGACGTTTCATATCAAATACCTGTACCCGATAAAAGAGCTGAATCTATGCCAGTCACATTTTGGCGTAGTGCAACAGTTTGAACGTTGTCTCGGCTAATGAGGTCGGCAAGTGTGATTTTGGCTAAATAGTCGGCAATATGATGAGAGAGTTCTTGCCATAAATCGTGAGTAAGACACATTGCACCATTTTGGCAGTTGCCTTTGTGGTCACAACGTGTTGCGTCAACAGTTTCATTTACGGCTTCAATGATTTCTAACACAGTAATTTCATCAGCGTTTCGAGCCAAATGGTAACCACCATTTGCACCGCGAACACTAGAAACTAACCCATGACGCTTAAGTTTTGCGAACAACTGCTCTAAATAAGCAACTGAAATAGATTGACGTGCGGCAATTTCGGCGAGCGTGATCGTTTGTTCAGTTGGCTGCAAAGCTAAATCAAGTAGAGCAGTCACTGCGTAGCGACCGCGAGTTGTAAGGCGCATGATTCGATACACATGTTAAGACTAGATAATGGGATTTTATGAATCCCGACTAAAATAGTCAAGTTTTTTTATTTTTAATTCAAGTGTAGGATCAAGATAGAAAAAATAAGTTAGGCCACCCACAAATTATATATGAAATAAGCAATAAATATTAGGCTAATTATACCAAAGCACAAGTTAATATTGCGTTGGCGCTGTTGTAAGCGTGCAATTCGATTTTGATATTGTTTAATTTCGACATGCAACGAATTTATCTCTGAACGTTGCTGATCGATTTTTTCAAGTAAAGGTGCAATTCTTTTGCGTGAAGCTAGGGCTTCGGCTTCATCATCTGGTGTGTTGAACCATTGTTTCCAGTCTGCAAGAAGCTTAGGTAAAGTAAGATGTGAGATTAAATCGATAAGTTCTTTTTTAGTTTCTGCATCACCATCAATTCGCATGTTGTTTAAACTGCGTTGGTTTGAGAAAGCAAAAATTTTGATAAGATCGATGAGTGTACTATTGATTTCTAGATCAATACGACGGTCATATGAATGAATATCAAATAACAGTCCTTTTTCCGTAAATTGCACATAAAAGTCAAAAAATGGCAAATAGCTATTAATACGGATTGTTATTTTGTTGACGATAAACTTTTTCGCTTGCAAGCGAAGAACACCATCGTGGGTGAGAATAAATGAGAAAAAAGTTTCTAAAATAATTAGAACAATATTCAGCAACAGACGTGGATGTTTTTGTCTTTGTTGCGTTTCACTCATAAAAGTTTATCCTTAAATATTAGAGATTAATTGAGAGAATGAGACATCCTATCTCAAACTTAACACAATGTCCTGTTAAATATATTTACATGACATGATTGTTTTGTAGAACAGTTTCATAAATGTATCAAGTCTTGACTTTGTTATTATAAGAATATTTTGTGGTTAAATAAGACTTCGTCTGTCTCATCCGATCAGGAGCTTAGATCAATGGATAATGCAAATATAGAAACACAAGCAGAAGATCAAGGAGAAAAAAATAAATTAAAATCAAAAAGTTCTAGGAAGTCTGCATTAGATTTTAGGAAGTATACCAAACAAATCTGGTTAGCGGGTTTAGGTGCTTTTTCTCGTGCAGAAGAAGAAGGCAATAAACTATTTGACTCCCTAGTCAAAGTGGGTGAAGAGCTCGAGTCTAAAACTGGTGATTTAGCCGATACAACTGTTGGTAAAGTAACCGAAAAAGCGAAAGAGTCAGTGTCTGATACAAAAGACAAGGTCGAAAAAATTTTAGATACCAGTGTAAATCACTCTTTAAATCGAATTGGTTTGGTTACTCCGAAGGATTTACAGCACATTGAACAACTCCTAGTTCAACTGCATATAAAGGTAGATGCTTTAATTGAAGAAAATCAGAAATTGAAGGCAAAATTGAATGAAAAGTAAAAAAATGTAGGGATTTAGCAAATATATAACAGTTTTTTAGCATTTATTTTTGCTAAAAGCTCTGCTCTAGTATTGCGTTTTCCCCCAAAGCATTGCTATAAAGGCGTCATGGCCTTTTAAACTATAGCCTTGGACCTTAAACAAACGATATTAAGAGGATGTTTTATTCATGAATAAATCAGAATTAATCGATGCAATTGCTGAAAAAGGGGGAGTATCTAAGACTGATGCAGGCAAGGCACTCGATGCGACAATTGCGTCAATTACTGAAGCACTTAAAAAAGGTGACACAGTAACTTTAGTTGGTTTTGGTACTTTCAGTGTTAAAGAACGTGCTGCACGTACTGGTCGTAACCCTAAAACTGGCGAAGAGCTTCAAATTAAAGCAACAAAAGTACCTAGCTTTAAAGCTGGTAAAGGTCTTAAAGATTCAGTTGCTTAATCTTTTAAGATGATTAAACGCGCCGATATAGGCGCGTTTTTTATTAAATATCTGAATTGACCAATATTGCTCATTCATTCATTGTGGTTTTTCAGTTAAAATTCTCCTCGAAATAAAATATTGGAATACTTATGGAATCGTTTCGTACAGTCATTAAGGGTTGGCTCGGCAAAGTCCTTTTAATTTTGTTTTTGACCCCTTTAGCGCTTGTAGGTATTAATGGATATTTTAATAGGGGAAACAAGGCAGATGTCGCAAAAACTGTAAATGGACAGGACATATCAAAAAAAGACCTTGAAACTTTAACGCAAAGGTATAAAGAACAATATTTAGCTGCTGTAAAGGGTGATGAAAGTTTATTGAATTTACCGGTAATTCAAGCAAAAGCGCTTGATATATTGGTATCTCGTAATTTACTTATTCAGCAAGCTGAAAAACTGGGTATTTCTTTGAGCGATGCTCAAATCGAGCAAATGTTAGCTCAGCAGCCAAGTTTGCAAGAAAATGGCCAGTTTTCACAAAAATTATATGAAAATTATTTGCGTTCGATTGGTATGACAAGCCAAGCTTTAATTGCGAGCTTGCGTCAAGATCACGCTTTAAAAATGTTAACTTCAACTTTTTCAGATTATTCTTTAGTAAGTAAAGTTGATTTAATGCAAATTGCGAATTTGCAAACTGAACAACGTACATTACATTTGGCTAGCATTAAGTTAGACAGTTATAAAACTGGCTTAACAGCATCTAATCAAGAAGCTACTGACTACTACAACAAACATCAAAATGAGTTTAAACAGCCTGCTTCTGTTGATGTAGATTATGTTGTTTTATCTCCGTCTTTAATGGCGAAACCTGCACCAGCAACAGATGCTGAGCTTAAACAAGCTTATGCGAAGTTTGTAGAAACTCAGCAAAAAGATGCTAAACGTGTAGTGAAACATATCCTTATTACGACAGATGCTCGTGATGATGCAGCAGCTCAAAAGCTCGCTAAAGATGTATACGCAAAAATTCAAGGCGGTCTCTCATTTGCTCAAGCAGCAGCTCAGTTCTCAGAAGATCCAACTTCAAAAGCGAAAGGTGGTTTAGTTGAGGCTTATGCACCTGGCGTTTTCTCTGATGCATTTGATAAAACTGTTTCAAGTTTGAAAAATGGTCAAGTTTCACAGCCAGTAAAAACACAATATGGCTATCATATTATTGAAGCAGAAACTCCAGCGACCCAAATTCCCTCATTTGAAGCTGAGAAGGCGCGTTTAACTGCTGAAGTTGAAAAGAATAAAGTTGCTACTGTTTATTCTGATACTGTAAATAGTTTGAATGAAACAATTGTTGGTAATGACTCTTTAGATGCAGTTGTACAGCAAGTTAAAGGTACTAAAATTGAATCATTAAATGGCGTAACTTTAGCGACTCAAAATCCACAACTAAGTGATCCAAACGTAAAAATTAAATTGTTTAATGATGATGTGAAAAATGGCGATCGTAATGCTTCATCAAATATTCAATTAGCGAATGGTGATACAGTCTGGATTAAAGTACGTGATTATCATGCTGTTGGTGTTAAACCAATTGCTCAAGCCATGAATGAAGCGAAAGCTAAAGTGATTGATGAAAAAGCACGTAAAGCAGCTCAAGCTAAAATTGCAACAATGTTGACTGAATTCAAAACTCAGCCAGCTGAACAAGTTGTTGCGAAAAATAATGTACCTTTTGAATCTGCTGGTGTCTTTACTCGTTCACAAGGTTTGAAACGTGCAATTGAGCGTGCAGCATTTAGTGTTCCTACGCCAAAACCTGGTATGTGGTCTGTTACAACAGCGAACTTACCAAATGAGTTAGTCGTTGTTGCTGTTTCTAATGTAAATTCAGCTGCTGTAAACGCTATGCCAGCCGATCAGTTAAAGCAATTACAACAGCTTTATCGCCAATCTCGCGGTCAGCAAATACTTGAAGATTACAGCGAATACTTAAAGTCACACGCTAAAATCAAATAAAACTTATGTAATAAAAAAAGCGCTTCGGCGCTTTTTTTATTACTGATCTAGACTACTGCCAATATAGTTTTGTCTATATTGTTTAGGTGATAAATCAAATACTCTTTTAAATGCCTGACTAAATGCTGTTTCTGACGAATAGCCCACTTTATTTGAAATTTGTTGAATTGATAAATTACTTGTACGAAGATATTGGCTTGCTAAACGAAAGCGATAATGCTGTAAATAAGTAAGGGGAGGTTCCCCAATAATACTATTAAAAAGATTGGCAAACTTAGAACGTGACATGCAGCATTGTTCAGCTAATGATTCAACAGTCCAGCTTGCTTCAGGTTGGCTATGAATTGCAGATAGAGCATTACTTAACTCAGGATGAGTTAATGCTCCTAACCAGTTTTGTTGGTCAGACATTTGTTGAATATGATCTCGAATACATTCAATTAAAAGAATACTAACTAAATGATCGATAATTTTGTCATGACCGGGTTGAATTTTTTGTGTTTCGACAGCAAGAAAATAAAGTCCTATTTGCAACCATTCAGGTGGAGTCGTTTGGTTCTCATGCTGAATATGCATAATAGAGGGTAATGCATTAATAAGTGGCCCAGCCATATACGTATCAACTTGACAGCGTAGGCAGAGCAATAATGTATTTTCAGATGCTGATGAACCTAGTTCAATTGGATCATGACGATGCCCATTAAATAACGGAGTAATATCGACAGGATCTACAAGTTTACTCGCAGTAGCTTTTGAGTCTGTAGCATGGTGAGCTTTTCCAGAGGGTATTAAAATAATATCTCCAGCTGTTGCTGTTATTTTTTCTGAAGCATTTATGTGAATATATACAGAACCCGTTAAAACGATATAAGCAAGTAAAGCAGATTGATCTTGTGTTTTAAAGGCCCATTCACCTTGTGCTTTTATATAGATATATTCAGACTTATTTAAGTGGATATCATCAAAAAATTTACTTAGTGCATCCATATTTACGTGATCAATCATTATTTTAATAAAATTATAGTGAGCTATAAGAATAGATCAACATGTGTTTTTAGGACAAAAAAGTGGAAGAAAATGCCAAAGACTTTGAAATAGGTTTTTTGGACGGTTACAACTGTTAAGCAAATGGTATTTCTTTAACTATATAGATATATAGAAAAAGGAAATATGACTATGAATGCACCAGTAAATGTTCAGCAAGAACTTATGCCAGTGCCAGCGTCTATGCGTGAGATAGATCGTAAGCGCTATTTATGGATGATTAGTCCGGCTCTACCTGTAATTGGTTTAGGTATTTTAGCTGGTTACCATTTTGGTCCACGCCCATTAAAGAAAGTATTTGCTTTAGGTGGCCCACTTTTATTACACGTTGTGATTCCTGCAATTGATACGATCATTGGTAAAGATGCACGTAATCCAACCGATGAAGAAATTAAACTTCTTGAAAAAGACCCGTATTATTCACGTTTGGTGAAGAGCTTTATCCCATTACAATATGCAGCAAATGTTTATGCATGTTATTTAACAAGCCGTAAAACTACTTCATTTATTGATAAAATTTTGCTTGGTATTTCAATGGGTGCAATTAATGGTATTGCAATTAATACAGCCCATGAACTAAGCCATAAACATGATCGTATCGACCATATTTTATCTCATCTTGCTTTAGTACCTACTGGTTATAACCATTTCCGTATTGAGCATCCATATGGTCACCATAAACGTGCGGCAACACCTGAAGACCCAGCATCTTCACGTATGGGTGAAACATTCTATGAATTTTGGCCACGTACAGTTATTGGTTCTTTCAAGTCAGCAATTGAAATTGAGAAAAACCGTCTAAAACGTAAAGGTAAAGAGTTCTGGTCACTCGATAACGAATTGCTGCAAGGCTGGGGTATGAGTGCTGCTTTCCATGCTTCTATGGTCGGTATTTTTGGTAAAGGCACAATTCCTTATTTGGCAACACAAGCATTTTACGGTGTTAGTCTATTCGAAATTATTAACTACATTGAGCATTATGGTTTATTGCGCCAGAAAAAAGAAAATGGTCAATATGAACGTACAATGCCAGAGCATAGCTGGAATAATAACAACGTAGTGACAAACTTGTTCTTATATCAGTTACAACGCCACTCAGATCACCATGCTTATCCAACTCGTCCATTCCAGGCACTGCGTCATTTTGATGAAGCACCTGAGTTACCAAGTGGTTATGCAAGTATGTTGCTACCAGCATTGATTCCTTCATTGTGGTTTAAAATGATGGACAAGCGTGTATTTGATCACTACAAAGGTGATTTAAATAAGGCAAATATTTCACCAAAACGTCGTGCAAAAATCTTTAAAAAATTCGGTGTAGTTGATAAGTCATTAGAAGTTACACTACCTAAATAAATAAAAAATATATTCCTGAAATACCAAACCCTCTAATCAGGTGATTAGAGGGTTTTTATTTTGTAGATTGAGTAGTGCTAAACAGCAAGGGAATTTAAACTCCCTTGCAATGCTCTTATTTTAATTCACTTGAAGACTTACCAAGCTCACGTCGAGCAATAATAAGTTGCTGGATTTGTTGAGTACCTTCAAAAATATCGAGAATTTTTGAGTCACGTGCCCATTTTTCAAGTAATTCATCCTCGTTATAGCCAACACTTGCTGCCAACTCGACACACTTCAAAGTGATTTCATTACCTACACGGCCAGCTTTTGCTTTGGCGATGGAAGCTTCTTTTGAGTTTGGTTTTTTGTTATCTGCCATCCATGTTGCTTTCAACATAAGTAACCGTGCGGCTTCCCATTCGGCTTCCATACGGTAAATTTGTGCCGCAAGATTGGACGTTTGTAAATATGGCGTTGAGTAATCTGGATCTAACTGGTCTTTAAAAATTTCTTTAATACGTTCTAAAGAAGCCTTTGCACAGCCGATGGCCATAGCAGCGACCAGTGGGCGTGTATTATCAAAAGTTTCCATTACACCTGCGAAACCTTTAGCAACGTCCACTTCTGCATTACCTAAAAGATTTTCAGCTGGCACACGACAGTCAGTAAAACTAATAACTGCTGTATCAGAAGCTTTAATTCCCAATTTGTGTTCAAGGCGCTCAACCTTCATTCCAGATGTGCCTTTAGGTACGACAAATGACTTGATTGCTGCACGTCCAAGTTTTCGGTCGAGGGTAGCCCATACGACCACAGAGTCTGCACGTTCACCAGAGGTTACGAAAATCTTTTCACCATTTAAAATGTAGTCATTACCATCTTTAGTTGCTGTAGTACGGATAGCAGCAGAGTCTGAACCACAGCCGGGTTCAGTAATGGCCATTGCAGCCCAAGTACCTTTAAAACGTTCTAGTTGCTCATCATTTGCAACTGCAGCAATTGCAGAATTCCCTAAACCTTGACGTGGCATGCTGAGCAATAAACCCGTATCGCCATAACACATTTCAATAATGCCTAGCGCTGTTGACATGTTGGTGCCATTACGGACACCTTCATTATCAGTTTCACCACGTTTACCTGCACCAGCTGCACCTGCATTAATTCCTTCACCACCTTCATTCATGCCATCAATGAGTGAAGCGAGCATATCGAGCTCTTTTGGATAAGCATGTTCTGCTTTATCGTATTTTCGGGAAATAGGACGTAATACATTGATCGCAACATCATGTGCCTGATCAATCATCAATTTGAATTTTTTTGGATTTTGTAAATTCATGGAAATATCCTCTGATTGATCTTAAGCATGTAAGCCAGAATGTAAAATTGCGGTTGCACGTAAATCACGATACCAACGTTCAACTGGGTGCTCTTTTGTAAAACCATGACCTCCCAAAATTTGTACGCCATCTGTTCCTATTTTCATGGATTTTTCTGCGCAAAGAAGTCGAGCTAAATATGCTTCACGATGGAACGGTTTACCTGCTTCGGCAAGACTTGCGGCATTTAGAATCAGCATACGCATAGCATCAATTTCAATTGCCATATCTGCAATCATGAATGCGACACTTTGACGATGTGAAATTGGTTCTCCGAAAGCAGTTCGCTCATTGGCATATTTAATACAGTAGGCTTTTACAGCTTCACAGGTTCCTACAGCCATTGCACACCACATTAAGTTGCCTAAATCTAAAAAGGCGGTGTAATCAAAATCTGTTGCACCTAGTCGTAGAGCGGGTGTATGGCTGAATTTTAAAGTAGCTGTCTCTGTTGCTTTGAGGCCCATTGCTGGAGTGTTCTTAATGGAAATAGTGTCACCCACTTGCACTACAAATACATCTGGCTTGCCATTAAAGTCAGCACTCACCAAGAACACATCAGCCAGATCACCTAAAATGACTAAGGTTTTTTCACCATCTATAAAATATTGATCATTTTCAAGAGAAGCTTTTGTTTTTAAAACATAAGGGTTAAATGCTGGAGTTGCCTCTTGTACTGCAAAGGTTGCGGTAATGTCTGAGTCTTCAGCAAAGCAAGGCAAATACATTGATTGAACTTCAGTCGAACCCCAACGTGTGATTGCATTAATAACGCTAAATGTACTGAGTAATCCCGCTGTAAGACTAAAATCACCCTCAGCTAGTTTTTCAGCGATGAGTAAGTTACTGACAATATTTTGTTCAGCAGCAACACCACCTAGTGCTTCCGGTAGGGCGTAATAATTTAGCCCTAAATCTTCAACATATTGCCAAAGACTTTCTGGAAATTGAGCTGCCTGATCAGCATCATGAGCTAATTCTAGTAAAACTTCTTGAGCAAATTGAGACATTGCTTCAGAAGTCATTTGTTGTTCTTCAGTCAGGCTTAAATCAAATAGGTTTTTCTTCTGTTGTGGTAGGCGCTGCTGTGAAATTTGTTTTGGTTTAAATGCTTTCTGGGTCTGGCTTAATGCTCTAAAGCCGGCTTTTGAACCTTGATAAAGAGACTTTTCAAGAAATTTACGTAGTTTGAGTTGATCAAGTACATCGCTTCCAGCTAATTTTGTGATCAGCGATAAACCCAGCCCTTGGGCTTTATTGATCATATTTGTCATGATTATGGTGTCCTAACACATTGTTATTGTTTTATGCTGACACGCTATATAAGAAAAAACTATGTCGTTACTGACAGTCAAAAAATGAGTAGATAAATGGTAAGAACAAAATAGAATTGATTTTATGTATTTGATTTTATAAATGAAAATCAATTGTTAAAAATAATCATTTTATGTGGATTGACTAGAATGACATGGAGCCATTCTAGTCTTGATAAATTAAGCAAAGTTACGAATCATACGACGTACATTTGTTTTGGCATCAATAACAGTCATAAATGTATATGCACCAATAAACTTACGGCTAATAAACATAAATTCTTTTGGAGGAACTGAGAAATAGCGCGACGCCATTGATTTGCTTGCTTGTTGCATAACACGACTATGTAACTGGCTTTTTTTCCAGTCATAACGTTCATGTTCATCCATCAGGCCAGCTGGCATATCTGGATTATTTGCAGGGGTACTGAATGCTTCGGTCGCAAGTAAAAAGACATCGGCCATGCCAGGTTTAATACTTGCAGGCATCGCATCGAAAAACTCATATCCAGTCATTGCTTGGACCATTGCATGTTTATCATGCTGATAACCCGCTTGTATGAGATTGCGTGCAACTGAGAGTAAGTGTTCATCGAACTGACGAATCGCGCCGAAGTCTAATAGTACGATTTTGTCCTGAACATCTTGGCCATTACCTAAACGAACTAGGTAGTTACCAAAGTTAGGGTCAGTTTGCATTTCACCCCATTCAAAAATCTCACGAACAGCAATCTCTAATGATGCTTCACCAAGTTGATTACGACGCTCTTGTGGAAGAGAGAGCATGACTGGACTATTAATAGGTACGCCGCGTTCAAACGTCATACATAAGACTTGATCGGTACAATATTCATCTACAATTGTAGGAACAATATAGCGCTCATCATCTTTCAAGCGCTCACCAAAGCGGCGAGTAGTTGCTGCTTCTACATCATAATTAACTTCACGATGCATCATTTCACGTACTTCATCAAACCACTGATCAAACTCACGGGTTTGTGGCACCATACGTGTAAGCTTAAGCATGTTTTTAAATAGACTCATGTCTGAGTCGATTGCACTTGCCACGCCAGGATATTGAATTTTTAAAACTAACTCTAAGCCATCTGATTTGCGAATAGCGCGATGAACTTGTGCAAGAGACGCTGTACCAATAGGTTCATGATCAATCGTTAAGTCGTTTAATTTTGAACCGAGTTGTTCTTGTAAATGCGGCTTAATTGCAGGCCAGTCTAAAGCAACGGTTTGGTTGTTTAACGTATTTAATGCCTGAGTAATTTCTTCTGGTAAAAAATGTTCACCATAAAGCGCCATCATTTGGCCAATCTTAACAATAGAACCCTTAAGTTTGCCAATTTCAGAAACAAGATAATTAGCTTGCTCGCTCATTGCCTTTTTACGCTTCTTCTCTTTTTCTTCTTCACTAGAAAAGAGGGTAGAGGCACTCGCAGTAGCCCAACGTGTTCCTGCCAGTAAAGAAGCTTTCGCGATTGATAAGCGTCGATCCATGGAAGAAGTTTTTAAACTCTTAAGCTTATCGTTCTGATTTGACATGAAAATAGAATCCTATGCGCATCATGCAGCCAAACGCTGGTGATCTAAAATTGTAACGAATATTACATGTTTTGAACGTATTAAAATAGTTCCCTCAGACTGAATGGTGAGTTGAAAGTCTCATTTTGTATCTTAATTTTCTGTAAATAGCCTAAGTGGTATAATGAAAATTAAAATATAAGTCTTTCAGAAAGAGAAGCTAGATTAAAAAGCCGTTAGGTATTAACCGCTAACTCACATTTTAAACTGAATTTTTAATTCAGCCTTTTGCATTAAGTGGATACGATTAGCTTGAATATGTTGAATAACCATTTGCTTGACAGAATCATGCATAAAACCAAGTGCATGAGCCTTTACAATGATAATGCTAGGCAATGTATAGAAAAAATACTTAACATCCTCAAAAGTCGCATTATTAAAAATGCCTTGTTCGATTAAGGTCTGCTGTAAAAATTGCTTTTCATTTAATACATGATCTGACGACTCATCCCAAAAACGGTGACGCATTGCCATCAGATTGTTGTGTTTATAACTCATAAATTTGCCAGTTCAGACTTTAAATCTCAGTTAAATATATTGGAGTCATCCACTCAATATCAAGTTCAGATTGTTTTTTGTTCAGTGTCTGTTTGATTTTTCATGTAAATGATGTAAATAGCCTAAGCAAATTTTAAACTTTTCTTTAAAATAAATATAATCAACCTCATTTCATTAAAATCTAAAATCCTATGACACCTGCATGTAGACTGTTAAAAAGTAATAAAATTGAATTTTCTGTTCATGAATATGAACATGATGCAAACGCCAAAAGTTTTGGCTTAGAAGCCGCAGAAAAATTAAACCTTGATGTAAATGAGGTGTTTAAAACACTTCTTGTTACCGATGAAAAAAATTATTTTGTCGCAATCATACCTGTTAATCATCAGCTCAATTTAAAAAAGGTTGCAACGGCGGTTGGGTGTAAAAAATTGCAGATGGCAAATCCAAAAGATGCCGAACGTTTGACAGGGTACTTAGTGGGTGGAATTAGTCCATTAGGACAAAAGAAACGTTTGAAAACTGTGATAGATGCATCTGCACAAGAACTTGGCAAGATTTATGTGAGTGGCGGAAAAAGAGGATTAGATATTGGTCTAAATCCGAATGATCTGGCGCAGATATTGACGGCGCAATTTATAGATATCCTTGATTGATTAAAATAAGGGCAACATCAATTTGACTTATTAAATGAAAATGATTATCATTATTGTGTAGTGTTTGGTTCTACCAGAAAATAACAAGAATTATAAACGCTTCTGGTATTGGTATACCTGCAAGACATAATAAAAAGAATGCAGGTTTATTTAGCAGTAAATGGACCTAAGAAAAATAAACATTATCAGCGCAATAAAAAGAACAAGCAAAGGTAGCAAGCGAGGATGGCTTGCTACCTTTGTACTTAAACTCAATTTCAGAATTATTTTCATTATTCAACTTTTTTGAGCTTTTAACTTAGCTCAGTAACAGATTACTTATATTTTTGATTAAAAAATAACCACTAATGTTTCATTTATTATCGTTATCCCTTTTTAACCATTTTTTTGTATACCCTGAATAAAACATGACCAAAAAAAGAGGTAAAAAAACGTGCTTATTTTTCATGGAAAACCTGTTCATGGAGCTATCTTTGATATGGATGGGACAATGTTTGATACTGAGCGTTTACGGTTTCAAACATTGCAACAGGCATCTCAAGAACTCATTGGGCAGGAGTTTTCTCACGAATATTTAATGCAATGTTTGGGTTTAAGTGCAACAACGGCGGAAAAGCTTGCACAACGTTTATATGGAGTAGATGTGCCATATAAAGAAATACGAAAAAGAGCCGATGAGATGGAGCTTGAACATATTCGTAAACATGGTGTGCCTATTAAAAAGGGATTAGTTCAAGTTTTAGAACGTTTACGAAAATCGGGTTTAAGAATGGCTGTTGCGACTTCAAGCCGTAGAGCAATTGCCGAAGAATATTTGATTAATGCGAATGTTTATAAGTTTTTTGATGTCATTACTTGTGGAGATGAAGTAGAGCAAGGGAAGCCACATCCAGAAATCTTTTTAAAAGCGGCTAGTCAACTTCATTTAGACGCTAACCAGTGTCTTATGTTTGAAGATTCGGAAAATGGTTTAACTTCAGCGCATACATCGAAAGGTCTCACAATTTTATTAAAAGATATTAAAGAACCAAATGATGAAATGTTAGATAAAGCGCATTTTTATTATGACCAGATGTATGACTTCTTAACTGATCTTGACCAGTTTATTCCTGTTATGGATATGCCAGAGATACAGGAACCTTTTCCGCAAAGTCTGAATCAGCTTACGGTTGGGATACATGGTTTTGGAGCAATTGGCGGTGGTTATGTAGCACAAATCTTGTCGCATTGGGATGGTTATACGAAACCAAAACGTATTATTGCGTCAACACGAAATAGTCTTTTCCGCGAAGCTGTAAATGCGTTTGGAGCTTACAGTATTCGTTATGGGCAATTTTCTTATGATGAGCGTATTGAGAATATGACCATTGTTGATTCTGACAATGAACAACAAATGTTAGAGATGTATATCCATTCGAGCTTAATTGCACTTTGTTTACCTGAACAAGCTATCGAAGCTGAAGCAAAAATAATTGCAAAAGGATTATATGCACGATTTAACTCACAACTTGAAACATGTATAGAACCGCTAACTTTTATAATTATTTTAAATAAAGTCGGTGCGAAATATTTAGTGGTGAAGCATCTTAGAGAAGCTCTACTAGAGTTAACCAACGATGAAGATGTAACCGAGCATATTTTAAAAGAGCATTACTTTTGCGACACCGTAGTTAATCGTATGGTCTCAAAACTTTCTAATCAGAATTTATATCGTCAGCTTCGTATTAAGCACAATTTTCTTGAGCAGCATTTGGAAGATGTGGAGCAAGAAGAACAAACCGAAATTGAAGACTGCAATAAACTGACTCAAGATCAGCGAAATCAGGCTTCTATCTATGTTGATAACATGCGTCGTAATTTCCAGCCGGGGCATATATTACAAAGCATGGATTTAATTCTGTTCCATAGTGAAACCGATATGCCAATATATGTAGAGAAAGGTAGTCCTTTACTTGAAAAGTTGCGTCAGGTGGTATTGGTTGACCAAATTACAGATATTCAACTCATTAAAAACCGTCTATGGAACGGCGTACATGCGATGCTTGCTTGGTATGCATCTTTAATGGGTTATGAATCTATCGGTGTTGCCATGGGCGATCATTCCGTTAAAGCATTTGCAGAGAACTTAATTACAGAAGTGAAGCAAGGGCTTGCAATTGCATTACCTAACTATGCAAAAGATCTGGATCGAATAGCGCAAAGTTTTTTAGACTCATGTGAATATGCATTTAAAGATCCTTGTCAACGCGTAGCTAGAGATCCATTACGCAAACTCAATCATAATGAACGTGTTATGGCATCAATTGAAGTGAATATTCGTTATGATTTGCCTTATAAAAATTTATTAAAAGGTGCTGCTTTAGGTTATGCCTATGCAATTCAATTTTTAGAAATTGAAGAGACTAAAGCGGTTGAACATTTGCAACAGCAAATTCAAAAAATGGATATGAATACTACCCAGAAAAGACAACTTGTAGTTGAGTTAACGCAATTAGTTCAATATTTATTTTCTGAACAAGACAAACAACTAATGAACATGAGTATTACCAACGCCAAAACTACAGGTACTCAATATGTTTAAATTCGCTTAATAAATTAAGGCTCTACAATTTAAAAGCAAACATGTTTTAATACAGAACTTGAATGATTTTGAATTAAAACTGTGCTGTTAAAACCCTCAACACTCATGGTGCCGACACCTATACGGGATTATCCTGAATGGCACTGTGGGCGTCAAAATTACGCTTTATGGTATCTAGAAATTAATGATCAAAAATTAGTTGATTATTTAGATACCTTGCGTGCGCATTTTTCAGAATTTCTATTAGAACCTAATCACCGGCAATATCATGTCACGCTATTTATATGTGGGTTCTTAAGCCATGAAATTAAAGTTCATAGTGATGACTTTAGTTTTAGTGAGTTTACACAACAAAGGGAAATTTTAAGAAAAGAAGATATTGCACCATTTCGATTAAAAATTGGTTCGGTTGATAGCTTTAGTAGTGCTTTATTTGTAGAAATCCAAGATACCGATAATTTTTTATCCCACATACGTCAAAAATTAGGCTCAATTTCTAATGAAATTGCCGCTTTAGATTACTATCCGCACATTACATTGGGTTTGTATAAAAAAGACTATAGTAGTGATTTGATTTTACAAAAAATTTCTCAATTACCTGTACAATACGATCAGGCTGAATTTGATCTTAAAGTTGAGCATTTAACCTTTGGTTATTATGAGGCTCAAATTTTACAAGGGCAGCTGTATCCGTATCAGCATTTGTTTTTAGGTGAGCCATGTTGCAATTGATTTTAGGTGGTGCCCGTTCTGGTAAAAGCCGACTGGCTGAACAAACGGCTATATCTATGCAATTAGCTGTCACTTATGTGGCGACGGCGCAAGCGCTAGATCCAGAAATGCACAGTCGAATTGCTCATCATCAAAATCAGCGTCCTGCTCACTGGTCTTTGGTTGAAGAACCATTATTTTTAGCAAAAACTCTGCAAGAAATTGATAGACCTAACCAAATTATTCTGGTGGATTGTTTAACACTTTGGCTAACCAATTTGTTACTTTTAGAAGACAAAAACGTTCAACAATTTGAGTGTGAACAGCTGTTAAAAGTTTTACCCACACTTGAATCAGAAATTATTTTAGTAAGTAATGAAACAGGGCTTGGGGTTGTGCCACTCGGTGAGATTAGCCGCCGTTTTGTAGATGAAGCGGGAAGACTACATCAAGCTTTAGGGCAAATTGCAGATAAGGTTGTGTTTTGTGTGGCTGGTTTTCCAATGATTTTAAAAGGTGAGAAGTAAAATGAACTGGTGGTTAGAATCTATAAAGCAACCTAATTTGGACGCAAAACAACAAGCTGAACAACATCAACTCCAGCTCACCAAACCTACTGGTGCCTTAGGTGATTTAGAGCAAATTGTAATTACACTTGCTAGTTTACAGTCAAATGCACATCCACAAGTTAGCCATCCATGGATCGCAATTTTTGCAGGTGATCATGGTGTAGTTGAAGAAAATATCTCTGCATATCCTCAAGCTGTTACCCGTCAAATGTTGCAAAACTTCACGACGGGTGGTGCAGCAATTAGTGTACTTGCTAAATACCATGAAGCTCATTTACAAGTCATTGACTGTGGCACAGTGGGCGAAGCATACGAATACGCAGGTGTTGAGCGTCATTGTATTCGTGCTGGGACAGCAAATTTTGCTAAACAAGCCGCAATGACTGCTGACGAATGTCGTGCTGCTTTAGAGTTGGGAAAAAAGAGTGTAGATACAGCTAAAGCCGACGGCGCAGATATTTATATTGCAGGTGAAATGGGAATCGGGAACACCTGTTCAGCTTCTGCCTTAGCTTGTCTTTTACTAAATGATACTGCTGAGCAATTAACGGGAGTTGGTACAGGAATAGGTGCCGATCAGCTAAGGCATAAAATTGAAGTGATTGAAAAAGCCATAGAACTTCACCATAAACATGTCGTTGGTGATGTCTTCAAAACACTATGTGCCGTAGGTGGTTTGGAAATTGCGGCAATTACTGGTGCTTATATTCGATGTGCACAAGTAGGTTTACCTATTATTGTGGATGGTTTTATTAGTTCTGTAGCCGCTTTATGTGCTGTGCGGATGAGCCCTAAAGTACGTGACTGGATGTTGTTTGGTCATCAATCGGCTGAATATGGACACCTTCGTATTTTACAAGAGCTCAATGCTGACCCGATTTTAAAAATGAACTTGCGTTTAGGTGAAGGTAGTGGCGCTGGTACTGCCTTAGCATTAGTTAAAATGGCATGTGTATTACACAACCAAATGGCTACCTTTGCTCAAGCTGCTGTAACCGGGGATAAAATTGGGTAAATTTAGGATCGATTTGCTCAGACATGGTGAAAGTCAGTATAGCCATACTTTACGTGGGCATTTAGATGATGAGTTAACAGCAAAAGGTTGGCAGCAAATGCAGTCAACCATTGAGCAAGTTTCAAACCAGACATGGGATGTCATTGTAAGTTCTTCATTAAAACGTTGTGCTTGTTTTGCTGAGCAGTTGTCGAAGACAACTCAGCTGCCTTTACTTGTAAATCATGACTTAAAGGAAATGTATTTTGGTGAGTGGGAAGGTGTCTCAACTCAGCAAATTTACGAAACTTCACCTGAACTACTAGCAAACTTTTGGCAAAAACCAAGTCAATATTGTCCACCTCGCGCAGAAACGTTAATGCAGTTTCAAGAGAGAGTTTTAAATGGTTTTCAAGATTTACTCGTAGGTATGCAAAACCAGAATTGGCAACATGCATTGGTTGTTACACATGGTGGTGTGATTAAGCTATTGGCTTGTTTGGCTGGGCGACAACCTTTAGATGACTTACTTAAAATCCCGGCCGAGCTTGGGAAGTTATATTCTTTAGAGTTTTCTCAAACAAATGGTCAATTAACTTTCATGTTGAGAGAGTAGTTTTATATTTTTATACACTTGTAAGTTATTATTTTTATAAAGATATTTAAAATCATGTAATCTTACTGTCATTGCTAAAAATTAAGCTATGGCTATTCTTTATTAATAGCCTATTTGACTTATGAATATTTTATTTAAAACGACGTTGCTTGCCACAACCATTTTGCTTGTAGCCTGTAATACTAATGATGAGCAAGAAGTTCAGACTACACCTACAAACTCATCGAAATATTATCAAACAAAAACACCTTACCAACCTCAACAAGACTTAAAAAGCTATGAACAAGCACCAAATGGGTTCCAACCAGTTTTTACTGAGTTAGTCGCACGTCATGGTTCACGAGGACTGTCAAGTCTTAAGTATGATTTAGCACTTTATAATTTATGGAAACAAGCAAAAGCAGAAAATGCTTTAACGCCGTTAGGTGAGCAATTAGGTGCTGATTTAGAAGCCATGATGAAGGCAAATATCTTATTAGGTTATGGCGTGGAAGGGATCCGCCAGTATGGTTATGGGAATGAAACCATGACTGGCATTTTAGAACACCGCGGCATTGCCGATCGCTTATTACAGCGCTTACCAACTCTTTTAAACTCGCACGCATCTATATTGGTACAAAGTTCCGGGGTAGATCGTGCGGTGGATAGTGCTAAATTCTTCACTGCTGAATTGATTAAACAACAACCGCAGCTTAAAGATAAAATTGTTCCTGTGACTTATACCAGTTTATCGAGTTTAAGTGTTCCAAGTGCTGTAGATGGTGGTGTTGATCGTTTTAAACTTTATTTTCATAGTCTAAATGCGACTGAAGATTTAACTCAGCCATTGAGTGCTAGCCAACAAAAAATTTATGATGCTAGTCAGGCCTATCAAGATTTCGAAGCAAACAATAAAGATTTAGCCCAAAAGTTAAGTGAGTTATCAAAAAATACTCAGGCAGAAAAAATTTCCCAAATTGTACTTAATCCGATTTTTAAAGCAGACTTCATTAAAAAACTCGGTACAACAGGTTATAGCTTTAGTAATAATGGATCCTTTACGGTAACTTCACCAAAAGGTGAACAAATTACAGAAAAAGGTAAGGGCAAAAATACGATTGGTAGTGCAGTAGATGCAGCAGCTTATATTTATGAGCTTTATTCAATTTCTGGTGGTATGAAAGATGAGTTGAAAGGTGTTGATTTTGATAAATATATGCCTTTAGACGCTGCAAAATTTTATGCTGAATTTAATGATGCCAATGATTTTTATGAAAAAGGTCCAAGTTTTACAGAGTCAAATCAAGTCACAAGTGAAATTGCTCAAGGACTTAAACAGGACCTGTTCCAACAAGTTGATGCTGTTGTAAATAAAGCTCAGCCGTACAAAGCAGTTTTACGCTTTGCTCATGCTGAAATTATTATTCCTCTGGCAACCAGCTTAGATTTGCATAATATGATACAGCCTTTACCACTACGCCAGACTTATAACTATTCAACAAGCACATGGCGTGGTGAAGTGGTTTCACCTATGGCAGCTAATGTACAGTGGGATGTTTACCAAAATAGCCAAGGCTCGACTTTAGTGAAGATGCTTTATAACGAAAAAGAGACTTTATTTAAATCTGCATGTAACTATGCGCGTTACACACAAACTAGTTTTTACTACGACTACATCAAATTAAAGCAGTGTTATCAAATACAATAGTTTTTCACAGTTTTTGAAGTGTTTAATGGGAATAGGGATTGCTATTCCCATTTTTATTTCATCATAATTCAGTTTGTTTTTATATATAGATCAGTTAGAGAGAGGGATATGACACCTTTTTGGATTGCATTGCAATTTTTAACTGTTCTGCCTATTGAGCTAAAGACAATACCGACGGCGCAACAAAATGGTCGAGCTATTTTGTTCTATCCGCTGGTTGGGCTGGTTATTGGTGGCATTCTTTTTATTGCCGCTTGTCTTTTAGCCAAACTCCCTATTGTTTTACTTGCTGTCATCATAATGACTTTATGGATTTGGCTGACAGGTGGACTGCATTTAGATGGACTGGCCGATACAGCCGATGCGTGGGTAGGTGGTTTTGGAGATAAACAACGTACTTTACAAATCATGAAGGATCCAAGTTGTGGTCCAATTGGAGTACTGAGCTTAGTTATCATTTGTTTGCTTAAGTTTGTACTGATTTATGTGCTGATTGAACAGCATCAAACGTTATTTTTAGTCTTTGTTCCTGTACTTGGGCGTATTGTGCCATCTATTTTGTTTTTAACTACACCATATGTCCGTGAAAAAGGTTTAGGCCGTTCGTTGACTGATCATTTACCTAAAACAGCGTCATGGATAATAACTGCGGTAGTCTTGTTATTGGTTTTATATTGGGAATGGCAAGGGCTTATCGCCGTTATTGGCTTTTTAATCAGTCTGGTTTATTTAAGACATCTGTTTATTAAAAGAATTGACGGTATTACAGGTGATACAGTAGGGGCAGCAATTGAGCTTAGCGAAACCGTGCTACTTTTTACTTTTGTCCTAAGTTATTTTTATTTAGTTTGATATTGAATTCCGTCCAAACAAAATAAAAAAGCCCTCATTTTTGAGGGCTTAATTTTCAATCTTGAAAGATGAATTAACGGTTTGGTAAAACTTCTTTTAAAGCTTCATGCATTTCAAGCAATGTCTTTTCAGTAGTTTCCCAGTCGATACAACCATCAGTTACTGATTTACCATATTCTAAATCGCAAAGATTTTCAGGAATATCTTGGCGGCCGCCTTTTAGGTGACTTTCAACCATAATACCTACGATTGACTTATTGCCATCTAAAATCTGTTCAGTAATGTTCTTAAGAACAAGTGGTTGTAAGTACGGGTCTTTATTTGAGTTAGCATGACTCGCATCGATCATGATTTTATTGCTAACTTTTGCTTTTGCTAAAGCATTTTCTGCTTCTGCAACAGAGCCTGCGTCATAGTTCGGCTTACCATTACCACCACGTAATACAACGTGTGCATAAGGGTTACCATTTGTATTAATGATTGAAACCTGACCGTCTTCGTTAAGACCTAAGAAGCTGTGACCATATTTAACAGACTGCATGGCATTGGTTGCAACAGTTAAACCGCCGTCTGTACCATTTTTAAAACCTACTGGTGATGATAGACCAGAAGACATTTCACGGTGAGTTTGGCTTTCTGTTGTACGTGCACCAATCGCAGACCAAGAAATTAAATCTTGGTAGTACTGTGGCGAGTTGGGGTCAAGTGCTTCAGTTGCACAAGGTAAACCTTTTTCATTTAACTCAAGCAAAAGCTTACGACCAATACGTAAACCTTTTTCGATGTTAAATGAGTCATTCATATCTGGGTCATTGATTAGACCTTTCCAACCAATTGTTGTACGTGGTTTTTCGAAATAAACACGCATAACTAGATATAAAGTATCTTTAACCTTTTCGCTTAGCGCTTTTAAGCGATCAGCATATTCGTGAGCAGCTTTTGGATCATGAATAGAGCAAGGACCAATAACGACAAATAAACGTTTATCTGAACCATCTAAAATATTACGAATAGTTTCGCGACCTTTTAGAACAGTTTGTGAAGCAACATCAGATAAAGGAAGTTCTGACTTAAGCTCGGCAGGTGTTACAAGAGTTTGGATGCTTTTAATATTAACGTCGTCGATATCTGGCTTGGAAACGGAATTTGAATGTGTAGTCATTGCTGTCACTGGTTCGATCATACTAAAGGTTGTTTTGTGTACTGAATATACCATGAAATAATTATGAAAATGCTACATCTCATGGTATTTCAGTTTGGAAAAATCCTATTGATTCTACTATCTTTCAGTCGAGTTGCCTGTTTTTTCGGCAACTACTACTTGTTGTTGTACCACAGCTGCTTTTGGTTTGGCTTTGACTGGGTGAACCATAAAGTTAACACCGAGGGCAAATAGGGTAATCCCTAGAATTTTTCGGATTAAGCGTTCCGGCATACGAGAGCTAATTAATGTCCCAATAATAATTGCTGGAATTGAACCCACTAATAACCACATAAGCAGCATAAAGTCGACGTTACCCGCACTCATATGTCCAAGACCAGCAACTAGGGTAAGTAATACGGCATGTACCACATCTGACCCAATAATTCGAATCATTGGTAAGTTCGGGAACATAATCACAAGTGCCATAATGCCAAAAGCACCAGCACCAACAGATGATAACGTTACGAATACACCTAAAATGATGCCCATAATGACAATATAGGTACGCTTGTTTTGAACAGCTACTTGCTCATTTTCCGTATGAGTAATTTCTTTATTTCGGAATTTACTGAAGAACTTTTCAATCCGAGAACGGAAAATAATAGAAACACCAGTCAAGGTCAGCATAAAGCCTAAAACCATTGTTAAAACGGCTTTATAGTGTGTTGACTGACTTAAATAATGTTCCAATACCCAAGCAGTACCGAAAGATGCAGGAATACTACCGACTGCTAGCCATAAAACGATAGGCCACACAATATTGAGTTTTTTTGCGTGAACCATTGATCCACAGAACTTTGAAATTGCGGCATAAAGTAAATCGGTACCAATTGCGATATGCGGTTCAATTCTAAAAAGACCAATTAAAATTGGTGTCATTAATGACCCACCACCAACTCCTGTAATACCTACACAGAAGCCAACTAACATACCCGCTAAGATAAATTCAAAAGCACCAGACATCTTTATCGCCACTTATCACGAAACGCAGATATCTTATTCCTTTTAGAGATAAACAGTTGTCATGAATAATGATTTACTTATGCAAAAAAACGCTAAGCAATCAAAAATATGCCTATTTTGATGAAATTTTATTCAAGTTCATGACTTGGATGATGATTTCAAAGCTCTCAATGGGTTAAGCCAAAGTATGAGTAAAAAAGTAAGGGGTGTTGCAAAGATCCACCAGCTGACAAAACCAATTGAAAAACCATATTTTTTGATGAGAATAAACCCGCTCAACGCAAATAGTAAAAAGGCCGATATCCTCAAAAATGAATAATATTTTTGAGCCAACAATTTGAAATGACCCGTTGATTTCGGTGATAGATATTTCTCGCTAGATATGAATAATAAATACATACCCAGCAAAGTCAGGACAAAAACAAAGATCATCATGAATTCACCTCAATATTTAACTTATTCAGCTTTTTTTGAATTTTTTCTGTAGCTTTATGCTGAATAGGTCTAATTTTGCAGAATATGAAAAGTGCTAAAGCTGCAAATATCCATAAAAATACGTCTATACGTACAAAGATCCAATAATCACCTAGGCTTTGAATGTAATCATATTTGAGTAAATAGCTTAGATTTAAGATTGGAAGTACAATACAAAGCACAATAAAAATACTCAGTTGAGTTCGCCACAAATGCTGCTTTTTAGTGATTAATGCAATAACTAGGCTCATGAGCCAGACTAAGAAGAAACTATAAATTTCATAATTTATTGTAGTCGGGGTGACGGTAAATAATCGATTTGCGTATAAATAAGCAATGGTTGCACAAGGCAAGCCTACAAATGTGGCAACATTTAAACGGTCAACTAAATAGTGCCCGAAATGAAACTTAGTATTTTTATTTTGAAGTTGGCGTTTAAGGCTCCAAAGTAATAAGCCAGACGCAATCATCACACAACCTAAAATGCCAGAAAAAAACAATCCTAAGCGAAGTAAAGGTTGAGCAAAAGTTGCCATGTGCAAACCATATACTCCCGCATAAAGTGTGGCAACGGCACTATGATTACGTATATCACTTAAGACTTCAGCATTTGTAGCATCTAGGATGATTTGTGCTTGATTACGCGTAATAGAGCGGTCTTCTTGCTGAATAAATGTAATTTGAGCCTGATTCGTATTTGGGTTTTTAACACTAATAGTTTCTAAAGTTTGATTTCCCCAACGTTGCTGAACTTGACTCAATAACTTCTCAATAGCTAAGTTTTGAGCAGGTTGAATCGATTGGTTCTCAGAGACAGTCTTTGTGCGAATTTCTGTAAAATATTGATATGGATTCTCTGGATAGAGTTTTTGCATTCCCCAAGGTAGATATAAATAAAAGAAAATAGCTAAGCCTGTAAAAGTAATAGTCAAAAAGAATGGTAATGCAAGAACAGATGATACATTGTGAAAATCTAGCCATGAACGCTGAGACTTAAAGGTGCGTAAGGTAAAAAAATCGGTAAAGATTTTTTTATGGGTAATAATGCCCGAGACTAAGGCGATCAACATAATAAAAGCTGCTAAAGATACAACTAGCCGTCCAATTAATATCGGAACACCAAAAAGTTGATAGTGGAAACGATAAAAGAAGTCACCACCTTCGGTTGCCGAAAGTTTTAGTTGTTGACCTGTGTTTGCATCGAGTGTGGCATTTCCATAACCACCGTCAGATTTTTCCCAATACATGGTGTTAACGGGGCTTTCTACGGTAGCAACAGTTAAATACCAAGATTTGGCATCTGGAGCGTGTTTCTGTAAGTATTGATATGCCGTTTTAATTGCTACATCTTGTTTTATTTCATATTGTGCAAGTTGTGGTTGCATCCACAAATTAACTTCATGGCGGTAATACGACAAACTACCCATTAAAAAAATAGTAAATACGAGCCATCCAAATATTAAGCCAGTCCATGAGTGGAGCCATGCCATAGATTGGCGTATACCTTTATGCATAACTCACCATCCGTGTCACAAAAAAGAAAAGGGCGCATAGCGCAATTGATAGTCCAGTCAATTTCCATAATGATTGGATGCAGAAACCTAAAAGCACGAAAAGTACATAAAACAAAATAGAGATAAATGCTGCCAAATAAATGGCTTCAGGTTTGTCTAGAGTCAAATGAAAAATGCCAGTAAGACCAAGACTTAAATAAGCCATACAGGCATAACCCATACCGAAAACGACTAAGAATCGATAGAAAACTTTTATGCGATATGACATAGGGAGGTTTAAAGTTTTGGACATCTTTACTGGCACATAAAAAAATAAAAAGAAAGCCAACGCCTAAACTGGAGTTGGCTGTGCGATTAATATTTAAACTTTACAGCAACTGTATAGTTAGCTGAGGGTCCATAAAAGCCTTGACCATTAGGGAAACTATATAAATATTTCTTATCGAAAATATTATTACCGTTGGCTTGAAGCGTAATGTGGTCATTCACTTCATAGCTCGCCATTAAATTCACCAAAGCATAAGAATCTTGTTTAATGGTGCTGTTTGCTATCGAGTCATACAGTTTCACGGCGTCTTGCCATTGTAAGCCTGCACCAACTTTTAGCTTAGGTAAAACTGATGGTGTATAGGTCGTCAGCAAGTTAAGGGTTTGGTTCGGATTATACGTTCTCGCTTCACCACCATTTTTAATATCTTTAATACTAAATTGAGCATAACCAAAAGCAAGATTGACGTTATCAGTGATTTGACCAGATAAGCCGACTTCTACACCTTGTGACTCTAAATCACTGGTTGGTACTTTTCGATTAAGTGGATTTCCGTCCGAGTTACGTAGTGGGTAATTGTTTTGTTCGGTTTTAAATACTGAAAGGGTGCCGGTTAAACGGTCATCTAACCACGAGCTTTTTACGCCCATTTCATAGCTTTTACCCTCAACAGGTTTTAAAGCCTGGTTGGTATCTTGATCAATACCAGTTTGTGGACGGAAAATTGAGGTATAACTCATATAACCTGTATATTCAGGCGTAAAGTTATAGGTTAAGCCAGCATAGGGTGAAACTTTACTCTCACTATATGCCATGGGTGAACCATAGCTTTCGCCCTTACTCTCGGCTCTCACATAGTTTGCACCAAGTAAAAGTTTTAAATCTTCATTAAGATGTAAACGTGTAGCAGCATAGACTGAATCTATATTTTGCGTATAGTTCGCGGCTTCCGTGAAATCTGACCACGTTATAGATTGAGGCGTCCAGCTGGCCCAGTTTGTAGTGGTCGAATTGATAACATTACTGTCGTTAATTGTTCCTGTAGATTGTTTATCGTGCTGACGACTACGTACATAGTTATAGCCTAAAGTTGCTTCATGCTCTTGGTTAAAGAGCTTATAAGTTCCCTCAAGGTTAAAATCTACAGCATGTTGTTCTTGATGCTCTTGACCACCCCATGGTGTCAAAGACACTCCTGAACCATCAGCTTTTGGATAACC
Organism: Acinetobacter sp. ABJ_C1_1; assembly: GCF_044684115.1. NCBI lineage: Bacteria > Pseudomonadati > Pseudomonadota > Gammaproteobacteria > Moraxellales > Moraxellaceae > Acinetobacter > Acinetobacter sp. ABJ_C1_1. The sequence goes on along the minus strand of NZ_JBITPU010000003.1, from coordinate 153,279 downwards.
ATAATAATAAAGAAGGCGACTATTATGTTTACTATCAAGATAGTTATAAGTCAGCTTAGCTGCCCATTGATCATTAATTTTCTGTTTTAATTCAACAAAAGCATTTTGTGTTTCATTATCCCAATGTGCCCAGTCAGGGTTTGGGTTATATGAGCGGTCATATGAAATTTGTTTGCCGTTAGCACCCAGTAAGGGTAGAGCACCCCAGTTGTTTGCATTCGGTTTATTTTTTTCTTGGCTATAACCTACGGTAAGTAACGTGGTATCTGTTAAATCAGCTTCCACAATACCAGCGAAACCATTTTTCTCTGAAGAATATCGGTCAAGGTAAGAATCACCAGTTTGCTCATAGCCCATAATGCGGCCACGGACTTTTCCACTCGGTAGAATTGAGCCAGATACATCTGCTTCATAACGCTGAGTATCCCAAGACCCATAACTTATACCGCCGCTTGCTTGAAATTCTTGAGTTGGACGCTTTCTAATATTATTGATTGTTGCACTTGGGTCACCAAATGCGTTCGTTAAAGAGTCAGCACCTTTAACGACTTCTACACGATCATAAAAATAAGTATCAGGATTGGTATTGTTATAGTTATAACCTGAGAGGGGGAAACCTACGCCGTCAGTCAATATATTTGAAATCTCAAAACCGCGAGCCATATAAGTAGTTCGCTCTGTTTCCTGATTGGTTACTGTGACTCCGGGTGTATTGTTTAGAACATCTCGGGTGCTAGTAAGACCAAAGTCTTCAATTTGTTGACGAGTAACGACATTAATAGTTTGAGGAGTTTCTTTAGCCTCAATATTAAGCTTGGTTGCGCTACTCGAGTTTTTAACATTATATGCTTTGGTTTGTTCAGAAGATTGTTCTGTACTTGTCGCTTTAACTTGAATCGTCTGCAAAGCTTGTATATCTGCGTCTTGAGCATAAGTGAGATTTACATAACAAATCGCGCAGGCGATTACAGAAAGTTTAAATGGTCGAGGTGGAAAGGTCATAATAGTAAAGATAATGTAAATAATTCTCATTTATTTTATTGTTTGTAAATGTAAGCTACAATTCAAATCACATTGTTAATTTAGATTAAAAGATAGGGCATGAATGTAATTTTAGATTGTGGTGTGCATTCACTGGCTTTAGCCATATGTATTTAGCAAGTTCAAGATTAATAAGCCTCTATGCTAGAATGCATTATTTCAAATTTTTGGGTAACTCGCCTTGGCAAATCGAAAACTTAAAATAGGCATTGTAGTTGGGGAAGTTTCTGGAGATACACTGGGTGTGAAACTCATGCGTAGCTTCCGGGAGCAAGGAATCGATGCTGAATTTGAGGGAATCGGTGGACCCCAAATGATTACTGAAGGTTTTAACAGTTATTACTCAATGGAAACTCTGTCTGTGATGGGGATTGTTGAGGTTTTAAAAGACTTAAAAAAGCTATTCGCCGTTCGAGATGGTTTAATTAACCAATGGACTCAGCATCCAGTTGATATATTTATTGGTATTGATGCACCAGATTTTAATCTTAGACTTTCGAAAAGTATTAAAGAAAAGAGTCTTCCAATAAAAACAGTTCAATATGTCAGTCCGTCTGTTTGGGCGTGGCGCCAAGGGCGTGTTCATGGCATTAAGCAGAGCATAGATTTAGTACTTTGCTTATTTCCTTTTGAAAAAGTTTTCTATGAACGATACGAAGTTCCAGCAGCATTTGTAGGACATCCGCTAGCTAAACAATTGCCACTTGAGAACCCAATTCAAATTGCTAAGCAGCAATTAGGTCTTAATGAAAATCAGAAGCATATTGCTTTGTTACCAGGTAGTCGAAAAGGTGAAGTAGAGCGACTCCTTCCTATGCTGCTGGGTGCTGCTAATATTTTGCATACAAAATATCCAGACATCCAATTTTTAATTCCAGCAATTAATGATGCCCGTAAGCAACAGATTGAGCAGGGTGTTGAACAATTAGCACCTCATTTAAAGGCCTGCATTCATATTTTAGAAAATACTGATAGTGAATCTAAAATTGGCCGTATGGTCATGAATGCAAGTGATATTATCGCGTTAGCTTCTGGAACGGCGACATTAGAAGCTATGCTCATGCATAGACCAATGGTTACTTTCTATAAATTGCATTGGTTGACCTATATAATTGCTAAGCTTTTAGTGAAAATTCCTTACTATTCTTTGCCTAATATTATTGCAGGTAAGAAAGTCATTGAAGAGTTGATACAAGCTGATGCAACACCAGAAAATTTAGCAGCTGAAATAGAAAAACTAATGAATGTTGAAACAGCCCAAATTCAAGTGATGCAACATTTAACCATGCATAAACAGCTTATTTCTGGAAATACAGAAGATCCTGTACAAGCCATTTTGCAATGTTTAAATCGCTAATTTGTAAGATTTGGTTGGCTAATTGCTTTTAAGCCAGCTAAAGAAAATTTCTTAAAATGTTCAACTAAATCGTGTAATGGCATCTGAGCAATATTTTTAAGCGGCTCAGGTGCTTGAGCATTTGGCCCTGCAATAATGAGCATCATGCAAGGTGTCATCACGCTTAAAATACAAGGCAAAACAGCTGGATCATTTTCATCTAAACCAGCAACTTGACTAATGAGCCTACGAATAAGAAAAAATTTCCTCATACCTGCAAGTTCAATAAAATTTAATAAATGCTCAGAAGGTGAAAAGAGTTCACGAATAAAGACTTTGCCATGCCAAACATCTTTTTCGGTTAATTTATGCAGCAAGGTCTCAAGTAATAAGCTTAGCTTTTCTTCTGGTGACTGAGTGCTTTCAACAAGTTCTAGTAAATATTTTTCATCTAGATAGTGAGCGTGAGCTTCCACTAAAACGGCTTGATATAGTCCATCTCGACCATCGAAGTGATAATTAATTGCAGCCAAATCGACATTCGCAGCGTTAGCAATTGTTTTGTTCGCTGTCTTTGCAAAACCATATTGGGCAATTAAAGGTCCTGCTGCCTCAATAATTTTGGACTTGGTTAAGTCACCATCACTTCGTCTAGATCTGGACATATTTAAACCTAATTTTTATTCACCATAAAAGTATATCTTTTATTCAAAGATTGGAGTAATTTAAATTTAAATTGAATTTAAACTAATAAAATTTGAATTTAATAAGAAGGCCAATAAGATGAATAAAAAAGTAATTGCCATCGTCTTGGTTGTTATAGCTGTGGTTATCGTCGGCTTTTGGACATGGAAATATAATAATAAGAATCAAAAAGATAATGTATTAACTTTATATGGAAATGTTGATATTCGCCAAGTTTCACTTGCATTTGAACAGGCTGGCCGTATAGAGAAACTTTTAGTTCAAGAGGGCGATAAAGTTCAAGCAGGTCAAGTACTGGCGATCCTTAATACCAATGCATTACACATTCAGGCAAAGCAAGCTCAAGCACAACTTAAAGCTCAACAAGAGGCAATTGTTAAACAAGACGTAGGAGCTCGTCCTGAAGAAATTACTCAAGCAAAAGCACAACTTGCATCTGCCCAAGCTGAACTTGATAAGACCAACAAAAATTTGCAACGCTTACAAACTTTGGTAAGTAGTACGGATGGTCGGGCAATTAGCCAACAAGAGCTAGACTATTCCAAAAGTAATAAAGATAGTGCCGAGGCAGCGGTCCGTGAAAGACAGGCCAATTTAGAATTGATCATTAAAGGTGCCAGACAAGAAGATCGTGAAGCGACCAAAGCACAGTATGAAGTAACCAAAGCTAATTTAGATCTAATTAACTATAACCTTACTCAAGCTAAACTAAAGTCTCCTGTAAATGCAGTGGTACGAGCTCGGTTACAAGAAGTTGGCGATATGACAACTGCACAAAAGGCCGTTTATACATTGGCTTTGACCGACCCAAAATGGATTCGTGTGTATGTAAACGAACAAGATTTAAGTTCTATCAAGATGGGCGGTACGGCCCAAGTTATTCGTGATTCTGATCCCAATCAACCTATCAATGGAAAAATTGGCTATATATCTTCAGTAGCTGAGTTCACGCCGAAAACAGTACAAACTGAAGAGATTAGAACAACACTGGTTTATGAGATTAGGGTCTATGTAAATGATCCGAATGATCAATTGAAAATGGGGCAACCTGTGACTGTAAAAGTGCCACTTGCTTCAGGTGAGAAAGCTCATGACTGATGAAAAAGCAGTGGTTCAAGTTAAAAATTTGTTCATGACTTTTAAGGCTGAGAGTAAAAAGACAGCAGAAATTACGGCAATTGTTGATTTGAATATGCAAATTAACAAAGGAGAGCTTACTGCTTTGGTAGGTCCAGATGGTTCGGGGAAAACAACTTTATTAAGATTAATTGCAGGACTATATAAAGCCACTTCTGGTTCATTAAATGTACTTGGAATTGATGTGAGTAAAAATCCACAAGCTGTACAAGACCGCATTAGTTATATGCCACAACGCTTTGGACTCTATGAAGATTTAAGCGTACAGGAAAATTTAGATTTATATGCCGACTTACATGGCGTTCCAAAGGATGTACGGGCGCAAAGGTTTAAGCGGTTATTGGACATAACGGATCTTACTCAGTTTACTCAACGTCTAGCAGGCCAACTTTCCGGCGGGATGAAACAAAAACTAGGGCTAGCATGTACTTTAGTTCGTTCCCCAAAGTTACTGTTACTTGATGAGCCTAGTGTTGGGGTGGACCCTTTATCAAGACGGGATTTATGGATCATTATTGAACAGCTTGTTCAGGAAGAAAACTTAAGCGTAATTATAAGTACTGCTTATATGGATGAAGCAGAAAAATGTGCTCAAGTCTATATCATGCATGAGGGCAAAATTTTAAAACAAGGTTCACCTGAACAATTAAAAGAAATAGCATGTGGACAAACATGGAATATTAAACCTTCAGAGCAGATTAAGGCTCGGACATTACAAGCCCAGTTACTTGATAACCATATAGAGATTATTGATGCTGTTCCAAAGGGTGAACAAGTGAACTTTATTAGTCGCCAAAAAGAGCTATCAGCTAATACTTTACCTGAAGGGCTAAGAGCCAATGTGCGACTAGCAGAACTTGAAGATGCATTTATGCTGTTGTTACAGCAGACTCAAAAGCAATCAAAACCTATATCTATTTCTGAGCAAGCTTTTCAATTAGAACAAAACAATAATTTGAAATCAGAGCAACCTATCATTGTAGTTAAGGATTTAGTCCGAACTTTTGGAGATTTTACTGCCGTTGCCAATACTTCATTTACTGTACAACGTGGTGAAATATTTGGATTACTTGGGCCCAATGGCGCGGGTAAAACGACAACATTTCGAATGTTATGTGGGTTACTACCAGCAAGTAGTGGTTATCTAGAAGTTGCTGGTAAAAATTTACGGACAGCTCGTGCTGAGGCAAGAGCCAAAGTAGGGTATGTCTCTCAAAAATTTGCACTGTATAGCAATTTAACTGTCTTAGAAAACTTGAAGTTTTTTGGTGGAGCTTATGGGGTATCAGGCAAAAAACTAAATCAACAAATTGATAAAGCATTACAGCAATACGATTTAAAACCTCATAGTAAAAGTGGTGATTTACCGGGTGGTTATAAACAACGCCTATCTATGGCTGCAGCTCTATTACATGAACCAGAAATTTTATTTTTAGACGAACCCACGAGCGGAATTGACCCACTTGCACGGCGATCATTTTGGTACAGCATTGGTGAACTGGCAAATCAGGGCATTACCATCATTATTACGACGCATTTTATGGAGGAGGCAGAATATTGTGACCGCATTGCCATACAAGATGCCGGAAAGTTATTGGTCTTAGGGTCTCCCCAACAAGTCCGTAAATTGGCAAGTAAAGATAAACATATTGCTGACATGAATGAGGCTTTTATAGCAATTGTGGAACAAGCACGCGCGTTAAGGCACGCTGGTTAGGAGGTCTACAATGAGCTTTGGATTTTGGAATCGGCTGACAGCATTAGTTCGTAAAGAAACTAAGCAGCTCATTCGTGATAAAAGTAGCCTCGGGATTGGTCTGGTTTTGCCTGTTATTTTAATTCTACTGTTTGGTTATGGACTTTCTTTTGACTTAAATCAGGCCCGAGTCGGCGTTGTTGTTGATCAGTCTTCACCGCAGATCAATCAGGCTTTAGCTGGTTTAAATGGCTCACGATATTTAACAAGTCAAGAGTTTCATAATTTGCCTGAAGCAGAGCAGGCCATTCGAGATGGAGAAATTGATGCCATTTTGCATTTTCCTTCAGATTTTGCCAGTCAGGCACAGCAAGGGAATGCCAAGGTTCAACTATTATTAAATGGGACATCCACCACCATAGCAACAGCCTTAGAAGGTTATGTTGCAGGTGCTTTAGCTACCGCACCGTCTATACAGTTTGACCGTAGCCCAATGTTAGCAACATCAAGCGCCGTTAATATTGAACAACGAATATGGTTTAACGAATCTGGAAACAGCACTTGGTTTTTAGTCCCTGGCTTAATGGTACTTATTTTAACTTTAATTGGCGCATTTTTAACGGGGTTGCTTATTGCCCGTGAAAGGGAACGGGGAACTCTAGAGGCTTTATTTGTTACGCCTGTACGGCCATTTGAAATTGTATTAGCAAAACTCATTCCCTATGTGGTGGTCGGCATGATCGATATCATGATCTGTCTTGTTGCTGCATATTTTATTTTTGAAGTGCCTATGCGCGGTTCATTATTCTCAATTTTGTCTGCTTCATTTCTCTATTTAGTTGTTTCTTTATTACTTGGTTTAACTATATCAGGCTTTGCTCAAAGTCAGTTTCAGGCGAGTCAAATTGCCTTATTGGCAAGTTTTATGCCCGCGCTGATGCTTTCTGGGTTTGTTTTTGATACACGCAACTTGCCTTTAGTGGTGCAAATTATTAGCCAGTTACTACCAGCTACACATTTTATGATTTTAATTAAAACCTTATTTATGGGAGGTGATGATTGGAAGTTATGGTTCAAAGAGTGCGGTTTTCTGTTGGGATATATCGTTGTTTTGATATGTGCTGTGAACTTTTCACTGAAAAAACGGTTGAGATAAAGTTATGTGGCAGCAACTAATCATTTGGCTAAAACATTTAAGTTTTTTGGTCAAAAAAGAATTCTTAACCATTTTTAGTGACCCTGCAAATAGAGTCATTCTATTTGTACCCGCACTGATGCAGGCACTTTTGTTTGGTTATGCTGCTACTTATGATGTTAACCATGTGGATTATGCAATTTTAGATCAGAGCAATGGGCAGATCTCACATGAACTCATCTCAAAATTAGATGGCTCTGGTATTTTTAAGCGTGTTGCAACACTTGAATATACCGATCAAATCAAACAAGTTATTGATAATCGTCAGGCACTGGTTGTAATTACGATACCATCCGACTTTGAAGACAAATTAAATAACAACCAAAGTTCATCTATACAGGTGATTGTTGATGGCAGGAACTCATCAACTGCTGTTGTAGCTGGTTCATATCTAAATAAGATAATTGGTCAGTTTAATCAGCAAAAATTTAACTCAGCTTTGCCGATTAGCCTTGAAACAAGAACATGGTACAACCCAAATCAAGAGTCGCGATGGAGCCTCATGCCTTCATTAATTGCAGCATTAAGTATGATGCAAACATTACTTTTATCCGCTTTATCAGTTGCGCGTGAACGTGAGCAAGGTACATTTGATCAGTTATTAGTGACACCGTATACACCATTACAAATTATGATTGGTAAAGCCTTACCGCCAATTTTTGTAGGCTTGATGCAGTCAAGTATTATTTTATTGATTATTTTGTTCTGGTTTAAAATTCCTATGAATGGCTCTATTGGGCTGCTTTATTTTGGTTTATTGAGTTTTAATATTGCTGTAGTTGGGGTGGGTTTATCTATTTCAGCATTGTCTTTAAATATGCAACAAGCCATGCTTTTTACTTTTTTATTGATTATGCCTTTGATGTTGCTTTCAGGTTTATTAACTCCTGTAGAAAACATGCCGGAAGCATTGCAAATAGCAACGTACGCAAATCCATTAAGGTTTGGAATTAACTTGGTACAACGGGTTTATTTGGAGGGAGCAAGCTTTGCACAAGTCAAATTCAACTTTATTCCAATGATTATACTTGGACTGGTCACTTTACCTTTGGCAGCTTGGCTATTTAGAAACAGATTATCTTAAGTACATTGATTAAAAAGCCCCATTTTAGGGGCTTTAAAATTTCACTTATGCACGTACGATCAGCTCGTAACCTGTATATTTACGGATATTGATAACACCAATATCAAAAATTAAATATTGGCCTTTAATACCCTGTAATACACCACGAATTTTTGGTGTTTTATCTAGGTTTAAAGATTTAATTTTTTCAGGATATTGTTCAACTGGATAAACAAACTCACGTGGCAATTCATTTTCTAGTAGTTCAACCGTTTCGTTAAATTCAAGGTTTTGACTAAATTCTTCACGAATAGATTGAATTTTAGGTGCAAATTCTTCAATTAACTGATCACGCTGTTCAACCATATTTAAAGGTTCAGCTTCACCCTTTAGGAGTTTACGCCAGTCAGTTTTATCAGCAATTAAAGAACCAAACATGGTTTCAAGCTGACCAGATAAACGGCGTGATCCAACCTTTAAAATAGGTAAGGCTTGAGTTGCACCCTGATCTAACCAACGACTTGGCATATGACTAACACGAGTAATACCTACTTTTAGAGCACTTGAGTTTGCCAAATATACAATATGAGGTTGGAAACACACATTATGGGCAAAGTCATCTTCACGACATGTACCTAAGTGGTAGTGGCATGTTTCAGGTTTCATAATGCAAAGGTCACATTCAGCTTTTGTTTTAAAACATTTAAAGCAGTGACCTTGAGAATAAGACTTCGGTGTTTTGGTGCCACAAGATGTGCAATAAATATTACCTGTCCATTCGATTTCTAGTTCTTGTCCTAAATTAAAAGGAAGATCAATTTCTGAACGGTCTAATACAAATTTGTATTCAACATTTGCCTTGGTTGTCTGTTGATCAGTTACACTAGCATCTTTTAGGCCTGCATGCATTTTATGGCAAATGCCTTGTAGTTCCATAAAGTTTAAACTCACATCTTTCAATTAAGGGTTGCAGTTATGGCTGAACAAAATGTCATCACTTCTATGCTAGACGATTTATCAAACGAACAGCCCATTCATACTGCACTTTGTATTGGCCAGAAAATTGACCAGAATAACGCAATTCAATGGCACTATTTTACCGTAACTGAGCTTTTAAGTCTGCCTTTTACTCAGCGTTATGATTTGGGTTTTGTATTGTTTGATACAGATGAAATGCAAAACATTAGCGATGTGCAAAAATCACAATTATTAGTAAAGTTAAGAGATTTATTAGCAAAACGAATTGTTGTAGTCAGCAAACGCAGTGATGAACAATTATTACGTTCTTTAGGTTTCACGCAACTCATTGATAAAACTTCACATGATAGTGATTTCGCTTTATGGCAATTTAACATTTTGACCTATAAACATGTTCCAGACTGGTTTAACTCAAAGTTTTGGGCAAACCCGGAAAATTGGAATAAATTCCGCTGGTAAAAGGCCACTAAATCTCTTTCAAAATTTAACAATTTCGCTTTTGCTGTCTTAACAGAAAAACGCGTATGCTCATGTATAAACCATACATAAGAGTTACACATGACAAATTTAAGCAACATTGTAGAAGTTTTGGCTCAACAAGCTTTAGATGGGAACCAGCAAGCATCAGGCCAAGGTGGTTTAGGCGGTATTTTAGGTTCTGTATTAGGACAAATGGGTGGTAATAATTCTTCTAGTGCTCAAGGCGGTCTGGGTGGAGTATTAGGTTCTGTATTGGGACAAGTGACTGGTAACAACAATGCGCCTCAAGCAGGTGGTGGCGTACAAAGTTTATTAATTGCAGTTGTACCTTTAATCTTAGGTTGGGTGCAGCAACAAGGTGGTTTACAGGCTGCTTTAGAAAAGTTAAAAGGAGCTGGTTTAGGCAGTCAAGTTCAAAGTTGGGTTGACCCAAATCAAAGTAATAGTGAAGTTCCAACTCAACAATTACAAAACTTATTTAACCCAGCAGATATTGAACAAGTTGCCCAGCAGGCTCAAGCGCCAAAAGAACAAGTTTATGGTGCGATTGCTTCTGTCTTACCGCAGGTTATTGATTCTTTAACACCTCAGGGTGACAGTACAGATCACCAGGAAGCTAATCAAGACATTCAAAATGTGATGAATCTAGTAAGTGGTTTCTTAAAATAAGATATAAATTTTAAAAAAGCCGATAATTTTCATATCGGCTTTTTTAGTCGGAACAATAAAATAAAAGGGCAGAAGCCCTTTTATTTTATATCTGAACTGAATGTAACTGATTAGAAGTTATATTCGATACCAGTACCTACAACAGTTTGTTTGTCGTTATCACTCAACCAGTCACGTTTTTGTTGAGCAACAATACCGTAGAAACGAGCTTGTTTGTTGATTTGATAATCAAGACCTACACCGTACAAGTCAATTTTGCGATCTGCTAAACCACTTACTTGTGTTTCAGCAGAAGAATATTCTGCTTTCACTTTAAGTTTAGTATTCGGGATTTTATAAGCAGCTGTGATTGAATAAGCTTCTTCTTGTAAATCACGGTAAGCTTTACCAGCCTTGTCAACTGATCCATCTGCTTTGTATGTTTGACCATATGCAGTCAATTCATCAGTAGGTTCAGCATGTTGCCATAAAGCGCCAATTACTAGACCTGTTTTTGCGATGTCATAAGAGCCTGTTACGCGGTAAGCATCTGTATAAATATCTTTCAGACCATAAGCCGCATATTTACCTTTAATACCAAAGTCACCTGCAGCAGCAATTGCTAAGCCAAGGTCTTTGTTTTCATAACCAAGCGCAGTTGATACAGAATCAAAACTATTATTTTTGCTGTCTTTACCAGTTTCACCTGGTTTATTATCACTAGTACTTTCACCAGTTTGAGCCATGATGTTGAAAGTTATACCAGCTAATAATTTAGGATCTAATTCAAAACCAATTACGTTATCTAAACGGTTTTCACCATACATGATATTAGTAATATCTAAACGTGTATCGTCATTAAAGATATCTTGGTTGTTACCAGCAGCAGTTTTAAAGTAAGAATCGTATTTACCTACTTTTAATGTACCAACACCATCAGTTTTTAAACCGATATAACGGTTACGAGCGCTAAGATCACTATCAGAACCTGAACCATCAGTAGAGATTGCCCACTCAGCTAAATAAACAGCAGATAGCTTATCAGTTAATTTTTCTTCGCCTTTCACCCCAATGCGAGAAGCGTTTGAGTTAATTTCAGTAACGTCACTTTTCCCATCGAAATTTTTATTGTCAACTTGGTTAATAGAAACATTCAGTTTGCCATACAAAGTTGGCGCTGCTTGCACCGCGTTTACGCTCAAAGTTGCAACTGCGGCAGCGAGTAGCAATTTCTTCATTGAGATTTCTCCAAAAAGTATTTTAAAAATGGCACATGCCTGTTAACTAATTATTTTGTAGTTGACTTGTGTACAAAAAGTTACATAAGCTCACCAACTTGCTAAGAAGTATCTGTAAACTTTGTGACAGTGGAGTGAAGAGGAAATGACAGTTTTATGACAATTAAAAATTAGAAATATTTTATTTTTCTTTTGATTTTATTACACTTTTTAAATAAAAAAGCGGAGCCGAAGCTCCGCTTTTAAGTCGTTAAATCAAAGAGCTGCTTTAATTTTTTCAGCTAAAGCCTTGATTTTATCTTGATCGCCTAATTGCGCAGCATGTTTACCAAGTTGGTGAACATTAGTCGGAATTAGGTGAAAATGAACATGAGGGACAGTTTGTCCAGCAGCAGCACCTGATAATTGCATGAGTACAATTCCATCAAGATTCAGCGCAGTTTCCATTGCTTTCGCAATTTTTTGCACGATCTGAATGGTATAGGCTGCCGCTTCAGGCGGTAAATCAAGTAAAGTTACTGCAGGAGTTTTTGGAATAACTAATGCATGACCATCGGCTTGGGGCATAATATCCATAAAAGCTAGAACTTGATCATCTTCATAGAGTTTTATCGCTGGAAGTTCACCACGTAAAATTTTTGCGAAGATATTTTGATCATCATATGCCATGTATTATTCCTTTAAATACTATTTACACTTCAATTCTTTTTGACGTTCTTTAATTGCGTCTAGACGTTGCTGCTCTTTATCAGAGAATTTTGGCTTAGTCGTATGACAGTTTTCATTACCATATTTTTCTTTAGCATCTTGGTCTTTAAAACAAAAGCCTTTTGATGCATAAATCAAATTGTAATCATCTTGCAATTTTTGACATTCTTGCTCAGGTGTTGCAGCTTGAGCACTGAAACCGGCAAGGGTTACCATTCCAGTGAATACTGCAACTAATAATTTATTCATGAGCTTTTCCTCAGTTAAAGGTATGAACCTGTACTCAATATAAGGTTTATTCCCAATATTTCAATGACTATTAATTACTCAAGTGTTATTAAAAATCATATTTGATCTTATAATACAAAAAAGCTTTACATATCAATATCTTTTTTTAAATTTATTTTAAATCAAATGCTTAGATCTTATTTTATATTAAACAATAAAAATATATACATAATAAATATTTAACGTCATTATTGAAATTTCATAGTGATGAATTAAATACATTATATGAGTAACATCGGTTCTTGTTTATGTAATCAAGTAAAGTTTTCTATATGCCGTGAAATAAAAACGGTTTATCACTGTCATTGCAGTTTATGCCGAAAACAAACAGGTACGGGAGCGAATGCTGCTACTTTGGTGAAAGAAAGCCAATTTAACTGGTTGGCTGGAAGTGAATATGTCGCTACCTATAAAAAGGAGACTGGTTTTACCTCGTCGTTTTGTAATCAGTGTGGTTCGCCAGTACCTAATAAAATTAATGGTACAAACTATATATGGATACCATTAGGACTTTTGGAACAATCATTTAATCCGGACTTAAAGCTTAATTTTTGTATAGACTCAAAACATGAATGGGTGGTGTTAGCTAATGCTCATAAAAGTTTTGATCATTTGCCTGTTATTGAGGAATTCTTAAAGTACTTTGAATAACAACTTTTAAATTTTATATCTTTTAATACTTCTTAAGTGTTCGTTACATAAATGATGTGTGTTCACTGTTGAATATATCTGACATTTAATTGAGCATAAAATCACATAACTTAAAAAGGATGGTTCACATGATAGATGAAGAAAAGCCTTTAAATTTTGAAGATGATGACGAGCCTCTTGATTTTGAAGATGAAGAATTCACAGATGATAAAAAAGAGGATGAAATGTATAACTCGATCACTAAGGATGGATCTAGTGTTGACCCAGCTGATGATGGCACACGACATATTCGTCCAGAAGATGGTGATCCTATAGAACTTGATAAGTAAGTACATCAGTTTAAAAAAGATTAGTCTTTTTAATCTTTAAGTATAAGTGTAATATCCGAGCGCTGTCACAAACAGCAAAAAGTCCTGAATGATCAGCGCAAAAAATCAAAAGGGTAAAGCCTGCTTACAAAGCGGGCTTTTTTATTTTTATAAAATTGTAGATTACGAGAATTAATTTATTGTGCCTGTAAAAGCTTATTATTTTTAAAAAAATAGTTGGACACCCTAGATGAAAGGCTAATCCGATGCTCCTATTGTTTGTAATGAACATTTAAAAGAAGCACGAATGTAAACAATAAAAATAAAAAAAGTAGAAAGATCATGAGTTAAAACATATCGTTAAATTATTTAGGTATTTTACACAATTTAACATTTTATGCAAATTAGTTTACATTTCATTAAGATTTGTTAAAGGTTCAACCTGAGATTAATCGTTTTAAATATGTGACAATCAAAGCATAATTTGTTAGATTGTTTGATTTTTATAACAACAGGTGAGCCAAATGAAGAAATTATTATTTGTCGTTATTGCTGGGTTTGGGCTAGAAGGTTGTGCGTCACTGACGGAAAAAGCTGATGAAAATTATATTAGCAAGTCACCAATTACCCCAGTCAATACTGCATTTAATGGTACGAAAGTACTTGAGCATGGAATTTTTACTGAGCAGGATATTGCTGATATGCCGGAGCATTCAAATATTAATTCACGTTATAAAATATCATTTTAAGTCAATACTTAAAATTAAAATTGAATAGTTAAACTAAATAATCCAGTAAATTAGCAGAAATTTAAAATTTACTAAGATTGTATTTAGTAATAGCTACTAAGTATAAAACCATCAGTTAGGTGGTTTTTTAAACGATAAAATGTTAAATTTTAATCATTGAAAAAATTGGTTTTATAAATGAAAAGAGTCATTATTTTAACTTATATATTGTTATTAACTGGGTGTGCAATTAACTCGAAGATATTATCAACGACTAAAAGTAACGATGATAAAATTATTTTAGAGGCTGAAAAATATAAGCAACAATATCAAAAAAAGATATTTAAAATTTGGGATATTCCACCGTCTTCAGTAGGCATGAGTGCCAGCGTTAAAGTCTTTTTAAATGATAGTGGTGAGATTGAGCAAATTATTTTTCTAGATAAAGAAGATCCAAAGTTTAAATCGAGTATTGAAAAAGCAATATGGCGTGCAAGTCCTTTTGTTTTACCTTCTAATCCTGATGTAAGAAAACAGGTAAGAAAGTTCAACATCAAATTTATGGCAAAGTAAATTTTAAATATGAACTTCGCCTTTTATTTGTAGAAACCACCGAGAGGTGGTTTTCTATATTTAAAATTATAAATAACAAATATATAGAAAAACTTTTAAACCTTATTGTGTCATTTCTATAACTGCATAAGTGACTAAGCTATAACTTTATTTTATTAATTATTTAAAAACTAATCATTATTTTTTATCTACTTTTTCTTTTATGGTTAGCTCATCGAAGAAGAGGAATAAGCCATGTTGAATCAACATGAGATAAATTTAAAACAGTACCAAAATAAGTCTTTAAGTTATTTGAATAGCACAGCTCACTCTGAAGGAGTTGAGTTTGATAAGTTTATTAAAGAGATTGAGAAATATTCAAATGCTGTGGTTTTAGATTTAGGCTGTGGTGGTGGTCATGTGGCTTATAACGTTGCTCACCATGCCGATCTGGTTTTTGCTTATGATTTATCTCATGAAATGCTTGATACTGTTTCAAAAGCTGCCAATGCTCGGAAAATAAAAAATATTTTCGTACAACAGGGCGTAGCTGAAGATATGCCTTTTACTGACGAACAGTTTGATGTGGTAATCAGCCGATATTCTGCTCATCACTGGCAGCATGTACCAACGGCCATGAAAGAAATAAACCGTGTTTTAAAACCAAATGGTACTGTTATTTTTGTTGATATTATCAGCTCAAGTTTTCCCATTTTAGACACGTTTTTACAGACTATAGAGGTGATTCGGGACCCAAGTCATGTAAGAAATTACAGTATTAAAGAATGGGTTTACTTTATAGAAGATGCTGGTTTTGAATTAACTGCCTTAGATAAACAATCACTCATGCTAGATTTTGATAGTTGGGTACAGCGTATGAAAACTCCTGAAGATCAGATAAAAACGCTTAAGTATCTACAAGAGAATGCATCAGATGTAGTCAAAAAATATTTTAATATTCAAAAAGACGGAAGTTTCGAAAGTAAGGTAGGGTACTTTGTATTTAAAAAGATACCCTTCTAGTTTAATTTTAGTTTGTAAATTATTAAATACGAAAAAGTTTTAAAACTTTGAATCCAATGAAATAAAATGCTCATATCATTATAAAAGTTATGTGAAATGGGCTATTGAAGTCGATAGGAGATAAAGATTTTAATCCAGAATAGTTCGGTTAATGCATTAATTGTAGTAGATGTGCAAAAGGCTTTTGTATTAGGCAATGAGGCTGTTCCAGCCGCAGAGCAACTTCTTTCTTCAATTAATATTTTACTTTCGAAGGCGCGCTTAGCTCGGGCACCTGTCATTTTTCTGCAAAATGACGGTGCTTTAGATACTGTAGATGAACCATTTCAATGGGGATGGGAACTATTTTTTCCTCCTCAAGAAAGTGAGATTGTATTAAGAAAAGTCAATGACAATGGGTTTGATGGTACGCCACTTCAGCAAATTCTAAATGAAAGCAGAGTACAAACCTTTGTAATTTGTGGGGTACTATCCGAAATGTGTGTAGCGGCTACTGCTCGTGCTGCACTAGAGTTAGGTTATGGGGTGCTTTTACCTCATGATGCACATGCAACTTATAATGTACCCGCAGGACCCGGCTCAGAAGAAGTACCAGCAGCAATGGCGGCCCGAGCTGCTGAGTGGTCTCTTGGCGATGAAATTGTCATTTGTGCTTCATCTCATGAAGTGAATTTCATAGAAAACGTTAAATAAAAGCCCTTACTTGAAGGGCTTTTCATATCTATATTTAAACTTTTGTTGAACGATCACTTAGCCATGCTGCTAGCTTTGGCCAGAATTCCTGAGCACTTGCTTGGCTTGACATGAGTCCCAAATGCCCACCAGGAATAAGCGTAAACGTCACATCTTTGCTGCTGGTTAATTCGCTTAATGGTTGAGCAGCATCCGCCGTAACCAATTGATCGCTACGACCAGCGCCAACTAAAAGAGAACAATCGATATTTTTTAACTCGATTTTTTTATCTTTTAATAGAATAGAACCTTGCTTCAACGGATTTTGTAGCCATACGTTGAATAACATGTCCTGATTAATACCACCAGGATAATCAATCATATTGTTTAAAAAACTACTTAATGTGGCATGTTCTTGTACAAACTGCAGATCATCAAGGTTTCTAAGTAATTGAATATGACCCTCGAACCAGCCTTTAGGGTCAAGAATTTTAAATCCTAGAGAATTTAAAATACCGGGAGTATGAATCAAACGCTTTGGTAAACCTGAGTAGATACGTGCCTGAAGTTTTTTATTACGACCAATAACATTATTTATGGTTCGGTAGAGTTTTCCGATATAACCAGAAGCATAGCTATCAATTGGACTGCCTAACACTATAAGGTTTTTGACATAATTTGGATGGTTATGCGCTGTATATAAAGTAACGAATATACCCGCCATACTCCACCCATGTAGAGAAATTTGATCACTTCCTGAATGAGTGCGGACAAGCTCTATAGCTTTAGGAATAAAATCTTCAATAAATGATAAAAAGTTAAGATGTCTATCTTTAAACCCTAAACGACCCCAATCGACAAGGTATACGTCAAATCCCGTATTTTGGAAGTGCTTAATAAGAGAACGATAAGGATATAAATCATAGATCGCCATATTAATTGCTAGAGGTGCAACAAATACTAATGGTTCTTTAAAACGCTTTTGAGCAGCCGCATAGTAACGAATACGAGTTTCATTAAATTGACCGATGACATCATAAGGTGTGCTTTGTGACAACACCAGTGTTTCTGGTTGAAATAGTCGAGTAGAGAGGTGTTTGATTTGACTTTGCTCAGAGGCAATGGACTTTAAGCGTTTCATCTTACTTTGCCAACTATTTACTAAAATTAAATAAAGTCTAAGCGATAATTTTCAGGTTTACCTTGACCTTAAATACCTTAGACACTCAAAATGATGATAGTTTTTTAGTACATGACCAGTAAAGGCGAACATTTAATGAACCAGTCTGATGATTTAGAATACCAACTTGATACTTTAGCCATTCGTACCGGACATACTCGTAGTTTTGAAGGTGAGCATGGCGAACCGATTTTTTTGACTTCATCTTTTGTGTATGAAAACGCTGCTGAAGCGGCTGCAAAATTTTCTGGTCAAGTTCAAGGAAATATCTATTCACGTTTTACCAATCCGACTGTATCGATGTTCGAGAAACGCTTAGCAGCTTTAGACGGTGCTGAACGTGCTGTTGCGACAAGTTCTGGAATGGGCGCAATTTTGTCAGTTGCTATGGCATATTTAAAAGCAGGTGATCATGTTATTTGCTCAAGAGCAGTTTTTGGTTCAGTTGTCGCTTTGTTTGAGAAATATATTGCCAAGTTTGGTGTAGACATTACATTTGTTGATTTATGTGATTTGGACGATTGGAAAAACGCGGTACGTCCAGAAACTAAACTTTTATTTGTTGAGTCACCATCGAATCCTTTAGCTGAGATTGCAGATATTCAAGCACTTGCAGATATTGCGCATGCGAATGGTGCATTACTTGCGGTTGATAACAGTTTCTGTACACCTGTTTTGCAGCAACCCTTAAAATTTGGGGCAGACCTTGTAATTTACTCGGCAACTAAATATTTAGATGGACAAGGGCGAGCATTAGGCGGTGCTGTTGTCGGTAATCATCAGTTGTTAGAAGAAGTTTTTGGTGTCGTCCGTACACTTGGGCCATCAATGAGTCCGTTTAATGCATGGGTTTTCTTAAAAGGTCTAGAAACTTTACGCTTACGTATGAAAGCACACTGTGAGAGTGCTCAAATTCTTGCCGAATGGTTATCTACCCATGACAAAGTAGAAAAAGTTTACTACGCAGGCCTACCAACTCATGAAGGACACGAACTTGCTGCAAAACAGCAAAATGGTTTTGGTGGGATTGTTTCTTTCGTTGTTAAAGGCGAACGTGAAGGTGCTTGGAAGGTGATTGATAACACCAAATTTATTTCAATTACTGGTAATTTAGGTGATGTGAAGTCAACAATTACCCATCCTGCGACAACAACACACGGCAAACTTTCTGCTGAAGCCAAACAAGCAGCAGGAATTCAAGAAGGTTTAATCCGTGTTTCAGTTGGTTTAGAAGATATTAACGATATTATTGGTGATATCTCACGTGGATTGGATTTAATTTAATTAATTTATATATTTAAGATTAAACCACACTTATTTTAGTGTGGTTTTTTATTAATGATGCTGTTACTCACACACAACGAAAGAAATAAAAAGACTACATTTTGTTATAAATGACTCTAAAATCACAACGTATAAAAGTTCTAAATTTAATAAAAATAACAAAGTGAGTTTTTGAACCATGCTTAAACCTATAATTATATTAGTCGCTATAGGGGCAATTGGTTTGGTTGGATACAGAGTATTTGCCCAAAAAGACGAACCGACTCAGATTAGCGAAACTGTATTGTTAATTAATGATGCGAACAAATCAGTTGAAGATGCAGATCATTCCATAGAAAAGGCAAATGCCTCTTTTCAGAAAATGCCTTTAAATGAATACAAACCGGATAATAAAAACCTTCAAGCCTCACAATAGTTGCACTTAAATTTTAGAACTGGTTCTAAGAGTGAAAAGTTTTTCAGAGAAAGCTTTAAACTTATGAGTTAGCGAAAATAGTTTCATAGATACCAATAGAAAACATTAATTTATTGTGTCAGAATTACAGATTAATTTTGATTTAAACGTAATGACCTCAATGCTCTTTATGATGGGTTGAGGGACTAAAAGAGTTTAAGTTCTGAAGTGTTATGTGACTATCAATTATATTTGGTAGAGATACGGAGTTAGGTTTATGAATATCAATATGCTCATGCAGCAAGCGCAGCGCATGCAAAAAGATATGGAATCAAATATAAAAAAGGCCAAAGAAGAGCTTGCTCAAACTGAAGTACACGCTGAAGCGGGTGGTGGTTTAGTTAAAGTAACCATGACTGGTCGTTATATCGTAAAACGTATCGAAATTAATCCAGAATTGCTTCAAGATGAACCAGATATGATTGAAGACTTAATCGCAGCTGCTGTTAATGATGCTGTACGTCAAGCAGAAGTAGTTTCTGAAGAAAAAATGCAAAAAGCTAACTCTGGCATGGGTTTACCTCCTGGCTTAGCGGGCATGTTCTAAGGAAATTCAGTGTTTAGTGATAGATTTGAACAGCTCGTTCAAGCTTTACGTATTTTGCCTAGCGTTGGACCGAAGTCGGCTCAACGTATGGCTTTACATCTGTTGATGAAAAATCGTGAAGGTGCATTTGCTTTAGCGCATGCTCTACATGAAGCATCAAGTTATATCCACGAATGTAGTGTTTGCCACTCTTTAACTGAGCACGAAATTTGTGATATTTGCGCTTCAACAGAAAGAGATGATCAACTGCTCTGTGTGGTTGAATCTCCGGCAGATGTGATGGCAATTGAGCAAAGTGGTAGTTTCCGTGGTAAATACCATGTGTTGGGTGGGCATCTTTCTCCATTAGATGGAATTGGGCCAGAAGAAATAGGTATTCCTTACCTAATCCAGCGTTTAAGCCAAGGTACTATCGAAGAAGTCATTTTGGCAACTAACGCTACTGTAGAAGGTCAGGCGACAGCGCATTATTTGGTTGAAGCGACGAAGCATTTACCTATTCACATGACACGTATTGCTCAAGGTGTACCACAAGGTGGTGAGCTTGAATATGTTGATAGTCATACATTAAGTCAGGCGGTACATAACCGTATGCGTATGAAATAAGTACCTCGGTGCTTATTTCAAAGATTTTTTAAAATATAAGTTTTATTATTAAAAAAATCTTTTTAAAAGACAAAAACATATTTTTAAAAATGACTTAATGAATATATAAATTAAAAAAAGCTGTTTGTAAAAAATAAATTTTTATAAGGATCTTAAATTGAAAATTTAAAATAATGATCAAAAAATTATCTCTTTTTTGGAAAATTGTTCAAAAATAGATTATTCATCATGGATTCAGTAGCATTTTTCTATTGCTATGTTATATATACCAGAGTTTAAAGCACTCTTTGCATTTACTTGAGAAAGCATGTTTCAGTTTATCCAACAGCAAACCGAATTGGTTGATGTTCTTCAACAAATGGATCAATGTTCAACATATGGACTTGATACAGAATTTATTAAGGTTGATACCCTTTGGCCTAAACTTGGAGTCTGTCAAGTCAATGTCAACGGAAACGTATATTTGCTGGATGGCGTATCGCTAGACTTAAGTGAGTTTTGGAAAAAAATCTTTGTTGCTCAACAAAATATTTTTCATGCGTGTGGTGAAGATATCGATTTAATCTATCACTATGCTGATGAACAAAACCTATTAAATGTTTTTGATACTCAAGTTGGACTTTCCTTTTTAGGACATGGTTTACAAGTAAGCTATCAAGGTGCTTTAAAGCTTTGTTTAGAGATTGACATTGAAAAAGACCAAACTCGATCTGACTGGTTAGCAAGACCTTTGTCTCCTCAACAGTTATGCTATGCAGCAAATGATGTTTTATACCTTATGCAGTTGGCTAACCATATTAAGGATCAGCTTAAGCAAAAAGGGCTTTATGAATATGTTCTTGAAGACTGTAGTAGTCTAACCAAAGAAATTATTAGTGAAACACCAACGTCATTACTCTATACAGATGTAGGCAACTATCGACATTCACGCCGTCAATTAATGCAATTGCAGAATTTAAGTGAATGGCGCGAACATATAGTTAAAGCAACCAATCAGCCACGTAGTTTTATCCTTAGAAACTCGACAATGATTGATTTGGTCGAAAAAAATCCACGTAATAATTTTCAATTATCTCAAGTAAGAGATATCCGTCCAAATGTTGTTCGTGAATATGGCAAGATTATTCTGGATCTTTTAAAGGATTTACCAGTAGAAGGGCAATGGCCAGCTAAAATTGCTAAACCTTTTAAAATTACGTCAAAAGAAACTCTAGATAAAATGGACGCGTTAATTGCAAATGCTATAGAGCAAACCTCCATTCCGAAAGAAGTTTTACTGCGTAAGAAATGGTTAAATGCAATTCATCAGCATGTACTTTCTAAAGGTGATGAACAAGATTTGCCCGATTACTTGTTGGGTTGGCGCTACGAATTACTCACCAAACCACTTATTCAACTATTTACAGAAGAGAAAGCAACTCTGTTATTTTAAATTTACCAAGGTGTTTTCAGTTCAAATGAGCATTTCGTATTTAAAAATAACTTATTTGATTAATATTTGTTCTAATAATGGT
Source organism: Acinetobacter sp. ABJ_C1_1 (assembly GCF_044684115.1). Lineage (NCBI taxonomy): Bacteria > Pseudomonadati > Pseudomonadota > Gammaproteobacteria > Moraxellales > Moraxellaceae > Acinetobacter > Acinetobacter sp. ABJ_C1_1. The sequence continues at coordinate 131,247 of NZ_JBITPU010000003.1, read as the reverse complement.
GGTTAATTTTAATTTAAAATAAAGCTCTTTTATAAGGTCATCTTTATAAATTTAATCTTTTATTTAGTTGTACTTTATATTCTTAGGTTTTTTTAAAGTTTAAATACTATAAATATGAGTTAATCTTAATTTCATATGATTATGCTGAATTAAATTAACTTTATTCGTGAGAAAAATTCAATTGCGTATATATACAGGTCTGTATATTCTTGGCAGCAAGAAAAACAATTTCAAAATAAACAATATATAACTATAAGTTTGTTTCGGTGCAGAAATATAGAGGCCTTCTCGGGGAGAGGAGGCCTCTAATTTTATTTGTACAGCCGTAAAAAGTTTTTAAAATCAATAATAAGTTAATATTGAGATTAATTTTTTATGCTATAAATGAAAGTTACTAATAACTAGAGAGATAAACATGACTAATAATTTTAATGCTGAACAGGCAAGAAAAAATGCTAAAGATGTCAAAATAGATCAAGCAATACTGTTGGAAAAAATCTTATCTGGAACTGAGGAAATCTCGAAAGAAGGTAAACGTCGAGCAGTGTTTCAATTTCCAATAGATGCTTTGCATCCTGAACATATTACACAGGTAGAGGAAGAGCTAAAGACGCGCGGTTTCAATGTTTCAACCAATATTGAACAGTCTGGTACAACGGTCAATATTGAAGTTAGTTTCTAAACTTTTGTTCAATCAAACGCCCATAATTTAGGGCGTTTCTTATAATTTTTTACAATCTAAATTTATAAAAATCAATATATTGTTTGACAGGTTTGTGCTTCTTCTGTAGCTTTACTTTTTGAGTGGAATATGGATATGAACTTCCAAGCAATACTTTCATCTTTCAAAAATCAATCTACTGGTACAGATGCATTTAAAAACTTAAAAAATGCGTGTGAGCAGTATCTCAAGCAATCTTCAGATTTAAATGAAAAAGCAGCAACTTATCTCATTTATGGGTTTGCTCGTAGTTATGTCATCTTATATGAAGATGAAGCAGTGGCTACCGAGTTTGCGCAAGCTTCTAAAGAAACGTTAATGAATTACATGAGTCATTTAAATAAAGCCTTACTTACTCAAGATGACAGCATAATTTTGAATGCGTTAAATCAGGTGAGTAATGACTATATGCAGAGCTCAAGAGTCTTTTAAAATCTTTGTTTAGCTTATTAGTAGGATACTTCTTTAGTCATCAAGTTAACCAAAGAAGTATCCAGTGGTAATTTTAATGTGATTTTTTCTTGCCACCGCCATCTTGTTTATTGACGGTAGACCATGCAATACGTTCAGCTTCTTCTTGAGAATGACCTCTATCTACTTCACTCTCAACAATATGTTTAGCCTGACGCTTTTGCTTTGCTGTATAAGATGATTTATCGCCACGAGACATAGCATAGACCTCCATATTTTGTTTTAAGATCTTCTATTCTATTATTGAAACACATCCGAATTTAAAATCGGTTAAATAATGTCTTATCCTGTATGCATAAGTTGAATGTTATTTAGAGTTTATTTAAAATTTTATTTGAATTAAATTTATTATTTTCAATATATTAAGCTGAGTCCAATCTGTTTTGGGCTGAGTTTTATTGTTTTTAAAATGTAATTTTTTCATTTTATAAAAGTAAATAAAAAGATTTTTTATGTAAAATTAACGGCTTAATAAAGGTTGAAAAATTTAAAACTTTAGAAAATTAAAAGTTATTTATCGACCTTAATGATTGTTGTGGGTTAATATTTCGCAAGAAAAGAAAAAACGACTGATGCGTAAACAAACCTGCGTGTGTCTGTTGTTTTTTTTCATGTATGCTGTCCTTAGTTCAAGAGTTGATTTGAAATGCACTGTGATATTTATAGATCGAGCAAAAAAGATGAAATGTACATTTATATTGCTCGTCCAAACTATCCTGATGATACGGAGCAAACCGATCCGTTTGAAAAAGTTCCAGAAGCTGTTTTACAAGCATTTGGTCGTGCAACGTTTGTCATGCATTTAGAATTGGCTCCAACACGTAAATTAGCGCGTGTAAATGTTTTACATGTTCTAGACTCATTACAAACAAAAGGTTTCTTTATTCAGATGCCGCCAGAAGGGTTAATTAACCCAAATGCAGTTGAACCAGAGGGCTTACGTGGTGCGTGAAGATCAAGCTGGAGTTTTAAATCAATTACTTTCTTCTCTCGATGCAATTCCTGAAGAGATCATTGCTTTAACAGCTTATGGCGTTGGCGCTATTATTGCCTTGTGGTGTTGGTGGCGTTTAATGCGCCGCTTACCTGCTACTTTTGGTGCAATAAGCTGGTTAGTTGTTTTTGCTATTTTGGTGACGCCAACCGTTTCGGAAGGGCCGAATGCATCTGTAGCACCAGCTATTTTTGGACTACTGTTTGGTGTTTTAACTAAAGACAGTCCTTTAATCTGGTCAAATTTATCCTTAATTCTATTTGTAATCGGTCTAGGTTTGGTTATTGGCTATTGTTGGTCAAAATATACAACAAACAAAAGCATGCGTTCCATCTAACCATTGAAATAGAAAAATAAGGTCTCTACATGTCTGCTGATACCCAACATTTTACCGGTACAGATCAATATATCGCGACTGATAGTCTTAAACTTGCTGTAAAAGCAGCTCGTGCCTTGCAAAAGCCTTTATTGGTTAAAGGTGAGCCGGGTACAGGTAAAACTTTACTTGCTGAGCAAGTGGCAGAAAGTCTTGGTTTAAAACTCATCACTTGGCACATCAAGTCAACAACTAAGGCACAGCAAGGCTTATATGAATACGATGCTGTGTCTCGCTTGCGTGATAGCCAATTGGGTGACGATCGTGTTTACGATATTAAGAACTATATTAAGCCCGGTAAACTGTGGGAAGCTTTCACCAGTGAAGAGCGTTGTGTGCTTTTAATTGATGAAATTGATAAGGCGGACATCGAGTTTCCAAATGACTTGTTACATGAACTTGATAAGATGTCTTTTTATGTTTATGAAACAGGCGAAACGATTACGGCTACTCAACGTCCAATCGTAATTATTACTTCAAATAATGAAAAAGAATTACCAGATGCGTTCCTGCGTCGTTGCTTCTTCCACTACATCGAGTTTCCAGACGAAGCAACTATGCGTGAAATTATCTCGGTACATTTCCCAAATATCTCTGCGACTTTGGTAAATGAAGCGCTTCAAGTTTTCTTCAAACTCCGTGAAATTCCTAATTTAAAGAAACCCCCATCTACATCTGAACTGATCGATTGGTTGAGTCTGCTTATGGCAGATGATATGCCTGAAGATGTACTACGTAATCGAGATACATCAAAAGCTATTCCACCTTTGTATGGCGCACTTATTAAAAACGAGCAAGATGTGCAATTGCTTGAACGTTTGGCTTTCATGTCGCGACGTTAAAGGAGGGAATAACCCATGTTTGTGCGGTTATTTTACACCTTACGAAAATATGGTGTTCCAGTTACAACTCGTGAACTCATTGATTTAAATCGTGCGGTGAGTGAAGGTTTAGTTTTTGCCGATCAGGAAGAGTTCTATCAACTTGCTAAAACCATTTTAGTTAAAGATGAACGCTTTTTTGATAAGTTTGATCGTGCCATGAAAGATTACTTTGATGGCATAGAAACCTTTGATATTGATGAGTTGCTCAAGCAAGTCCATAAACTTCCAAAAGACTGGTTCGATTTAGAACTTCTCGAAAAGCATTTAACACCAGAGCAAAGAGCTGAACTTCAAAAAGCAGGTTCTTTAGAAGAACTAATGAAAATGCTAGAAGAGCGTTTACGTGAACAGCATAAAAAACACCAAGGTGGTAACCGTATGGTTGGCACAGGTGGAACTTCACCCTTTGGCGCTTTTGGTGACCATCCAGAAGGCGTCAGAATTGGTGGGCCGGGTCGTAAACGTTCGGCGGTTAAAGTCTGGGAACAGCGTAAATACCAAAACCTAGATGACGACCAAGTTCTTGGTACTCGCCAAATGCAAATTGCTTTACGACGTTTACGCAAATTTGCTCGCCAAGGTGCAGCTGAAGAGTTAGATGTTGACGGAACGATTCGGGAAACAGCCAAGCAAGGTATCTTGGATGTTCAGATGGTGCCAGAGCGTCGCAATCGAATCAAAGTACTGATGTTGTTTGATGTTGGCGGTTCGATGGATGCGCACATTGCCCAATGTGAAAAGTTATTTAGTGCAGCTAAAACAGAATTTAAAACGCTTGAATACTTTTATTTCCATAATTGTCTTTATGACTATGTGTGGAAAGATAACTATCGAAGAACAGCTACTCGCATGAACACATGGGACTTGTTCCATACCTATGGACGTGACTATCGTGTAATTGTCGTAGGTGATGCCAGTATGGCACCGTATGAGCTGAAATCGGTAGGTGGTTCAGTTGAATATATGAATGATGAAGCAGGTGAAGTTTGGTTACGCCGCCTACGTCAGCATTTTGATAAAACAGCATGGTTAAACCCTGAAACAGAAGGGTATTGGCATTACACTCAAACGACTGGTTGGATTAAAGAGATTTTTGAAAACCATATGTACCCAATGACGCTAAAAGGCATTGAAGACTTAACGCGCTACCTTTCTCGATAAACTTGATAACTTTAATAATTTAAAAAGAGGGATGATATGCAACATCAAATTAATGGTATTGCTTTGCCAAATGAACAAGGATTTTTTGGTGAGTATGGAGGTCAATTTATTCCTCCACATTTAAAAGAAGCAATGGATGAAATTAATGCTGCTTACGAAGAAATTCGCCACACACCAGAATTTCAAAATGAATTATCAGACCTCTTTGCAAATTATGTCGGTCGTCCAAGTCCTTTATTTCATGCAAAACGCCTTTCAGAACAGTTAGGCGGCGCACAAATTTATTTAAAGCGTGAAGACTTAAATCATACCGGTGCCCATAAAATCAATCACTGTTTAGGTGAGGCTCTACTTGCTAAGTATATGGGCAAAAAGAAAGTCATTGCCGAGACGGGTGCGGGTCAACATGGCGTTGCTTTGGCAACAGCGTGTGCTTTAGTGGGTATTCCGTGTGAAATTCACATGGGTCAAGTTGATATTGAAAAAGAACATCCAAATGTGGTCAAAATGAAAATTTTAGGTGCACATTTGGTATCGGTCACTCGCGGTACAGCAACCTTAAAGGATGCTGTAGATAGTGCGTTTGAAGAATATTTAAAAGACCCTAAAAACTTTATTTATGCGATTGGTTCTGTGGTTGGGCCACATCCATTTCCGAAAATGGTTCGAGATTTCCAATCAATTATTGGCAATGAAATTAAAGATCAAACACACCAGCGCTTTGGAAAAAATCCAGATTATGTGGTGGCATGTATTGGTGGTGGTTCAAATGCGATTGGTGCCTTTACGGCATTTTTAAATGATCCAGATGTAAAACTTGTTGGAGTTGAACCCGCTGGACATGGGTTAGATACCAATATGCACTCAGCAACCCTAACATTAGGTAAACCAAGCCAAATTCATGGCATGGCGTGTTATGTACTTGAAAATGAAGCTGGTGAACCTTTACCTGTGCATTCTATTGCTTCAGGATTGGACTATCCAGGTGTTGGTCCACAGCATAGTTTCTTAAAAGATTTAGGACGTGTGGAATATAGCACTGCAACTGATCAAGAATGTTTAAATGCTTTTATGACATTATCGCGTGTTGAGGGGATTGTTCCTGCGCTTGAAAGCTCACACGCTGTGGCTTGGGCAATTCGCGAAGCACCAAAGCTACCGAAAGAAACCATGATTGTGGTGAATCTGTCGGGTCGTGGAGATAAAGATTCTGACTATGTTGCAGAAAAGCTTAAGCTTTAAGACAACTAGAGTTAATAAGCGGTCAGTATTTAAAGGCCGCTTTTTTGTTTCAAAGACTATCTTTAGCGTTACTTATAAAGTTCATTATTTCTTAATTAAAACAAAGTATTCTGATTTTAACGTGTGATTGTCATAGATTGATATGTAAAACACTGGTTCACAAGGCAAAGCGTTGCGTTGCTTTGTCTCACTCAGTAGAATAGTCACTTTGCAAAATTTGCCTTTGGAGACGCCTAAGTGGAGCGACCGACGATTAGCCCTGAACATTTACAGGAAGCTGCTGAAAATTTATCAACAATTCGAGATTTTATTCGTTTTGGGGTATCAGCATTACGTCAACATGATGCACATTTAGGACAAGGTACTGAAGATTATTTTGCAGAAAGCTCTGCATTAGTTTTACAAACCTTATCTCTTGAATGGTCAGCAGACGCAGAAATTTTAGATGCTAAGCTTTTACCAAGTGAAAAAGCAGAATTTTTAAGTTTGTTGGAGCGTCGTATTAATGATCGTATTCCGACATCTTATTTATTAAATTTAGCTTACTTCTTCAATAAGCCATTTTATGTAGATGAGCGTGTACTTATTCCACGTTCACCAATTGCAGAATTAATTGAGCAACGTTTTGCGCCGTATTGTTTAGATGAAAATGGTCAAATGCGTGAAGCACTCAACAACCTACCAGAAAATACCAAGCCTAAGATACCACAACGTATTTTAGATATGTGTACAGGTTCTGGCTGTATTGCAGTGGCTTTAGCTTATGCTTATCCAGACGCAGAAGTAGATGCAACAGATATTTCTAAAGAAGCTTTAGAAGTAGCATCGATTAATGTTGAACATCACAATAAGCAATATCAAGTTGCATTACTTGAATCTGACTTGTTCGCCAAGATTCCAGCTGAAAACCAGTACGATTTAATCGTAAGTAACCCGCCGTACGTTGATGCCGAAGATATGGCTGATTTACCAGAAGAGTTTTTGCATGAGCCTGAACTTGCATTGGCAGCAGGACAAGATGGTTTAGACTTAGTTCGTAAAATGTTAGCTCAAGCGGCAGATTATTTAACAGAAGATGGTTTAATTGTAATTGAAGTCGGTAACTCTGAATGGGCTATGCGTCAGAACTTCAATACTGTTGAGTTTAACTGGCTTACTTTCCAAAAAGGTGGTTCAGGTATTTTTGCTTTGACTGCTGAACAATGTCGTCGTTATAGAAAATTATTTGCAGAACAAGCTTAAGGAGTTGTACGTATGGCAGGGAACACTATTGGACAACTCTTTCGTGTAACCACATGCGGTGAATCGCATGGTGTTGGTTTAATGGCTATTGTTGATGGAGTGCCACCAGGCCTTGCATTAACTGAAGAAGATCTGCAAATAGATTTGGACCGCCGTAAGCCTGGTACATCGAAATTTGCTACCCAGCGTAAAGAACCTGATCAAGTTGAAATCATTTCAGGGGTATTTGAAGGTAAAACCACAGGTACACCAATTGGTTTACTCATTCGTAATACTGACCAAAAATCGAAAGATTATGGGAATATTGCGCAAACCTTTAGACCGGGTCACGCGGATTATACTTATACACAAAAGTATGGTTTCCGTGATTATCGTGGTGGTGGCCGTTCAAGTGCTCGTGAAACTGCTATGCGTGTTGCAGCTGGTGCTATTGCGAAGAAATATTTAGCAGAAAAATTTGGTGTTTTGATTCGTGGTCATGTCACTCAAATTGGTAACGAAATTGCCGAAAAACTAGATTGGAATGAAGTTCCAAATAATCCGTTTTTCTGTGGCGATGTAGATGCTGTTCCTCGTTTTGAAGCATTGGTGACGTCTTTACGTGAACAAGGTACAAGCTGTGGTGCTAAGCTAGAAATCTTAGCTGAGAAAGTTCCTGTTGGTTGGGGTGAGCCTGTTTTTGACCGTTTAGATGCTGATATTGCACATGCCATGATGAGTATTAATGCGGTTAAAGGCGTTGAAATCGGTGATGGTTTTGCTGTAGCAGGTCAGTTTGGTCATGAAACACGTGATGAATTGACGAGTCAGGGTTTCTTGGCGAATCATGCGGGTGGTATTTTGGGCGGTATCTCAAGTGGCCAGACTATTCGTGTGGCGATTGCACTAAAACCGACTGCAAGTATTACAACTCCAGGTAAAACGATTAATTTAAATCGTGAAGATACTGATGTGTTAACTAAAGGCCGTCATGATCCGTGCGTGGGCGTTCGAGCAACTCCAATTGCTGAAGCAATGTTAGCAATAGTTTTAATGGACCATTTCTTGCGAAATCGAGCTCAAAATGCAGATGTTGTTCCTCCATTTGCACCAATTGAACCATAGAGACTTGGTTGACGTAAAAAAGCCACATAACTCAAAGTATGTGGCTTTTTTATTGTTATTGAGCACAATTTTTTAATTAGAAGACCTATGAATAATTAAGTTAAATCTACAATTTGTTCTTGATTTATAGCAATTTGATACTGATTACGGCCATTTGTTTTTGCTTGATAGAGTGCATGATCTGCACGGCTAACAAAGGCAGAAATTGAATCATTTAAACGTGGAATTGTGGTTGCCACACCCACACTAATGGTTACGTATGGTGAAACGCTACTACATGGATGAACAATGGCAATTTTTTTAATTGCGTTCATTAATCTTTCGACTTGAATTTGAGCTTGCTGAGCATTGGTCATAGGGAAGAGAAGTAAAAATTCTTCACCACCATAACGGGCAACTAAATCTCCACTACGAGCAGCAATTGAAGAAATTGCTGTAGCAATATCTTTTAAGCACTGATCGCCTTTAAGATGTCCTAAGGTATCGTTATAGGGTTTAAAGAAGTCGATATCCACCATCATAATAGTAAGTGGTGTTTCATGGCGCAGTGCACGACGCCATTCATTGTCTAGTGTTTCATCAAGATAACGTCGGTTAGCAAGCCCAGTTAAAGCATCTTGCTGTGAAAGCAAAGACAACTGCTGCGCTTGTTGCATGAGTTCAATACGGTTGAGCTCAATCATACAGTTTTGTAAATAGTTTTCTCGGTGCTGACGGTCTGTAGCATAAGCAAGTGTCATTCCTAAGAAACTACTAAACGTATATGTGCGGTTCAAAAAGGTCCAATCTATGTCACCTTTCACATAAGTACTGACTAAAATACCAACCAAACCGCCGACCCATCCTGCAATGATCGCAGTATAAAAGCGCATACCTACCGCACCATAGATAATCACAATCGCATACATCATTGCTGCATGAAAAAGTACATTATCTTGGCCATTTTCTAAAACGTTAATTAAAATAAAGGTGATAGCGACAGCGGAAGCAGAGCCAATTCCAACATAATAATCAAACCACTGATTTAATTTTTTAATAAACGATAAAATCCATGCAATTAAAACAATTATACCTACCCAAGAATAATAGCTTAACCAGGATAAAACTTGGTCGGTTGGTAAGACTTGGTATATACCAAAGCTTAAAAATAAATATAATATTAAAATAATAGGTGCTCTATAGCGAAACTCATAGGCCGCACCATTTTGATATTGAAAACGATAGATCGTTTCAAGTTGCTTTGGAAACCATACGAAATTTAATCCGCGTGTGGTTAATAAATCTATTTGTTCCTGTCCCAATATATTGGAACCTTGCAACTTCATAATTAATGCTCTCTATATTGGAAGTTGGCATAAAATGCGACTTGTTTTATTAAAGTTCCATCTAAAAATATTGGTTATATATTGTGTGGTTTATTCAAAATAATAATACAGATTTTTTAAAAAAGTAATGATTTTTATAGGCCCTTATTGTGATAAAAATCACGACATTTCAATGATTAGCGTCACAATTATCTAAAGATTCAAAACCTTTGAGAAAAAATTACTAATGGTCGATTAAAGATTGTATCTTTATCATTTTCGGATAGACTTATAGCCGTGAAGTACAGATGATTGCTGTCATATAAATAGGAAAATTAGCAATGACTGCTTTAAATCAATATGGAATGAGTTTAGAAATTACAGCGCATAATGAATGGTCTCAGCGGTTTTGGGATGATCTTTTACCAGTTAAGGAGCGGGTGAGTAAACATCCGTTTTTTACTGAAATGGCCAATGGGGGATTGAGCCTAGAGAGTTTCCGTTATGCTTTACTCAATTTCTATCCACTGGTAGCACATTTCCCGTCATATATGGCTGGTGCGTTAGCTAAGGCGACTGCTTTTGCTGAACCGGGTGTAACAGAAACACGAGATTGGTTAATTCAAAATATTAAAGTCGAAGAACGCCATTTACAGTGGTATCGTGATTGGGCGAAAGGTTTTGGGTTAACTGTAGACCAGCTTGATAGCGTGCGGCCCCCAGCTGCAATGAATGCGGTGAATCACTTTTTATGGAATATGAGTCATCGTGGTAATTTAGCTGAATGTCTGGCTGCGACCAATTTAGCAATTGAATGGGCGACAGGTGACTGGTCTATTCAGGTCTATAAAGGCATACATGCTTATACAGAGCATCCTGACGTCACGATTGATAAGCGTTCTTTAGCTTGGTTACGTGCCCATGCGCATTATGATGATTTACATCCTTATGAAGCCATGGAGTTGATTAAACGTTTGTCGAATGACCGACCAGATTGGCAGCAAAAAGCATTTCATGCTGCCGAAGAAGGATTACGTTATTACGAGCTGGCTTTAGATGATTGCTATAGAGTACAGCTTAAAGCTTCTGCTTGATCTCATTTAAAAAAGGGAGAATATTGTTAGATATTCTCCCTTATATTTTATTCAAGTAATTTTAAAAGTTTTGCCCGATAAGGTGTTTCTTCGGGTAATAATTCAAGTAGGCGTTCAACGGCATCCACACGGTCAGGTACACGACTGACTACACGTAACAGTTGGTCTATATCGTCAATTTGATAAATTACATGGCTCAATCGAGCATCAAAACAGTCTCTCCAAGCACATAAAAATGGACTTTCTGACTTGGCTAAAAAACTACCTCTATAAAGTGTTAAAGTGGTTGCAGTAAAACCTAAGTTTAGTGCTTGCTCAGCCATAAGAAAGTCACATTGAATTTCACAGTTAAGTCTATATGGTCGTGACTCGATCACATCGGGAATCAGGTTTCGAAGTTGAGAGAGTTCAGCTTTTAGTGTAGTGGTACTCACTGGGCGGTCGCCATATAAGGCGTAGTGCAGTTCTTCTAGGTTTATACCTTCTGGGCACAGCGCAAGAATACATAAAATTTCGATTTGGCGCTGTGTAAGTGTTAGTCCATGTTGGTTATATTGAACTTTAGGTGTGCCTAGAGCCTTAATATATAAAATGTTTTTTTGATGAAGTTGAATGGCTTGTTTTACAATATCGGCACAACGTTCAACAGCTAAAATTCCAAGAGAGTTATGCTTTTGGTACTTCGTTGATAGGTTCATAATGCCGTAAAACTGGCCTGTACTTGCATCGGTTATAGGTGCTGCATAACATACCCAGTCTCTAACGCTGTTCATCTGATTTTCATGCGAATAAACACAGCTTGCAGCATGTGTATTTAGGGCAAGACCAATTGCATTTTGTCCAACTGCTTGAGTTGACCATTGCCCACCTTCAACAAAATGGACCTGTTCAGCAGATGAACGCATAGGCGTACTACTCCATGTCCAGAGTAAAGTACCGTGAGGGTCAGTTACCCCAATTGCCATATCTGCATCTTCAGCAATGTGCATCAAATTTCTATGACACTCTTGGATTGAACGACCAAATAAGGAATGTTGCCATTCCTGATCTAGATCAAATATAGGAGCCGCATCTAGATCGAGTGACGGCTTTTTTCCTAAACAAGGCGTTTCAGAGATTGTTTCCGGTCTAAAGAAAGACGGAAGGTTGTCTGTAGAAGGCAATAATAATTGTTTTGACATATCCATATCGAAGTTCCTTTATCGTTGAAATGGCGTATCCGTGGCCGCTCAACAGGTTTAGCTTTCTTATTGTGACTATTTCCTCGTTATTTCATTTACCTTAAATAATTTTAAACGGTTTGACTATTATCCTATTGGGTAAATTTTGTTATTTCGCCTCGCCCTATGACAAAACATCCTCTCTTGAAAATGGCTTTGGTGCAGGTTCACCGAAATATTGCCGATCGGCAAAATAGCTAGAACGGACCATTGGCGCACTCCAGATATTTTTAAAGCCTAAACGCTGGCCATGCTGAGTGTATCTTTCAAATTCTTGTAACTTCACAAACCGGTGAATAGGGGCATGTGATTTAGAGGGCTGTAAATATTGTCCAATAGTCACTAAATCTACATCATGATCTTTTAAATCGTTGAGTAGAGCAATAACCTCAGCTTCAATTTCTCCTAGCCCTACCATTAGGCCGCATTTAGTTTTGATATCTGGACAGTATTTTTTAAAACGTTTTAATAAATTTAATGAATGCTGATAGTCCGAACCGGGACGCATCGCTTTATATAAACGTGGTACCGTCTCAATATTATGATTAAACACATCTGGAGGCGATAAGCTTAGAGTTGAAAGAGCTGTCTCTAAACGACCGCGAAAATCTGGTACTAAAATCTCAATCAATGTTTCTGGACAACGTTTTCTAATTTCTTCAATACACTTTACAAAATGTGCAGCGCCGCCATCATGTAGATCGTCGCGGTCTACTGAGGTAATCACGACATACTTTAAGTTTAGATTTGCGACTGTTTCTGCCAAATGCTTAGGTTCATCTTCATCTAGCGGTTTTGGACGACCATGTGCTACATCGCAGAAAGGGCAACGTCTTGTACAAATATCTCCCATAATCATAAATGTTGCCGTACCACCACCAAAACATTCAGGTAGATTTGGACATGCGGCCTCTTCGCAAACACTATGTAGCTTTTGTTGGCGTAATAAATTTTTGATACGTTGAATTTCTTCGAAATCAGTTATTTTTGCTCGAATCCATTCAGGTTTTTTAGGTAATTCTTCGGTAGGTAAAATTTTAATAGGAATACGAGAAACTTTATCTATTCCTCTTAACTTTACACCTGTTTCTATTTGCCTTTTTAAGTCCATATATAAAATTCCATTTTATATTAAATTAATTTGCAACTAGACTGGTTATAATAAAAACCTTATTTATATAAACAAAAAATAAAGAATTTATTAATGCGTATAGTGCACAGCAAATATTATAAATTAATAAAGGTTGGTTAAAGGTTTGTTTTTCAAGTTAATGAAATGTATTAAAATTTTTTTAATTTTATTTTTTCGATGTAAGTTTGTGAAAAATAAAAAATAATAGCCATAAAAACCATTTAAAAATTTTTAGTCTAATAGCATATTAAATTAAATTGAGCTTTATTATTTATAGCGAAATATATAACTCTCGCTGAAACTTGGTTGATTTTTAATAATCAAGATAATAAAGGAAAAGGATATGCAATTAACGGAAGAGCAATTACTCGCAGCATATAAACGCATGCGTGATATTCGTGAATTTGAGGATCGACTTCATGAAGAAAATACCAATGGTGATATTCCTGGCTTTATTCACTTATACAGTGGTGAAGAAGCTGTAGCAGTCGGGATTTGCGAAAATTTAACCGACAAAGACTATATCACTTCAACACACCGTGGACATGGACACTGTATTGCAAAAGGCTGTGACATTCACGCCATGATGCTGGAAATTTTCGGTAAAGATGACGGGCTGTGCCGTGGAAAAGGCGGTTCTATGCATATTGCCGATTTAGATAAAGGTATGCTCGGTGCCAACGGGATTGTGGGTGGGGGACCTCCTTTAGCAATTGGTGCGGCGTTGACAGCGAAAACCTTAAAGACTGGTGGCGTCGGACTATCTTTTACAGGTGACGGCGGTTCAAACCAAGGTCTTACTTTTGAAGCAATGAACATGGCAGTTGTTCTTAAACTTCCAGTCATTTTCGTTTTCGAAAATAACGGTTTTGGTGAGGGGACTGGTCATGATTACGCAGTAGGAAGCAAAGACATTGCTGGTCGTGCAGCAGGTTTTGGTTTACCTGCAGTTAAAGTTGATGGTACAGACTTCTTTGCCGTTTATGAAGCCGCTCAAACTGCCATTGAACGCGCGCGCCGTGGTGAAGGTCCAAGTGTCATTGAAACCATTACAAACCGTTTTTATGGCCACTTCGAAGGTGATCCTGGCTTGATTCGTTCTAAAGAAGAAGTCGAGTTCATCAAAGAAAATAAAGATCCTTTGAAAATTTTCCGAGAAAAAGTCAAAGGCAAAATTGATGAAGCCAAACTAGACGAGATTGATGCAGCTTCAAAGGCAAATGTTGATGATGCCGTTGCTAAAGCCCGTGCTGCGGCATATCCGAAACCAGAACAACTCCTTACTGACGTCTATGTCTCTTACTAAAGGAATAGTAAAGATGCCAAATAAAAGTTTTCGTAATGCAATTAAAGAAGCCATTGAATCAGAAATGCGCCGTGATCCAACCGTATTTGTTGTTGGTGAAGATGTCCGCGGTGGGCACGGCGGTAAAAACACTGAAGAAAACCAGTTAGAAGGTTTCGGTGGTGTACTGGGCGTAACCAAAGGTTTATGGACAGAATTTGGTTCGGAACGTGTTATTGATACCCCAATTACCGAGTCTGCAATTATCGGTATGGCTGCTGGTGCTGCAGCAACAGGTTTACGTCCTGTTGCCGATTTAATGTTTATGGATTTCTATGGCGTGTGTCATGACATGCTCTATAACCAAGCCGCTAAATTCCGTTATATGTTTGGCGGAAAAGCAAAAGCGCCAATGGTTGTACGTGGCATGATTGGCGCAGGTTTCTCTGCGGCAGCTCAGCATTCTCAGTCACCGTATAACGTATTTGCTGCGGTTCCGGGCTTAAAAGTTGTGGTTCCATCTAGCCCATATGATGTGAAAGGGCTATTAATTCAGGCTATTAGAGATGATGACCCTGTAGTGTTCTGTGAACATAAAATGCTTTATGACATTAAAGGCGAAGTTCCAGATGATGCATATACCATTCCTTTTGGTGTAGCAAATTACACCCGTGAAGGAACAGACGTGACCATTATTGCTTTAGGTTTGATGGTACATCGCGCTAATGAAGTAGCAGACAAACTTGCAAAAGATGGTATTTCAGTTGAAGTGGTCGACCCTCGAACAATTTCACCTCTTGATGAAGAAGGAATTTTAGAGTCTGTTGCATCGACTGGGCGTGTGGTTATTGTGGATGAATCAGCAGCACGCTGTGGCTTTGGTCATGATGTGGCTGCACTGATCGCGCAAAAAGGTTTCCACTATTTGAAAGCACCTGTTGAACTCGTAACACCACCACATACGCCTGTTCCATTCTCTCCAGTTTTAGAAAAAGAATGGATTCCAAGTGTAGAGCGTATTGAGCAAGCTGTGCGAAAAACATTGGAGGCTTAGGATGAGCGAAATTAAAACGCTGGAGATCCCGAAATGGGGATTATCCATGGAAGAAGGCACGATCGCCCAATGGTTGATTAAAGAGGGTGATAGCTTTAATAAGGGCGATGAAATTTGTGAAATTGAAACCACAAAAATCGTCAATGTGTTAGAAGCGCCTTTTGCTGGAACGCTCCGTAAAATTTTAGCGAAAGATGGTGATACTTTACCTGTTGGTGGTCTTATTGCCGTATGTGCTGATAGTGAAGTTTCTGATGCAGAAATTGAAAAGTTTATCGCATCACTAGGTGGTTCAGCAGCTCAAGCACCTGAAGCACCTTCGGAGCAAAGTAAAGCGGAAACATCTGCACCTGTTGCTGAAAAAGCAGAACAACCACAGACTGTAGCAGCTAGTGCTTCAGCTCCTGCAAAGGTAGCGAAAGATGACTACGCTGTACCCGAGTCATTACAAGGTTATCAAACATCTAATGAGTTGTTTGCAACACCACATGCATTAAAGCTTGCAGAAAAGCACAATGTAAACTTGGCAAAAGTCACAGGTTCTGGTCGTGAAGGACGTATTAGTGTTCAAGACATCCAGAAGACTGTACAGGCTGCTGGTGGTCAATGGCCTGATGTTAAGCAGCAAACTCAAGCTAAAGTGGTTAAATCTACGGCCGATGATAGCCAAGTTTTAGCGACGCCTGTAGCACGTCGTTTAGCAAAGCAGTGGGGCATTAACCTAAATGACTGTCGTGTTTCAGGTACTCGTGGCCGTGTCTGTAAAGAAGATGTTGAGGCAGTTTACTATCGTAATAACCCAGTGTCGGTAAGTGAACAACCTTTGCAATGTGCAACTCAACCACAATCAACCGTTACGACGGTGGCGATGAATGGGATGCGTAAAGCGATTGCTTCACGGTTACAGGCTGCAAAACGTAACGCACCGCATTTCCGCTTAGTGGTCGATCTCAACGTAGAAGCTTTGCAAAAACTACGTAAGCAGATTAATGAGACTGTTCCACAAGTGAAACTTTCTATTAATGACATGCTAATTAAGGCAGCGGCGGCGGCACTGATTAAAGTACCTGAAGTGAATGTTCAATTTGATGAGGCGACTCAATCAATTTTACAGTTCTCTCAAGCGGATATTTCGGTGGCCGTAGCGATTCCAAACGGTTTAATTACACCCATTGTAAAAGCAGCAAATCAGAAGTCTTTAGCACAAATTTCCGATGACATGCGTGATTTGGCAACGCGTGCCAAGACTGGCAAGTTACAACCTGACGAGTTTCAGGGAGGCAGCTTTAGCATTTCAAATTTAGGAATGTTAGGCATTAAACAGTTCGATGCCATTATTAACCCACCGCAAGGTGCAATTATGGCATTAGGTGCTTCGGAATCTCGCGCTGTTGTCGAAAATGGCAATGTAGTGGTTCGTGAGATTGTCACAGCGACGTTGTCATGCGATCACCGAGTTATTGATGGCGCAGTTGGGGCGAAATTCTTGGCCAGCTTTAAGCAGTTTGTTGAAAACCCTGCTTTAATTTTGGTGTAGGAGAACCCGCATGTCAGAAGCTCAATTTGATTTAATTGTGATTGGCGCGGGACCGGGTGGGTATGTGGCTGCAATTCGTGCAGCCCAGCTCGGGTTAAAAACCGCAATTGTAGAAGAGCGACATTTAGGTGGAATTTGTCTAAATTGGGGCTGTATTCCAACCAAAGCTTTGCTTGCAGGGGCTGAGCTCGCAACCCAGTTTAAACATGCCGGACAGTTTGGTTTTCAGGTATCCCAACTCGATTTTGATATTCAAAAGCTTGTGCAACATAGCCGACAAGTGTCAGCTCAATTAGTACAAGGCATCGATTACTTGTTGAAAAAGAATCAGGTCACTGTTTTTAGTGGTCGCGCTCAACTTACAGCGAAAGAAAAAATTGAAGTGACCGATGCTCAAGGTAATAGTCAGGCTTTGAGTGCACCACATATCATTTTGGCAACTGGAGCTAAAGCCCGACATGTTCCTCAACTTCCTGTCGATGGAACATATGTCTGGAGCTATAAAGAAGCGCTTGTTCCAGAGCAGTTACCAAAAAGTTTACTGGTTGTAGGTTCAGGTGCAATTGGTAGTGAGTTTGCCAGTCTTTATCAAGATTTGGGATGTCAGGTGACCCTTATTGATTTGGCTAAACAAATTTTACCGACCGAAGATGCAGAAGTTGCTCAATTTGTTAGAAAACAATTTGAACAAAAAGGTATGAAAGTCTTAACCGATGCTGTCGTTCAAAGTATTCAGATTGAAAATGAGCAAGTCCACTGTGTGGTTGAAACGGCAAATGATGTTCAAACGCTTGTTTTTGATCGCGTGCTTTCGGCAATTGGTGTACAGCCGAATACCACAGGGCTAGGACTAGAACGTTTAGGTGTAGAACTCAATCCACAAGGTTTTGTGGCAATTGATGACTATTGTAAAACCAACGTAGCAGGGCTTTATGCCATTGGTGATGTTGCTGGAGCGCCTTGTCTCGCTCATAAAGCAAGCCATGAAGCCATGATATGTGTCGAGAAAATCGCTGGTGTGGCAAACGTCCATTCACTCGACCGTAGCCAGATACCCGGTTGTATTTTTACACATCCACAAGTGGCAAGTATTGGTTTAACGGAAAATGCAGCAAAAGCTAAGAATCTACCTATACGTATTGGTAAGTTTTCTTTAACTGCAAATGGTAAAGCTTTAGCAATTGGAGATGCGTCAGGTTTCGTTAAAACGGTGGTACATGCAGAAACGGGCGAGCTGCTTGGTGCACATATGGTGGGTCATGAAGTGACCGAACATATCCAAGGATTTGCCATTGCGAAATATCTAGAAGCAACTGATGAAAGTTTAGCTCAAGTGATTTTCCCGCATCCAACATTATCAGAAGCCATGCATGAATCTATTTTGGCTTCAATGCAACGAGCGATTCATATGTAGAAATTCTACATTTACAGGAGTTGAACATGGTTAAGGGATTAAAAAATAAAGTCGCTTTAGTGACTGGGGCAGCCCAAGGCATTGGCCGTGGGATTGCCCTGCGCTTGGCGCAAGAAGGGGCACATATTGCATTAGTTGATATGAAACAAGATCGACTCAACGATGTGCAGCAGGAAATTCAGGCTTTAGGTGTAAATGCGAGCACTTTTATTGCTGATGTAAGTGACCGCGAGCAGGTGTATGCTGCTATAAATCATGCTGAGCAGGCCCTTGGTGGGTTTGATGTCATGATTAATAACGCTGGAATTGCACAAGTTCAAGCGATTGCGGATATCACACCTGATGAATTTCAAAAAATTGTTGATATTAATATTGGTGGAGTACTGTGGGGAATACAGGCTGCTGCTGCAAAATTTAAACAACGCGAACATAAAGGTAAAATCATTAATGCTTGCTCAATTGCAGGCCACGATGGGTTTGCTTTACTCGGTATTTACTCGGCAACCAAATTTGCGGTACGAGCACTTACCCAAGCTGCGGCAAAAGAATATGCCAGTCACGGTATTACGGTAAATGGATATTGCCCCGGAATTGTCGGAACGGACATGTGGGTTGAAATCGATAAACGTTTTGCTGAAATTACCGGTGCTGCAATTGGTGAAACTTATAAAAAGTATGTGGAAGGCATTGCTTTAGGTAGAGCCCAAACACCAGACGATGTAGCCGCATTAGTTGCTTTTCTGGCAAGTGAAGATTCGGACTATATAACAGGTCAATCTATTTTAACGGACGGTGGAATAGTCTATCGCTAAAACAACATCCTGATTTGAGGGAGATAATAATGAAAGCAGCGCGTTTTTATGACAGAGGTGATATCCGTATTGAAGATATTCCTGAACCAGAAGTCACTCCCGGCACTGTAGGCATTAAGGTAGCCTGGTGTGGAATCTGTGGTACAGATTTGCACGAATTTATGGAAGGACCAATTTTTATTCCACCGTGTGGACATCCGCATCCTATTTCAGGCGAATCTGCGCCGATTACTATGGGACATGAGTTTTCAGGTGTGGTTTATGCCGTAGGTGAAGGTGTCGATGATATTGAAATTGGTCAGCATGTAGTCGTAGAGCCTTATATTGTGGCTGATGATGTGCCGACTGGACCGGGCGATAATTATCATCTTTCCAAAAATATGAACTTTATTGGTTTAGGCGGTCGTGGCGGTGGCTTATCGGAGAAAATTGCGGTTAAACGCCGTTGGGTGCATCCAATTTCCAATAAAATTCCATTAGATCAAGCGGCCTTAATTGAACCGTTATCGGTGGGTCATCATGCTTTCGTACGTAGTGGTGCAAAGGCCGGTGATATTGCACTGGTTGGCGGTGCGGGGCCAATTGGTTTATTGCTTTCGGCAATTTTAAAAGCGAAAGGGCTTAAGGTCATCATTACCGAACTAAGTGCCAAACGTAAAGAAAAAGCCAAAGAGTCGGGTGTTGCAGATTATATTTTAGATCCGTCAGAAGTTGATGTTGTTTCTGAGGTCATGAAAATTACCAATGGCGATGGTGTCGATGTTGCGTTTGAATGTAGTAGCGTTAACAAGGTGTTAGATACTTTGGTCTCGGCAGTGAAACCAACAGGCGTTATAGTTATTGTTTCGATTTGGAGCCATCCAGCATCAATTAATGTGCACAGTGTGGTAATGAAAGAGCTTGATGTACGCGGCACAATTGCCTATGTAAATGACCATCAGGAGACTATTAAACTGGTTGAAGAAGGTAAAATAAATCTTGAACCTTTTATTACGCAGCGCATTCAACTTGATGATTTGATTTCACAAGGTTTTGAAACCTTAATTCATAACAATGAGTCAGCCGTTAAGATTATTGTACATCCATAAATAGACACTTAAGCCTATAAAAAAGAGCGAATCATCGCTCTTTTTTATTAAAGTAAATTGTTGTTTTGGGCTTCAATAATAGGCGGTAATGGCTGCCCTAAAGAGCTTAGAGACTCTCGTTCAATTAAACGCACAATAGAATCGAGCGGTAAATCATTTTCTTGCAAGCCAAAAGGTTCTTCAATTTGAGCACTTAAGGCATCTAGTCCTAAAAACATATAAGCGATTAAGCCGACAATAAGCGGTGTCCAAATGCCTAAAGCAGCTTCAAGGCTAAAAGGTAAGATGAAGCAGAAACAATAAACAGCACGGTGCAAAAGTACTGAATATGAGTAGGGTAAAGGTGTCCCAGCAATTCGGTCACAACCTGCTTGGATATTGCCGAGCTCAACAATATGGCGTGTCAGAGTGCCATAGATAATGTCACTAATTTCGCCGTCTTTTAGAGCTTTGACTAAATCTTTTTGAATATTTTCGAGTACAAATTGAGGTGCATTAATATGCTCATTTAAATAATTAAGTGAAGAGTTATTTAAATAGGCATGCTCAAGAAATTTTGTGGGTTCGACTGTTTGTTGACGTAAACGATCACGCAATAAATTACTAAAAATTAAGACCTGATGAATTAAATGTTCACGTTGTTCATTAGATAAAACATGGCTATCTCTAACAATATGTCTGGCATTGGCAATTAAAGCACCCCAGAGCTTGCGGCCTTCCCACCAACGGTCATAACATGCGTTATTTCGAAAGCCTGTACAAATCGAAAGAATCACACCAAAAATAGTAAATCCAATCGCGGGTACGGTAGGGATTTGAATCCAATGATAATAAGAAAGCCAAACTACACATGCTGAAATAAATACAACAAAACTTAATGCTGGCAAGACCTTGGGTAGAACAGTTCCTTTCCATGCAAATAAGAGTTTAAAAACGTTGCTTTTATCGCGAACAATCATAGAAAGCCTTTGAATTTAATGGATCTAACCAACTGCAATATGATACGCCTTAGATCTAACAAATACCTAGCTAAAGCTTATGTTTTTGTCTATAACGCCAAAGCGTTGTGCGGCTAATACCAAAAATATTAGCAACCATATTCAGGTTATGGTCATATTTTTCTAAAGCAGCTTGCACATTTTTTGGACTAAGCTCGGTATTTGTCTCAGGCAATTTAACGTAATCGTCAGCATTTAAAAGCTCATTTGGTAAGTCTTCAACTTCAATCTCATCCTTACCATTTGCCATCGTTAACGCATAAAGTAGGGTGTTTTTAAGCTCGCGAACATTTCCCGGCCAGTCATAATTTAAAAGAACTTGCATGGCTTTTTGATTGACGTGACGAGGCATGGTGTCGAGTTGAGTTGAGCTTTCTTTTAAAATCTGATCGACAATGAGTGGAATATCGACTTTTCGTTCTCTGAGTGGTGGTATAAAAATTGGAATTACGCGTAAACGGTAGAGTAAATCATGACGGAACCGTCCGGCTTTAGCTTCTTCGCGTAAAGCTTTATGTGTTGCGGTAATAATTCGGACATTGGCTTGAATCGGTTTTTCACCACCTACGGGAGTAAATTCACCTGTTTCTAACACCCGTAATAATTTAGCTTGAAGCTCTAAAGGAATCTCGGCAATTTCATCTAGAAACAGCGTTCCACCAGCGGCACGTTCAAACACGCCTTTATGGTCACGAATTGCTCCTGTGAAAGCACCTTTAACATGTCCAAACAGCTCACTTTCTAAAATATTGGCATTGAGAGCAGCACAGTTAATCGCTACAAAAATTTTGTTTTTGCGCTGGCTATAATCGTGAATGGCTTTTGCTACCAATTCTTTACCACTGCCAGATTCACCGCGGACAAGCACTGGAAACTCAGTTATAGCTACTCTTTGAATAATCGAAAACATACGAGCCATTTCTGGTGAGCAGCTATTAAAAACTTTGGCTAAGTATTTCAATTGCTCTGTTATTTCTAACGGTTCTGTAATGTCATTTTCATTGCTTATCGGCTGTAAAATATGTAGCTTCCCAATAATCCGATGCTCGGCAATATAAATATCATGTTCTTGATAGATAAATCGCTTTCTAACTTTAGGAGTATTAATTTCGAGATATTGATTTTGATGATCTTGAGTAAGCGCTGCCATGCTCTCGACAGAAATATCATCTGTGTTAAATTTATAGTGAATTGCGTGAGTCGTTGTGTCTGCTAAAAACAGACTCGCATTTGGGAATAAAGCCTTAAGTTGCTCAAATAAAATATAAAAATCTTGTTCTGACTCAAAATTTAGCTTTGCCATTTCATATGTTTCACAATCGTTTCATTGAAACATACTTGAGTTTCACAGAAACATCAAGAAAAGTTTATATTCTGATTTCAATTTTAAGTTTTAAATTAACTATATGATTTTTAAACTTATTATTTAAATAAAAATAATTGGCATTGTATTTGCAAAATATAGAATAGAAATAAATTATCGGGGTATAAATCATGTTCTTTAAGCAATTTTTTGAACAAGAAAGTTCGACTTATACATATATGCTTGGATGTGAAGAAACACGAGAGGCTGTTTTAATTGATCCAGTTGCATCAGATATAGAAATCTATGCAAAAGAATTAGAAAAGCATCAATTTACGCTCATCTATACCTTAGATACACATGTTCATGCAGATCATATTACTGCTGCAAATTTACTGCGTGAACGTTTTCATTGTAAATCGGTTTTACATAGAAACTCGGATGTAAGTTGCGGAGATATTCTTATTACAGATGGTTGTACCCTTAAATTGGGCAACCTTAGTATTGAAGCACGTTATACACCAGGTCATACCAATGCTTGTACGAGTTATCTAGTTGGAAACATGGTTTTCACTGGTGATGCATTATTAATTGATGGTTGCGGTCGAACTGACTTCCAGCAGGGAAATGCAGGCACACTATATGACAGTATTCATAAGCAACTATTTAGCTTGCCTGACGACACTATTGTGTATCCGGGACACGATTATAAAGGCCGGTTATCTTCAACGATTGGCAATGAACGTTTAAATAACTCACGTTTAGGCCAGAATCGTTCGCGGGAAGATTTTATTAAATTAATGAATAATTTAAATCTTCCCTATCCAAAGCAGATCGATAAAGCACTTCCTGCTAATCAGGCCTGCGGCTCAATTTCACAATCATAAGGTGGCAATATGGAAATTAAACGAGTTAATCAAGAATTTTATGTTGCTGCTCAAATCACCGCTGATGATGTCGCAAAAATTGCAGATCAGGGAGTAAAGACTCTGATATGTAACCGCCCGGATGGAGAAGGTGCAGACCAACCCAATGTGATTGAAATTGAAGAAGCAGCTCAGCGACATGGCCTAAAGGTAATTTATCAACCTGTTAGCAGTGGCAAAATTACCGATCAACAAGTTGCCGAGTTTAAACAGCTTTATCAGAATGCCCAAAAACCTGTTTTAGCGTATTGCCGTTCTGGTATGCGTGCAATCAGTTTATGGGCTTTGGCCGAAGTTGCTCCAAAAGATGCAGCACTGTTAGTTGAATCTGGTAATAAGCTTGGTTTTAACTTAAAAGGCCTAGTTCCACGTATTTTAAAAAGAGATCATGAACCAAGCTCAGTTCCTTGCTATAGCGTTGTGATTGTGGGAGCAGGCGCAGCTGGAATTTCTGTAGCATCGAGTTTACTGTCTCGTGAACCTCATTTGGATATTGTCATTATTGATCCGGCAGATACCCATTATTATCAACCAGGCTGGACCATGGTGGGAGGCGGCATTTTTAAACCGCAAGTTACTGCACGCTCCATGGCAAGTGTGATTCCTTCAAAAGTGAAATGGATGAAAGCTGCGGTTGCTGGATTCGACCCTGAGCATAATCAGGTTATTTTGGAAGGATGCCAGCCCATTCAATATAAAGCTTTAGTCGTCTGTCCCGGTTTAAAACTCAATTGGCATGGCATTGAAGGTTTAGTCGAAACCTTAGGTAAAAATGGGGTAACGTCTAACTATCGTTATGATCTAGCGCCGTATACATGGGAACTGGTGCAACAGCTAAACGGTGGAAAGGCAATCTTTACCCAGCCGCCTATGCCGATTAAATGTGCAGGTGCTCCTCAAAAAGCAATGTACCTTTCAGCTGACTACTGGTTAAAGCAAGGCAAACTCAAAGATATCTCTATTCATTTTTATAACACTGGTGCTGTTTTATTTGGTGTGAAGGAATATGTACCTGCACTCATGCAATATGTCGAAAAATATGGTTCAGAACTTCATTTTAACCATCAACTTGTCAAAGTAGATGGGCCTGCAAAAAAAGCATGGTTTAAGGTGGTGAACGATGAAAATACGGCATTAGTCGAGACTGATTTCGATATGTTGCATGTTGTTCCAACGCAACAAGCGCCTGATTTTATTCGTGCCAGCACACTCACTGATGAAGCAGGCTGGGTGAGTGTGAATCCACAAACCTTACAACACACACATCATGCCAATATTTTTGCTTTAGGTGATGTGATGAATGCACCTAATGCCAAAACTGCTGCTGCGGCACGGGCACAAGCCCCGATTGTTGCTGTAAATGTTCTAGCACAACTGAACGGTGAGCAAAACTTCTGTGAATACAACGGCTATGGCTCATGTCCACTTACAGTAGAGCGTGGAAAAATCGTTCTGGCTGAGTTTGGTTACGGCGGTAAGCTTCTTCCAAGTTTTCCGAAATGGGTGATTGATGGGCAAAAACCATCTCGTTTGGCATGGTTGCTTAAAGAACAGATTTTACCGCCGATTTACTGGCAAGGCATGCTCAAGGGCCGCGAGTGGATGGTCAAACCTGAGCGAGGATAAGTAAAGCAACGCTTTACCCGAGCGCAAGACGAGAGCTGTGCTCGAGTGGAAGAGGATAAACAAAGCAACGCTTTGCCCTGAGAAGCGGTTGAAGCTTCGCAAGAAGACGAGAACTATGTTCGAGTTAAGAGGATAAACAAAGCAACGCTTTGTCCTGAGAAGCGGCTGAAGCTTCGCAAGAAGACGAGAATCTACGTCCTCATTAATCCAGCAGTCTACTGCAAATGATGTATATGCAATTTTAGGCTTTTGATATGTTATTACTTGTCGTTGAAGGCATCGTGATTGGCTTTTTACTTGGTCTTACAGGAGCAGGTGGGGGCATTCTTGCTGTACCTGCGCTCATGACCAGTCAAGGCTGGACAGTGGCTCAAGCTGCACCGATTGGGTTGTTGGCGGTTGCGCTGTCTACACTCATTGGAACCATTGAAGGCTTATTTAAAAAGATAGTTCGTTATCGCGCTGCTATTTGGATTGCCTTAATTGGTGCTCCTATGGCACATATCGGCATTTTAATAGCCAACGCGATTTCACCTGTTTGGCTCATGTTAATGTTTAGCTTGGTCATGCTTACAGTGGGTTATCGGCTTATTAGTAACCGAGTATCAGACTTTCATAATCCGCCGTGTCAGGTCAACCCAAGTACGGGACGCTTTATCTGGAATTTTAAAACGGGAAGCGTTCTTGCCAGTATCGGAATTATTGCTGGGCTTTTAACAGGCATGCTAGGGGTTGGTGGTGGCTTTGTAATTGTGCCAGCGCTTAGAAAAGTCACAAATTTGGATATGCATAGTATTGTTGCAACGTCACTTATGATTATTTTTCTCATCAGTGGAATGAGTATTGTGATGCATATTGCAGAGGGTTTTCATTATCCAGTAGGCATTACTAGTGCGTTTGCACTCGCATGTGCATTCGGTATGTTATTAGGGCGCAGAGCTATTCGTTTTATTCCGTCTGCAATTGTGCAAAAAGTCTTTGCTTTAATGGTTTTTGCTGTCGCAATTTATATGGTGATTAAGATAGTTAATCTAACAAGTATCTAAGTGATATAGTATTTTAACTATCTCTATAGTCAGCAATTTTTCAAAGATGAGATGTTAAAATTATCTTGGGAAAATTGATTTAAACCATTTAAATTTTTGAGAAGGCGAAATGAAGCGAGTTAATGTGGCAATTTGTGGTTTTGGACGTATTGGGCAACAAATTGCAGAGCTTCTTTTAAATCGATCGACTTACTATAAACAAAAATATCAAATTGATGCTCGCTTAGTAGGAGTATGCAACTCATCTTCAGGTTTAATTGATCAAGAAGGTTTACAAGCTTCAACGTGGCTAGATAAAACACAATATCAACTAGGCCTAACTGAGCAAAAGTTTTTAGAACAGGTTCAGGCGGATGTCATTATTGAGACTGGCCCAAGTGACTATGTGACAGGTGGAAAGGGCCTATTTTATTTAAAGTATGCATTAACACATAACATGAATGCGATTGCAGTATCTAAAGGTGCGTTAGTCGTTGAAGGCAAAAAATTAATTAACTTGGCACATCAACATAATAAACAACTATTTTTTAGCGGTGCAACGGCTGCGGTTTTACCGACTGTTGATTTGTTTGAATATAACTTGGCTGGTTGCCAAATTTTAGAAATAGAAGGTGTGTTTACAGGCACCACAAATTTTATTTTGAATGATATGTTGCAACACGAATGTGCATTTACAGAATCTCTTGAAAAAGCTCAAGCAAAAGGTATTGCGGAACCTGACAGTTCTTTCGATGTAGATGGATGGGATACCGCTGCTAAAATTACAATACTGGCAAATACTGTTTTGGGAGCTGATATAAAAATTAAAGATATTCCAAGACAAGGAATCAGTCATGTAACTGCCGATCATATACGTGATTGGAAAAATGAAAATCTAACTCCTCGATTGGTGGGTTTTATTCATATTAAAAATCAGCAAATTCAAACGGGTGTTGAATTAAGACTAGTTGCAGCAAATCATCCTTTTGCTCATCTGCAAGGTTCTAATAAATGCATACGAGTGTTAACGCAAGAGATGGGTGAGTTTGTAGTCAGTGGAGGGGCATCTGCGCCTTTAGCTACAGCAGCTGCAGCTTTAAAAGATTTCGAGTTATTGCTAAAAACGGGCTGTTAAAATTAATTATGATTTATAAAAAAGCAGGCTTAGGCCTGCTTCTCACAACTTTTTTGACTATTAAATAACTTTTTTCCAATTTCTAACTTACTAAACATTAAGTAATTGCCAAGTAAAATTAATAAAATTCCAAGTACAGCATTTAAAGTCCACTCATATCCTTCAAAGAAAGTAGAAACTGTTAAAGCAACTAAAGGGAAGAGCAACGTGCTATAAGCTGCTTTGGCTGCGCCAATTCGTCCAACCAGAGAAAAATAAGCAGAGAACCCAATAACCGTACCAAATACAGCCAAGTAAAGTACCGAACTTAAAAATGGGAAATTCATCGGTGGCATTAAATCTTGTCCTGTAAATAAAGCTAGACTTAACATCACCAATGCACCATAAGTCATGGCATAACAGTTTGTTGAAAAGATATTTAGACCACGTTTTTGGTGTCTAACACTAATCATATTTCCTAAAGAAAAACCGTAAGTGCCTATTGCACATAGCCCAATACCCATTAATAACTGTGCATTAAACTGGCTATTAATGAGGTCATGCCAAAACAGTAAAACAATACCACTTAGACCCAAAAGTGCAGCTGGCGCAAAGTTTGGAGAAGGTTTCTGTTTAAAAAAGATAAGCGCATTAATGGCATTAAAGAAAACAGCCATCGAAAAAATGACAGACTCTAAACCGCTATTTACATATTTAACCGCAGTATAAAAACAAATAAAGTTTAGGCCGAAAACACAGAGTCCTTGTATCATACAAAACAAGTGATCTTTTAAAGCAATTCGCTGTAATTTTCCTGAAAATAGTAAAACAACCCACAGTAATAAGGCTGAAATGGCAAAACGCCATAAAATTGCGACAATGGGTGTTGCATAGTGGCTTTGAACGGCAATTCCAATCCATGTTGTTCCCCAAATCAACACCACCGCAACATAGAGTAAAATATTCATAAATTCATCCTCGATTACCAAGCTTAAGTATCTAGGAATGCTTCATTTTTCACGTATATATTCTTGTGTTATACATGCAAGATCTTGCGTTTTTTATAGATCTAAACTAGCTGAACTTTGCTGAATATGGTTAACTTAAGCTCAATGATATTCGTTTTAATTTTGCATGGCCTATCAAACTTTAGAACAGCTACAGCAATCTAAAGCCAAGCTTCACGAAACTGTGGTGCTTGATGAAAATATGCAACTTGCATTTTGGTCTAATCAGCAAGATCGTGTAAGTGTCTGTAGCGACCACCATACTTTAAGTCTCTATATTCAAGATGGCTATGAAAGCTATCAAAAAACCCCTGCAGGTTGGAAAAATGGCGGTGGGCCGGGGCGTTTTTGCTTATTGCCTGAACATCAGGAGTCTACTTGGGATATACGTGGTGGGCTTAAGTTCGTTCACTTGTATTATACCGACCAACATTTGCGTGATGTCGCCGAAAAAATATGGGACAAAGAACCCAATCAAATTGAACTAAACGAAGTTGTTTTTAACGATGACGAAAAGATTCGAGCGTTATATCAGTTTTTCCTATTAGATTGTGACTGGAGCGATTCAGCAAACCACTTACAAATGAGTACTACAGCCAGTTTATTGTTGAATCATTTAATTCGAAGATACAGTAGTGTTCAATGGCAACAGCCTGCCATTAAAGGAGGCCTTGCTCCTCATAAACTTAAATATATTCAGGAATGGATTGAAGGGCATTTAGACCAAGCACTCACTTTGTCAGACTTGGCAAATGTTGTGAATTTAAGCGAATACCATTTTGCTCATATGTTTAAACAATCTATGAATATGGCACCTCACCAATATGTCATGCAAAGACGCTTAACTAAGGCAAAAGGGTTAATTCAGTCATCTCAGCTTTCTTTACAAGATATTGCTTTGGTATGTGGTTTTAGTTCAGCAAGCCATTTAAGCCATCGCTTTAAACAATTTTATGGCATGAGTCCTTCGCAGTTACGTTAAAGGACTCATGGCTCATTTTTATAAAAGATAAATACCTAAACCAATTAGTGCTGATGTAAAAATGACATAGAGTACATTAATGTTAAAGCGGAATAAGGCAATAAATGCAGCCACAGTAATGATCGCCGAGATAACATCAAAGTGACCGGAAAAACCGTGCGGCCATAGCACGTGATAACTAAAAAATAATGCTAGATTTAAAATGACACCGACCACAGCCGCGGTAATCGCAGTGAGTGATGCTGTAAACTTAATTTCATTGTGTGTAGATTCAATAAAAGGACCACCTGCAAAAATAAATACAAATGAAAAGAGAAAGGTAAACCAAGTCACAATGACAGCACCGAGCGCTCCAGCAAAAAATAGATGTTCAGGCCCAAGTAATGAATGATTAACACCTCCTAAAAAACCAACAAAGGCAACTACCATAATCAGTGGACCGGGTGTAGTTTCACCTAAAGCTAAACCATCAATCATTTGCGTAGGTGAAAGCCAGCCAAAATGATTGACTGCCCCCTGATAGACGTAAGGTAAAACTGCGTAAGCGCCCCCAAAAGTGAGTAATGCAGCTTTAGTGAAAAACCACGCCATTTGAGTATAAGAATGATGCCAGCCAAAATATGCGCCTAAAGCTAAAATTGGCAATAACCATAAAACGATTGCCACAAAAATAAGTTTAGCTAACCGCAACCAATGGAATTTAGCATGCTCTGGTGTTGGGGTATCATCATCAATAAATGCTGGGCCATAATCTTTTTGACTAGCTTTATGACCAGCCGCTGAGGAAAGTAGCTCAGGGTACTTTTTACTTACTAAATAACCTGCAATGCCTGCTGATAAAACAATAAGCGGGAAAGGAAGCTTTAAGACAAAAATGGCAAGAAACGCTGCAATTGCCACGAACCATAAAAATTTATTTTTAAGCGAACGGCTACCTATACGGTACGTTGCATGAAAGACAATTGCGGTAACAGCAGGCTTGATCCCGTAGAAAATGCCTGCGATAACGGGAATATCTCCAAATTTTATATAGACCCAAGACAGCCCAATTAAAATAAATAAAGACGGTAGTACAAATAGAATGCCTGCGACTAGTCCTCCAGCAGTTCTGTGCATGAGCCAACCAATATAGGTTGCTAATTGCTGTGCTTCAGGGCCGGGTAACAACATGCAGTAGTTCAGGGCATGCAAAAATCTTTTTTCAGATATCCAGCGCTTTTGTTCAACGAGTTCCTGATGCATCACAGCGATTTGTCCAGCTGGTCCTCCAAAGCTAATAAAGCCTAACTTAAGCCAAAATAAAAAGGCTTGCCAGAAGGTGACCTTTCCCACTGAATCATCAGGGGTATTTTGTTGTTTTTTTTGCATATTATCCCCTAAAAAATAATAGTAATTTTTACGTTTATGGCATAACGGAGTATGTTTTATAGCATAACAAATACAAATGTATTTTTTATGATAATAATTTAAATTTTATAGATAACTATTAACTAATTTATTGATATTCATTGAAATTATTTTTTTAACTAAAGTTATCGCTTTAAATTATTTCCAAAGCTGAAACATTTTAAACATTATTTGCTCAAGTTGTTATAACAGGTTGTGAGCCGTGAGTCAGCTACCCCAAGATCCCAAAAATCATAAGCCTCTTTACGATCAGTTAAGGGAACTCATCCTTAACAAAATTGTGAATGGCGAATACGCCGTGTTGAGTCAAATTCCATCTGAAAACGAGTTTGCTGAACAGTTCGGTGTAAGTCGAATCACAGTTCGCCAAGCACTCAACCAATTACAGTTGGAAGGCTATATTTTTAAGGTGCCGGGTAAAGGGACCTTTGTAAGTAAGCCAAAAACGTTCCAGAACATCTCAAGTTTGCAAGGTTTTGCGGAAGCAATGTCATCTGCTGGTCACGAAATTTTAAACCGTGTCATCTCGGCCGAGCTTAAACAGATCCCGATGCACGTTGTGCCCAAATTAAAGTTACCTGTTAAAGCCAATGTGTATGAAATTCAACGTGTTCGTTTGCTCAACCGTCAACCAGTGTCGTATGAGTTGACTTATTTGCCAGAACATATTGGTTTGAAGCTTAAAGAAAAAGCGATTGATTTACGTACAACCGATATTTTCAAGGCATTAGAACAAGAGTGCAACATCCCTTTGGGACATGCGGATTTAAGCATTGATGCCACGGTGGCGGATGAAGAATTAGCGGCTCTGTTGCAAGTCGAAATCGGAACTCCTGTATTACGGGTCGAACGTTTGACTCACGATGCAAATGGCCAACCGATTGACTATGAATATCTCTATTTCTCGGGCGATACCTTCCAGTACCGTTTACGTATTCATCGTTAATAGCTCAGATAAAAATAAGGATTTTACAATGGAAACTAAATATCTTGAGTTCGATATTGTGGTGATTGGTGGTGGAACTGCTGGACCAATGGCTGCGATTAAAGCAAAACAAGAAAACCCCAATTTAAAAGTCTTGCTCATTGAAAAAGCGAATGTAAAACGCAGTGGGGCGATTTCAATGGGAATGGATGGGCTG
Organism: Acinetobacter sp. ABJ_C1_1; assembly: GCF_044684115.1. Lineage (NCBI taxonomy): Bacteria > Pseudomonadati > Pseudomonadota > Gammaproteobacteria > Moraxellales > Moraxellaceae > Acinetobacter > Acinetobacter sp. ABJ_C1_1. The sequence goes on along the minus strand of NZ_JBITPU010000003.1, from coordinate 99,582 downwards.
AATAATGCTGTCATTCCGGGCTACGCAACACCTGAGCAATACACCAAAGAAATTACGATTGCCAATGATGGAGTGGTTAACCAAACCACTGTATATGCATATGCGAAGCATAGTTTCACAACCATTCAACAGCTCGATCAATGGGGCATTAAGTTTGAAAAAGATGAGACAGGCGAATTTGCAGTAAAAAAAGTACATCATATGGGGGCATATGTTTTACCAATGCCCGAAGGTCATGACGTTAAAAAAGTTTTATATCGTCAGTTAAAGCGAGCCCAAGTCAAAATTAATAATCGGATTGTCACCACAAAGCTTTTAAAAAATGAGCAAGGTGCAATCAATGGTGTACTTGGTTTTGACTGTCGTAGTGGTGACTTTTACGTCATTAAAACCAAAGCAGCCATTTTATGTTGTGGCGCCGCAGGGCGTTTAGGTTTGCCATCTTCCGGCTACTTAATGGGTACTTATGAAAATCCAACCAATGCAGGTGACGGCTATGCAATGGCATACCATGTCGGTGCTGAGCTAGCCAATTTAGAGTGCTTCCAGATTAATCCACTGATTAAAGACTATAACGGCCCAGCTTGTGCTTATGTGACCGGTCCTTTAGGAGGTTATACCGCCAACAGTAAAGGCGAACGTTTCATTGAATGTGACTACTGGAGTGGTCAAATGATGTGGGAGTTTTATCAAGAATTGGAAAGTGGTAATGGTCCTGTTTATTTAAAAGTAGATCATCTGGCCGAAGAAACAATTCAAACCATTGAAGAGATTCTACATACCAATGAACGCCCAAGCCGTGGACGTTTTCATGAGGGCCGAGGAACCAATTACCGTCAAGATATGGTGGAAATGCATATTTCAGAAATTGGTTTCTGTAGCGGACATAGTGCTTCTGGCGTATGGGTAAACGAAAAAGCCGAGACTTCGGTTAAGGGATTATATAGCGCTGGCGATATGGCGGCTGTACCTCATAACTATATGCTTGGTGCATTTACTTATGGTTGGTTTGCAGGTGTAAATGCCGCGCAATACGTAAGTGCAATTGAAGATAGCGAATTAAACCAAAGCGAAATAGAAGCAGAAAAAGCTCGAATATTTGCACCACTGAATTGCTCAGAAGGTTTACCTCCAGAACAAGTGGAATATAAGCTGCGCCGTTTTGTAAATGACTATTTGCAGCCCCCTAAAACTCGCCAAAAAATGGAAATTGGGCTCAAACGTTTTGAAGAAATTAAACAGGATATTAAGCGAATCTCTGCCAGAAACCCGCATGAATTGATGCGTGCTGCTGAAGTTTCTTTTATTCGAGACTGCGCGGAAATGGCTGCTAGAGCTTCACTGTTTAGGGAAGAAAGCCGTTGGGGACTGTACCACTATAGAGCAGATTTCCCTCAAAAAAATAACTCGGATTGGTTCTGCCACGCGCATTTGAAAAAAGATGAACACGGCAACATGGTCAGTTTCAAAAAGCCAATCGAACCTTATGTGGTTTCGATTAATCAAGATGAAGCTGTGTCGTATGACCGTTTACGCATTCAAAAAGATGTTGCTCTAGCAGACTAAATAAATCAGGAATTCAAATCATGGCTTTTATTTTTAAAGAAGTACAGCACCGTACTGTCGCACCAGTTATTATCGATGAAGATAAATGTATTGCTGATAAAGGATGCACAGTCTGTGTAGATGTTTGTCCAATGGATTTATTGACGATCGATCCAATAACTCAAAAAGCTTTTATGCAGTTTGATGAATGTTGGTACTGCATGCCTTGTGAAAAGGACTGCCCAACGGACGCAGTCAAAGTAAATATCCCATACCTACTCAAATAATTAATTTGGAATGCTCAACATGAGACAAAATAAATTGATCAATAAAAAACTATTACTCAGTAGCTTAATTGGTGCCATTGTACTTGGCACTTTGGGGTGCGGCAGTAAAACAGAAACTGTGCGTGTCGCCATTGGCACGCAAGACACCACCATTAACTGTGCAACAGGTGGGTTGCTCATTCGTGAATTGAATCTATTACCAAAATATTTACCCAAAGCTGGTGAATACAAGAATGTTAAATATGACATTCAATGGAAAAACTTTACCTCTGGTGCACCACTTACCAGTGAGATGGTGGCTGGGCGTCTAGATTTGGGGGCAATGGCTGACTTTCCTGCTGTTAATAATTTAGCAGCATTTAAAAAAGCTGGAAAAGAAAGCATATTTTTAGCGCCATTGTCAGGCAGTATTAATGGTAGCGGTAATGCGATTGTTGTTCCAATTGATTCAAAAGTAACTTCACTTAAAGAGCTAAAGGGGCAGACTATTTCTGTACCTTTTGCCTCAACTGCTCACGGACTATTATTGCGAGCAATTCAAGCTGAAGGTTGGCAACTTGATAAAGATATTAAAGTGATAGCTCAGGCGCCAGAAGTAGCAGGGCCTGCATTAAAAAGCCATAAGATTGCTGCGCATGCTGACTTCGTACCATTTGGAGAGTTATTTGCTTACCAAGGTTTTGCTAAAAAAATCTATGATGGTTCGCAAGCAAAATCACCTACTTTTCATGGTTCACTTGCTAGCAAGGATTATGCACAGCAGCATCCAGAAGTTATAAAAGCTTATTTACAAGCAACTATTGAAGCGAATCGCCTGATTCGTGAACAACCTGAAAAATATAGTGAACTTATTGCTGAAAAAACCGGTATTCCTGCCGAAGTTGTTTATCTATTTCATGGTCCATTAGGTCTACAAACTCGTGACTTAACGTGGAAACCTGAATATCGAAAAGCGACTCAAATTGCGATAGACACCTTAAAAGTTTTAGGAAAAAACGACGGTACGCTTGATGTAAATAAATTTATTGATGACCAATATATTAAGGATGCATTTCAGGCATCTGGACTTAATTACAGCCAGCAACTCGCTGACTATGCAAAATCACCTTTGGTTGCCAATGACGCTTTAACGGGCCAACCCATCAAAACATTTGATCGGGTGACTCAAATTTGGGTAAAGGGTGAAGAAAAAGTTCGTAGCTATGAAACACCTGAGCATGCTTTTTCTGATTTAAAGAAAATTCAAGCCGATGGAAAAACGGTGCGTGTGGTTTATAGCCAAGATCATCAGTCCGACATTAAGTTACTTGCCAATTTGGCATGGTATGCCACAGATAAAGCAGGACAAATTCAGGCCTTTTTATTAAAAGATGATGCTGAAAAATGGGCTAAACAACAAGGCGGAAAAGTATATGACTTTAAAGCTATTCAGCTTGTAACACAGAGCTGATGTGTTGTCTTACCTAATGAGCAGGAGGTGACGAATGAGTAGTTTAGTCCAAACAAAACCTAAAAACCAAAGTACATTTTTGATTAAATTTTTTCAGCAGTTGAGATCATATCCGGCGCATTTAAAAAGCTATGCGATAGCTTTTACATCGATAGTTTTCTGGATAGTCATTTGGCAAGGACTTGCTCAGTTTAAAATAAATTTAGGTATTGTGAACTTTAGCAATGTACCCACACCTTTAGATGTTATTCATGCCCTGTGGGCTTTCTTTCAACTCAGCACTGCATTTGAACATGTTGAATCTAGTGTCTTTCGCGTAGTGACTGGTTTTGTGCTTGCTGCTTTAATTGGTGTAGTTATTGGTTTGTTAGCAGGACGTTATCAAAAACTTGCTGCATTTCTAATGCCGCCATTAGAAGTATTACGTCCAATACCAGCAGTTGCATGGATTCCTTTAGCAATTCTGATTTTTCCATCATCAGAAGCTTCCATGATTTTTATTACGTTTATTGGGGCTTTATTTCCAATTTTATTAAATACGGTACATGGCGTTGGTGCAGTTGACCCAAGGCTCGTTGCATCTGCAAAAAGTCTAGGTGCTTCTGATCTAGCTATCATTTATGAAGTCATTATTCCGGGGGCATTACCTAACATTATTACTGGTTTATCTATTGGAATGGGCACTTGTTGGTTCTGTTTAGTGACGGCGGAAATGATTTCTGGACAACACGGAATTGGATACTTCACGTGGGAATCTTTCACCTTGCAAAACTATAGCAATATTGTGGTTGGCATGGTGTTGATCGGAGCGTTAGGTATGTTTAGCAGTACATTGGTGCGTGTGATTGGAAACCGATTTACCCCATGGTATCAACTGAGGAAATCATAAAATGTCAATTACACAAGGCCATGTGCGTATTCAAAATCTATCGCTACATTTAGGGCAAGCTAAAAATCGTTTTCAGGCATTAGATCGGGTTAATTTCGAAATACAACAGGGCGAGTTTATATGTTTACTTGGCCCATCTGGTTGCGGTAAATCCACATTATTAGGTGCTTTGGCAGGGCACTTACCCATTAGTTCTGGGACTTTAACGGTCGATAATGAATCTATACTTGAACCACATCCAGACAGAGGTTTGGTGTTTCAGCAACATACCTTATTTCCATGGAAAAGCGTGCTCGAAAATATTGCCTTCGGTTTAAAAATGAAAGGCATCGCTAAACAAAAGCGTATTGAACAAGCTCAGAAAATGATTGATCTAGTCGGACTTAAAGGTTTTGAACATAAATTTCCAGCTGAACTTTCTGGTGGCATGCAGCAACGAGTTGAAATTGCGAGAGTATTGATTAATCAACCTCGTATTTTATTAATGGATGAGCCTTTTGGTGCGTTAGATGCTCAAACTCGTTTAAAAATGCAAATGCTATTACTCGAAATTTGGCAAGAAATTCAAACGTCGGTTTTATTTATTACCCACGATATTGATGAGGCACTTTTCTTAGCTGACCGAGTGTTGATTATGAGCCATCGACCGGGGCGAATTATTGAAGAAATTCCGCTTAAGTTTGAACGTCCAAGAGACATTGAGCTTGTAACAAGTAGTGAATTTACAGCTATTAAAAAACGTTGCATCCAGACTTTAAAAGAAGCAACTCAACAAGAAGAGTTAAGCCGTTTAAATCCATTAGGGCTTGGAAAGAAATCACAAATTTAAGGAATACGAATGAGTTTTTATTATCAAGCTTTAGATGACCTCGATGAATATAATCAGGAATTTCTTGCGCAGCTCAATCATGCAGATGAAAAGATACGCTTTGTCGCTTTAATGAATATTGGTGATGAAGAAAATCCGGATTTACTTCCGTGGCTGCATACAGCACTACAACACGATTCTTCAGCTTTAGTTCGTGAAGAGGCAGCAAAAAATTTAGAAAGCTGGGAAGACCCAACCAGTTTGCAAGTATTGGCGCAAGCCTTATTTGATACAGATGTGAATGTGAGACAAGCTGCCAGCCAGAGTTTAAGTGAAGTCAAAAATCCGGCATCGGCCCAGATACTGGCACCGTATTTAAAGCATACGGATACTTTTGCTCTTGGTGCAATTCTGCGTGCTTTAAAACCTTTACGACCACAGCAATTATTTGAAGAGATATCTGCTTTGGTACATCATGAAGATGCTCTTGTACGCCGTGAGGCAGTCAGTGCATTAAGTTGGTTACAACAAGACCAAGCAATTACGATATTGGCAAAAATTGCCGAAACAGATTTAGATGATGAGGTCCGCCGTATTGCAACAGGCGGTTTGGCTTATAGTCAGAGCATATCAGCTGAGGTGATCCAAGCACTTCAACATTCTTTAACCTCGGAAAGTTGGCAACTAAGAGTGGAAGCTGCACTTACGATTGGAAAATTACGTATTGTTCAGCTCGAAGCTCCTTTAATTCATGCTGTATTAGACTTGTATTGGCAAGTACGTATTGCAGCAGTACGGAGCTTGGGACTACTTAAATCACATCTGGCAGTTGCTCATTTGACTGATAACTTTAATCATGAAATTAGTAACTTGCGTAAAGAAGTTGCTTTAGCACTCGGTGAAATTGGTACCGCAGAAGCTCAGAAGCTATTGGAACAACATCAAAATGATCCAGATCCTGAAGTACGAAAAGCGATTCGTATTGGATTAAATCAAATTGGTGAGGTGAAGTATGCAAACCAGACCTGATGTCCGTGTCGACACTATAAATAAGCAGGTTCACTTTATATGGACCGATGGCTCAAGCGTATGTCTGAGTCATCAAAGTTTAAGGGAAATTTGCCCATGTGGCTTTTGCCGAGCGAAGCGGATTAAACAAATTAAAATAGAGCATCAAAATGTTGAAGTGATAGCTATGTTTGATCAAGGTTATGGTGCCCAAATTTGTTTTAGCGATGGGCATGATAAAGGGATTTTTCCTTGGGCTTTTTTAAAAGAATTTGCTAAGAGCTAAAAGATGCCTTCTGCTTGGGACAGAAGGCATCTTATTTAATTAATGATCATGTTCTAAATAATCTGGTTTTTTCGGAAGCGCAAGGCTACATAAGAAACAGATAATCAGCATGACAATGACATATATAAAGAAGGTATTTTCAATTCCGGCAGCTTTAAACTGCAAGGCAACCGAAGGCGCAGAACCACCAAACAGCGCATTACCTACTGCATAAGAGAAACCTACACCTAAAGCCCGCACATGAGGTGGGAACATTTCAGCTTTTACCAAACCACTAATAGAAGTATAGAAGCTGAGTAACATCATCATAAAGATAAGTAGCAATGTAATGATGATCGGAGAATCTATATAGGCACGCATCCCGATCACCATGACGGGATAAATAAAAATGGCGGACAATAAGCTAAATGCCAACATTGAAGAGCGTCGTCCAATACGGTCCGAAATTGCACCAAATACAGGTTGAGCACACATATAGACAAATAGGGCGAAGGTCATGATATAACCAACGGTTTTTCCATCCATCCCTAAGTTGGTTAAATAGGTCTTTGAATAAACAGTTTCTACATAAAACGTTAATGAACCGGCAGAGGTGTATCCGACCACCAATAAAAAGGTTTTCCAGTGTTTCTTAAAGAGTTCTCTTAAGCTACCAGACTCTTTACGTTCGCTGTCTTGATGAGAAAGCGTTTCTTCTAAACGACTACGAGCAAGTAAAGATAAAATTGCCGCGATACCACCAATCACAAACGGAATACGCCAACCGCCGTCATGTAATTGTTGCTCACTTAAAAATGCTAACAAAATAACGCCCAGTAAGCTTGCGAGTAACTGACCACCAGAGAGGGTGACATACTGAAAAGACGAGTAAAAACCACGTTGGCCTTTTAAGCCTAACTCACTCATGTATGTTGCTACGGCGCCATATTCACCACCAACCGATAAGCCTTGAAGTAAGCGCACTACAAGTAAAAGAAAAGGGGCAAATAAACCAACTTGATCATAAGTAGGCAAAGCTGCAAATAAAAAGGAGCTTAGAGCCATTAGACAGATTGAGATAATCATCGACTTTTTTCGACCGTGTCGGTCTGCAATGCGCCCAAATATCCAGCTACCAATCGGACGCATAAAGAAGCTTGCAGCAAACACACCCCAAACATAAATAGACTTGGTTGTGCTATCCATATCAGGTGCGGTTAGGGCTTGAGTAAAATAAGCAGCAAATACTGCATAGATATAAAAGTCGAACCATTCAACTAAATTACCAGAGGCTGCGCCTACAATCCCACGTATTCGGCTACGTTTTTCTTCCTGAGTATATGTCATATTTCTTCCATCGTTTTGTAGACAAAAACTAGGAATTTTTTAGGTATGCTACGTAAAAACAGAATGAACTGTTAAAAATCACTCGACCTTGAGCACTTCCTTAAAATTCCTAACCATTCATTTTTTCTAATTTTAAAATTCGATTCTAGTAAGATTACGTCCTTTTGTTCGATTTAAAGAGAATTTAACCAATGATCGAACGTTTCCTTTCACTCAATTTGATAATGAATTGTTTTTAAAATCATTGAGCTAATTTTTAGGTCATATGAGTAGTTGCATTTCTCCTTGCTCGTTTCATTTTGAGCTTAGTTTTATTTTGGCTATTTGATAATACTTAAAAAGTTATAACCTCAATTTCAATCAAAATAAAAGAAATTTATATAATGATGAACTTATAAAAGTTAGTTCAAATTCACTTAATCGAAAAAATACAGAATATGTTGTTTCTCAATATATGTGGCTGTATTCTTGCGTGGCTGAAAATAGGGTAGACAACCATTTTTAGCGCTATAAATTATGCTCGCTATGGCAGGTAACTATTCAATGGAAAGACGTTCGTTAAATCTTCACTTCATGACATGCTCTAAAACGGCATTAGCTTCATCTATTGCACTCATAACATCTGTCGTCTATGCAAATGAAGCGGAGGTTTCACAGCTCCCAACCATTACAGTGAACGCTACACAAAATAATGATGCACTATATACGTCTAAAAAAGTGAGTTTATCTGGTTTTCAAACTGGTGATGTAAAGAAAGTCCCTGCATCTATTACCACCATTACCTCTGAGCGCATAGCAGACCAACACGCAAAAACACTGACCGATGTTATTAAAAATGATTCATCATTGGGCGATGGCTACGCTGCTATTGGTTACTATCCAAACTTTGTAGCACGGGGTTTTGCACTCGATTTAGGCTCCAGTTATCTCATTAATGGCCATACCATACGTGGTGAGCAAAATGTAGCTTTAGAAAATAAAGAACAAGTTGAGATTTTAAAAGGCATTTCTGCTATTCAAAGTGGAATGTCGACACCAGGTGGTGTGGTTAACTATGTCACCAAAAGACCTGCCGATGTTAAAACTATTACGGTCGATGCAAATTCAGAAGGTGGCTATACACTGGCAACAGATGTAGGCGGCTTTTTAAATGATAATTTTGGCTATCGAGTCAATTTAGCGCATGAAAGTATTCACCCAAACGTTGATCATGCAAATGGTAAACGTGAGTTTGGTTCAGTTGCTTTAGACTGGAAAATTAATGAGCGCTCTAAATTATTGTTTGATATTGAAGCGCAACATCAAAGCCAACGTTCGGTACCGGGTTATCAACTACTTGATGGGCAAGAAGTACCAACAAATGTAGATCAAGACCGTTTATTGGGTTATCAGTCGTGGAGTAAACCAGTTGTAAATAACAGTGTAAATGCGAGTTTGAAATATCAATATGCATTTAACGATCAATGGAATGCTAGCTTAAGTGCGTCTCAAAGCCGTGTTGTGATTGATGATAATAGTGCTTTCCCATGGGGATGTTATAGCAGCATTTGTGAAGTTACCGGCTTGGGCAATACTTTTGATAAACACGGTAATTATGATATTTACGATTTTCGTAGTCCAGATGACACACGTATTACTAACCAGTTTGCAGCTGGGTTAAATGGACAATTCAACACTGGCAACATTCAGCATCAAGTAGCTTTCGAATTACAACGTACTTATAAAACCTTAAAGCACCATACACCTCTGAATGTAGCGGTAGGAACAGGCAATATCTATGAAGATACGGTCGACTACAGTCCATCATCAGAAAGTCCAGGTGATCGTTACAAAGCTCTAGAAAGTGATCAGACTGCTTTTACTGTATCTGACCGACTTCAATTTAATGATCAGTGGTCAACTTTATTAGGTGGGAAACTTATTCATCTTGATGAGCAAGCTTATAATTCAGATGGGCAGCAAAGCCGAGATACAGACTTAAATAAGTTTTTACCACAATTAGCGCTCATCTATAGCCCAACTGCTACGACTAATCTGTATGCTTCATATGCCAAAGGTTTGTCAGATGGTGGTGAAGCACCATGGTTTGCTAATAATGCTCTAGAAGTTTTATCACCTAAAAATTCTGAACAATATGAACTTGGGGTTAAGCAACAAATACGCAACTTCTTATTAACAGCAGCTATTTTTGATTTAAAACAAGACAATCAATATAGCAAAGTAAATGCAGATGGAACTTTCGATTTTGTTGACCAAGGTGAACAACACAATCAAGGTATTGAATTAGGTTTAACTGGTGCCTTAACCGATACACTCGATGTAAGTTCAGGCATTACCTATACCAAATCTCGTCTTGTTGATATTGATACTGACAGCTACAAAGATCATCAAACTCAAAATGTACCAAAGGTACGCGCAACAGCACAGTTATCTTATAAAGTACCGTCTGTTGAAGGATTAAGATTACTGAGTGGTATGCAATACAGCAGCAGTAAATATGCAAACAAAGAGGGAACTGCAAAAGTAGGCGGGTACAATGTCTTTAATATTGGTGCTGCTTATAAAACAAATTTTGCTGGGCATGACACAACCTTCAGATTCAATATTGATAACTTATTCAATAAGAAATATTGGCGTGATGTGGGCGCATTTATGGGTGATGACTACCTATTCTTAGGTAATCCACGTACAGCCCAATTCTCTACAACTTTCAGTTTTTAAAATATAGAACAAATAAAAAAGGAGCTTATAAAAGCTCCTTTTTTATTTTCAGGAATTAAGCCGACATTTTTGGTTTAACCATATTATTAATCGACAAGATCTCATCAAGCACTTGTGCTGATAATAAACCTTCATTTTGAACTAAAGCCAATACGCTTTGCCCAGTTTCGTTTGCAGTTTTAGCAATACGAGTTGTAGTTTCATAACCTAGGTATGGGTTAAGTGCAGTCACAATACCAATTGAGTTTTCAACTAAAGCTTTACAGTGTTCAGGGTTTGCCGTAATCGTATCAATACATTTACTTTGGAACATTGCCATTGCTTTACCAAGCAAGTCCATCGATTCAAACAGTTTGAATGCAATAAGTGGTTCCATTGCATTTAACTGTAATTGGCCCGCTTCAGCAGCTAAAGTTACAGCCAAATCATTTGCAATAATTTGGAAGCAAGCAAGGTTCATCGCTTCAGGAATAACTGGGTTTACTTTACCCGGCATAATCGAACTACCCGGTTGACGCGCTTCTAAGTTAATTTCATTAATGCCAGTACGTGGACCACTTGAAAGTAAACGCAAGTCATTGGCAATTTTTGAAAGTTTAGTTGCAGTACGCTTTAATAAACCAGATAAAAGAACAAAGTCACCCATATCTGAAGTTGCTTCGATTAGATCAGGAGCAGACTTAATTTTCTTACCAGAGATTTTTCCAAGTGCTTGAATCGCAAGTTCACGGTAACTATATTCAGTAGTAATTCCCGTACCAATCGCCGTACCACCAAGGTTCATATAAGCTAAAACATTTGGAATAAGCGTATTAATTTGCTCAAGGTCTTTTTGTAAGGTTACCGCAAAAGCACCAAACTCTTGACCTAATGTCATAGGCACAGCATCTTGTAACTGAGTACGGCCCATTTTTAAAATGTGCGCAAACTCTTGAGACTTGTTCAAGAAGCTAAGAATCAAATTGTTAAATGGAAGATTTAATTCATCTAAGCTAAGTAACAAACCTAAACGAATTGCAGTAGGGTATACGTCATTTGTTGACTGCGACATATTAATGTCGTTATTTGGATGCAAGTATTGATATTGACCTTTAGAATGGCCCATATATTCCAAAGCAACGTTTGCCAATACTTCATTTGCATTCATATTAGTTGAAGTACCCGCACCGCCTTGCATCATGTCGATTGGGAACTGGTCATGGAAATTACCACGAATAAGCTGATTACAACTGTATTCAATCGCTTCAAATTTAGTTTGATCTAAGCTTTTAAGATTATAGTTTGCTTCAGCGCAAGCTAGTTTAACCATAGCTAATGCTTTAATTAAATTAGGGAAATTTCCAACTTTGCTATTTGTTAAGTTGAAATTTTCTAAAGCACGTAATGTTTGAACTCCGTAATAATGGTCATTGTTGATTTCTCGATGACCAATAAGATCCTTCTCAATACGGGTAGTAATATCAGCGTTCATCATTAAACTTCGAATTAGTTAAGATGATTCATCTTAGAATTCGAAATGCTTCACTTCTAATGCATTTATTAAAGTAATTATGCATTTTTTGCATAATTAGAATTGAGCTTTACTAAAATGAATAGGGAATAGTTGAGAACTTATAGAAAATAAAATTTTAATAAAATTAAATATATTCAATAATTTATATTGTTTTTTTAATGAAGGGTAAGTCACTAAAGATCAGACAAATTAAAAATTCTGCAGCGAGATAAACAATGATTTCTATTTACAAAGACCATTAAATTAATTGAAGTTTCATGTGAATATTAATTTTAATAAACAAATAATGAGCCATGTTTAATAAATTTTAATAAAATTGTGATGCATTTCACATAAAAATACATATAATACAGAAAATTTTGATTTATTAAGTTTATGTTAAAAGTAACTGCTGCTTTATTAATATTGGGAAGTTTTGCTTGCTATCTCCTGTTGGGAAATGAAGAAAAAACTGAGACCAAAAGTTCACACATGCTTAAAGAAGCTCAGCAATCGATTAAGAATGCTGAACTATCTATTCAAAAAGCAAAACGAAATATCCCTGCTGCATCGTATCAATAACTGAGGCAATAAAGATTATTGTCTATTAAATAATCTTTTGACTGAAATTTTATTAAGATGTAAGCGCTGTAAAGAGACAAATGCATGAGAATGAAGTTTATTGCATATGACCCTAACTCTGGTGAAAAACTAAGCTTGAAAGAGCATATTCATCACATGGATAAATACACAACTTATGTTTTTTTTAGTGATGAAAAAGACAACATGGTATTTAACCCGCAGAAAAAACAGATATTTGAAATCAGTCAATATACTTCAAACATGATGGTTGAAATTTCAAGAAAGTTATACTACTTAATTGGTGAATATTAGTTCATCTTTTATAGATCAGCACGAATATAAGTCATCGTTCTTAGTGATGACTTAATGCACTATGTGTCAGTCTATAGATACTTTAGTATAATAGTCGGAATTGTCTTTTTATCTTATACTCTTCTTAAATATTGTATGAAATACAATTAATTATTATTACTGCTTAAATCCTGAAATGAGGTAAGGTAATCATTTGCTCATCAATTATTACCTTACCGTCTTATTGCAAGAGTAAATAATAATTCTCTTGTTTTTGTGATTAGGCAGAGTAGATGAGATATAAGATTAGATTTTTTAAATACTTTTTATAGTGGAATAGTATATTAATTTAAGAGTCTAAAAAATTTAATCAATAACCTAGGGATTGGTTATTGAAACAGTTCACAGTCCGCATTCTTCCCCAAGGTGCGGACTTTTTTTATCCATGAAATGATTAAATAAAGACCTATACTTATTTCTAAAATTTATCTTATTCAAATACTTTATTTATTTTTATGATGTTTTTTTTATTTATTGATTTCAAATATTTTTTTAGTTGAGTCGAACTTATGTTCATCTCTTAACGTGTTAAAACAAAACCTATTATTTTCTTATTTTCTTTTCTATGTCAGAATTATTAAATACTTCATTTTCATAGTTTGGCTTTGTCCATTCTCTTCTCGCATTTTTGCAGGTACTCCCTATGTTTTACCATTTTTATTCATCACTACATTTATTCATGCTATTTCCCAAAAATATCAATTAATAAAATTATAAATCTAAAAGGGAATAGATAAGATGAATTTAGAAGTGCGTTGGGTAGAGGATCTCCTCACATTAGAACGTGAACGTTCAATCTCAAAAGCAGCAGAGAAAAGATTTATTAGTCAGTCTGCATTTACTCGAAGAATTCAGCAAATTGAAGAAATGATTGGCGCGGAAGTCATCATTAGAAACAACAAGAACAATATCGAATTTACCGACATTGGACGAATTTTGTTAGTCATGTCTAAAAACATTGAAAAGCAGGTAGAGGAGACCGCAAAACTCATCAAAAATATTAAAAATGAAACTGAATCTACCATTCGTTTCTGTGTTGTTCATTCATTAGCTTCAGGTTTTTTAACAACATTTTTAAAGAAATTTCCTACCCTTATTCGTGATTTAAAAATTGAAATTGTCGCAACGAATAGTGGAGAAGGCCTGTCTTTGTTAAAAGAAGGTGCCTGTGATTTCATGATTTGCTATGCAGATAAAAGCAATATTAGAAAAGTTGGAGATGATATTTTAAGTGGTATTAAAATTGCTGAAACAGTTATTGTTCCAGTTTCTGCCACTGAGCCTGACCATAGTCCTAAACATACAATACAAAGTAATTTTGCTTTGCTTGCCTATAGCAAACACGCTTACTTAAGAAAACTGGTAGACCAACTGATAGAAGGTAAACTTGTTTATAAAACGTTATATGAAACGGACAATGCGACTAACTTAAAAGAACTGGTTTTACAGGGTTTAGGAGTAGCATGGATTCCGAAAATTAACGTTGAAGAAGACCTTGCAGCTGGAAAATTGGTTATTTTAGATCAGCAAGAATATTGCCTTGCCCAAGATATTTATATCTTCAAAAATAATTTGAGTGATAATAAATCGGTACAACAAATATGGAATGGTTTTAAAGCCCAGCAAGAACAATAACGCATACTCATTCGCAAGATGAAGTACACGATATTTATATATAAATTAATCAAATAAGTAGATTATGCTTAGGTCTTTACGATGAAAGGCATTATAAAGCATTGCCCCTCGTCTAAGTTCTTTGCTAATTTAGAGTAAATTTCAATAAGTCAAAAGTAGGGTATAGAAATCTTTCTATTATTTCTGCCTGCTTTTGAACTTATTTCACTGGATTATTGAGTCCAAGCGGAGACAATTTTGTTTGATCTAGACAGTAGATTATTAAATATTTTTTATCATATTTATCGGTTCAAAAGTGTTTCAATGGCTGCAGATGCTATTGGTTTAACACAGCCGAGTGTAAGTAACGGTCTAAACAAAATTCGCCAACATTTTAATGATCCTTTGTTTATTCGAGTTGGAAATGAAATGATTCCGACCGAACTTGCAAAGCAGATTTTCCCTCTTATTAGTGAAGTTATTGATAAAGTTGAAAGTATTAATAACTTTAATGTGAACTTCGATCCATTGACCTCAGATCAGCTGTTTACCATTGCAATGACTGATGTATCACATTTGGTTTTATTGCCTCAGTTAACCAACTATTTAAAAGAAAAAGCCCCTCTTATTCGTTTAAATATTAGACCGATTACGCCAGAAACCAGCTATCAAATGGCAAATGGTGAAATTGATTTGGCGATAGGTTTCTTGCCCCAATTAGAAGAAGGTTTTTATCAACAGAAGTTTTTCCGTCAACACTATGTCGTGATTAGCTCAAAAAGCCATCCTCGTTTAGACCCGAATAACTTTACTTTAGAAGATTATATGCGCGAATATCATATCGATATTGATGCAGGTATTGGGCATTATCACATTAAAAATGAGCTGCAAAATAAAGGGTTGGATCGAAATATTTTGATTCGATTACCAAGTTATCTAGGGGTAGGTTTAGTCGTTCAGGAAACAGATGCGATTGCCACTGTTCCATATTATTTAAGCCAAGTTTTATTGGTTAGAGAGAACTTACAGATTTTACCTGCACCGCTTGATTTTCCAACTTATGACGTTAAGCAACATTGGCATATGTCTTGTCACCATAAGAGTAGCCATAAATGGTTCCGTCAAACTTGCTATGAGCTATTTAAAACAGCTTAAGAATTTTATTTATAAAAAGAAGATGCAAGGAAAGTCCTTACATCTTCTTTTATTTTTTAATTAGATTTCAATTGCAACAGCAGTTGCTTCACCGCCACCAATACATAGGGCAGCAACACCTTTCTTTTTACCTAAGCGTTTTAATGCATAAATGAGAGAAAGGATAATTCTTGAACCCGTAGCGCCAATTGGATGGCCTAAAGCACAAGCGCCACCATGTACGTTCACTTTAGCTTCATCAATTCCTAGCTCATGAATTGGTGCCATTGCTACCATTGCAAAAGCTTCATTAATTTCCCAAGCATCTACTTCATCAACTGACCAACCAGCACGCTCAAGCACTTTTTGAATTGCACTAATTGGAGCAATTGTAAATTCGCTTGGATGCTGCGAGTGAGTAGAAGTTGCAATAATTTTTGCTAAAGTATTTAAACCATGAGACAGTGCATATTCTTCAGTAGTAAGTACTAATGCAGCAGCACCATCAGAAATTGAGCTTGAGTTAGCTGCTGTAATTGTACCGTCCTTACTAAAAGCGGGACGTAAAGTTGGAATTTTCTCAAGATTTGCTTTTAATGGTTGCTCATCTTGATCAACAACTTCCACGCCTTTACGTGTTTTTACTTCAACGGGAACGATCTCTTCTTTGAAGTAACCTTCTGTAATGGCAGTTTGTGCTTTTTTAAGTGAAGAAATCGCAAAGTTATCCATTTGCTCACGGGTAAAGCCTTTGGTGTTTGCCATGTCTTGAGCAAAAGAACCCATTAAACGGCCTGTTTCAGCATCTTCAAGGCCATCTAAAAACATGTGGTCCTTAATTTCGCCGTGGCCCATACGGTAACCACCGCGAGCTTTCGGCAAAATATAAGGTGCATTGGTCATAGATTCCATGCCGCCAGCCACAATAATATTGGCACTGCCTGCTTTTAAAGTATCTGATGCCATTAACACCGCTTTCATAGCAGAGCCACAAAGTTTATTAATGGTGACAGCTCCGACATGATCAGGTACACCTGCTTTACGCATGGCTTGGCGAGCAGGGCCTTGACCAATACCTGCACTGAGTACGCAACCGAAAATAACTTCATCTACTTGTTCAGGTTTAATACCTGCACGTTGGATCGATTCACGGATAACAGCAGCGCCAAGTTCTGGTGCAGTTAGAGAAGATAAACTACCCTGAAAACCACCCATTGCAGTACGGCTACCTGAAACTATAACAATTGAACTCATCTTAATATCTCTTATTGGTGTTTTTGCTAAATTTGCCTTTAGCCTAAACCAAAGGCGCCACTAAATTAAAAAGTTGGAGGGGTGTAACTGAGTGTTCTTCCAAAGAACCACAGCAAGAATAAAACTAATGGAAAATGCACAACGAGCTGAGTCACTGTAAACCCAATCACATCTTTTGCTTTTAGCTTTAAAATGCCTAACATTGGAAGCATAAAAAATGGATTGATTAAGTTTGGTAAAGCTTCGGCTGCATTATATATTTGTACAGACCAGCCCAAATGAACCTTTAAATCATTTGCTGCTTGCATGACATATGGGGCTTCAATAATCCATTTTCCACCGCCAGATGGCACGAAGAACCCAAGAATCGCAGAGTAAATTCCCATCACAATTGCAAAGGTTTCTTTTGAGGCGATTGAAACGAAAAACTCAGCTATATAATGCGACAGCGATAAATCTTGACTGTTTAAAGCTTGCGTCATAATAAAGGCGATGCTTCCATAAAGTGGAAACTGAATTAAGATTCCTGAGACAGCCGGAACTGCCTTTGAAACAGCATTTAAAAAGTTTCGTGGTGTGCCATGCAATGCTAGACCAAGCATTAAGAACACAAAGTTGTAGGTGTTAAGGCTTGAAATAGCAATGATTGGATTGCTTTTTGAAAACTCAAAAAACATCCAGATTAAGCCTAATGCGACCACAATAATTGTTAAGATAGGTGAGTTTTCTAACCAGTCGCCTGGACGATTAGATTTCTCATCATGGGGTTTGTCTTCTTCAAACTGCACATCAAAACTATCAATCGTTTTAACATTATTACCTTTTGGAGCTGACCAATAAGCGATTGCGATTGAAACAAGCACCAAAATAATAGTCATCGCAATTGATTGCCAAAGGAAAATCGTTTCAGTAAATGGAATAACGCCAGTTAAGTTATAAATTGACTCAGGTAAACTGGTTTTATTTGCCTGAAGCTGTGCTGCCGAAGAGCTAATTCCCAGTGCCCATGTTGCTCCCATACCAATAATCGCAGCCGCAGCTGCTGCGCGGTAATCCATATTCAGCTCTTTACGTTTTGCTAAAGCAATTACCAAAAGCGCTGTAAGAATTGTGCTAACAGCCCAATTGACCAATGAAATTAGCAAACTAACTGTTGCTACCAAAACAATAGCACCACGACCAGAATTTGGAATACGTGCCATTTTTTGGATGAGATATTTGACTGGCTTAGATACAGAAACTACATAACCTACAATAATGAGCATAGTCATTTGCAGGGTAAAGGGAATAAGACTCCAGAAACCATTACCGAAAGAAGTTGCCACATCGTGAATTGGGGCGCCAATACCCAAAGCGGCAATAGACACAATAATGACGCCGAGTAATGCAAAAATATATGAATCAGGAAACCATTTTTCAGACCAGTCACTAATCCGAAGAGCAAATCTTTCAAAAATTCCTTGCTGTTTTTCCATAGCTGAAAAATCCTTCTCGTTCTTATTTATAAACAGCACATCCGGTGCTTAAAAGGGCTAAGACTCAAGCTCACTTTCTAACTTGAGTCTTGTACAGCTAACTAAATCTTAGAATTTACGCGACTAAGGTTTTATAAAATTCGACACCTGTAGCAGCTTGAATCTGTTCAAGCGTGACATCTTTAGCAAGTTCAATCAGCTCTACGCCTTGCGGAGTAATATCCATTACACCTAAGTCAGTAATTACGCGGTGAACTACACCTTTACCTGTTAAAGGTAAACTACAGTTTTTTACGATTTTTGGTGTACCATCTTTTGCACAGTGTTCCATAAGAACAACAACTTTTTGGACACCAACAACCAAGTCCATTGCGCCGCCCATACCTTTGACTTTCTTACCTGGAATCATCCAGTTCGCTAAGTCACCGTTTTCAGAAACTTCCATTGCACCTAAAATTGCAATGTTGACATGACCACCACGGATCATGGCAAAAGATTCTGAGCTTGAGAAAAAGGCAGCTCCAGCGCGAGCAGTGACTGTTTGTTTACCAGCATTAATTAAATCAGCATCAACCGTTTCTTCAGTTGGAAACTCACCAATACCTAAGAGGCCATTTTCAGATTGAAGCCAAACATTAATATTTTCAGGAATATAATTGGCAACTAGAGTAGGTAAGCCAATACCTAAATTGACATAAAAACCGTCTTCAAGTTCTTTTGCAGCACGTTGTGCCATTTCGTTACGTGACCAAGCCATTTTATACTGCCTCCGTGCTTAAAGTTTTATGCTCAATACGTTTTTCAGGTGACGCATTAAGTACAATGCGATTTACATAGATACCCGGCAAATGGATTTCATCCGGATCTAATTCACCAATTTCAACAACCTGTTCAACTTCTGCGATTGTAATTTTTCCAGCCATCGCACATTCAGGGTTAAAATTTTGAGCAGTTTTACGAAATACTAAATTACCTGCTTTGTCAGCTTTATATGCTTTAACAAGAGCCACATCTGCTGTTAACGATTCTTCTAAAATGTAGTTTTTGCCATGAAAGGTACGTTCTTCTTTACCTTCAGCAATGAGAGTACCCACGCCAGTTTGAGTATAAAATGCAGGAATCCCAGCTCCGCCAGCACGTAACTTTTCAGCTAAAGTACCTTGTGGTGTAAGTTCTACATCAAGTTCGCCATTTAAATATTGGCGCTCAAACTCTTTGTTTTCACCTACATAAGAAGAAATCATTTTTTTGATTTGTTTGGTTTGAAGCAAAATGCCTAAACCAAAATCATCTACACCTGCATTATTCGAAATACAAGTTAGACCAGTTACACCACTTTGCTTAACCGCAACAATTAGTTTTTCAGGAATTCCGCATAAACCAAAACCGCCTACAGCGAGTGTTTGATTATCTGCAATAACATCTTTCAGTGCTGCCTCTGCATTGGCATAAACTTTATTCATTCTGTTGTTTTCCTATATCCCTTAGTAGTTTAGTTTTAGCATCACATTTTGCGTTATAGAAGTTAATTTTTTTAAAGGATTAATAAGTATAATCAATGAATGATATCAAATTCTCAACAAAACAATAGTTTTGCACTGAGCAAAAAATGTTGAAAAATTATCATAATCTACTGAAAACTATAACAATTAATAAATTTATCTTAAATGCATGCTTAATTCATCTTAAAAGACAGTCTTTAATTTTTTAAAATTTATATTGAACCAAAGCCTCAATAAATTGAGTAGAAATATTTGAAATTTCAAAGTTCTTCTTATAAACAATTCCCACAGTCTTATGAATAGCTTCATCCTTTAACTCAATCAACACGTTATGTTCTTTATCAATATGTTTGGCGAAGTGTCTTGGAATTGCACTTACCCCAATACCATAAGCCACAAAACTTGAAAGTGATGAAATTTGGTGACATTCCACTTTTAAATCGAGCGTTATATTATTTCGCAAACAATTTTGCTCAACTAAATAACGAACAATTGAAGGTTTTTGCAAAGTTACGAATGGATTTGAGCAAAGCTCATGCCATGTAATAGAAGATGATTGAGCAAGTGGGTGGGTCTTTGGCAATAGAGCTAAGAAATCTTCTTCAAATAGCGGTTTAAACTCTAAGCCTTCGGTGAGATCAGGTTCAAAGCAGATCCCAAGTTCAAAAATACCGTCTTGTACTTTTTCTATAATGGTCTCATTTGGAATATCGTGAATTGAAAAATTAAGATTAGGGTGAACAGCTAAAAACTGGTGAATTACTTCAGGTAAAATTGCATGGGTCACAAAGGGCATAGAAGCAATACTTAAAGTTCCCCGATTAAGTTTAAAGCGTTGTTTAACATCATTTTCCATTTCATCCCAATTGGCGAGTAATTTTTTTGCATAGGGAATGAGGGATTTGCCTTCTTGGGTAAGCTCAACACGGCGAGTATTACGGTTAAACAGTTTACCGCCTAACTCTTCTTCTAAACTTTTGATGGTAAGACTTAAGGCAGATTGGCTTAGATGTAGCTCTAAAGAAGCATTAGCATAGTTGAGGGTACGTGCAAGAGCTAAAAAAGCTTTTAATTGTTTCAGCGTCATTTCTTACCTTTAGATTACTCAACTTACCTTGAAGAGTAATTTATACGAAAATTTATCTAATATGATGTTTTTTGACAAAAATTAAGAAAAAGAAGTAGAGAACAATGATACAGATTAACTCATAAAACATAAAACCGGACTTTTACCGCCAGTACCTACATTAAAAACTAAATGTAAGATTAATAAATATTA
Source organism: Acinetobacter sp. ABJ_C1_1 (assembly GCF_044684115.1). Taxonomy (NCBI): domain Bacteria; kingdom Pseudomonadati; phylum Pseudomonadota; class Gammaproteobacteria; order Moraxellales; family Moraxellaceae; genus Acinetobacter; species Acinetobacter sp. ABJ_C1_1. The sequence continues at coordinate 78,579 of NZ_JBITPU010000003.1, read as the reverse complement.
AATACATTACTTAAACTATCTTCGGGTGGTTTTTCATTTTCTGAACTGTTAAATTTCACTCATAATTAAAAATGGATAATTATCATGCAAAAGATAATTGCATTAAGCTTAGTTTTTTTATTAAGTGGGTGTATAAGCCCAACTACTCAAATGGTTAATAATAAATTTAGCCAAATACAGCCTTCAACACCTTCAGTATCAGGTATATGGACGATTTTAATCGGCCCAAGCATATCAACAATAAAACTTGAAGCAGATGGCAATGGAATACTTTGTGATGATACTAGTGGCCATGTTGTATTCAACAAAGTTAAGTATGCAAATAATATGATTTACATTGAAAATGGTATGATTCTAGACGTTAAGACTATTAACAAAGATATAATTGAAGCTAGAACAATTTTAAGTGCCTCTAGTTCAAATATGATCTACAAAGCTGATAATGACTTAAAGGCAGCTTCATTAAAGTGTGTCAAAGAATTATAGATAACCATCTTCATAAACCAGTAGTCGTTTTTTATTGTCTGGAGGAAAGTAAAGATGGCATAAGAATCACGTCTGTTCATTTTTATTGTTAGCGTAGATAATTTCATGAAAAAATTATTTTTTAGGGTTAGTTTCAAGTTTTACTTTTTTTAATGGTTGCTAATCTATAGAACAGTAAACGAAAAATAAAGCAAGCACTTAATGATTGCACCTAAAAGATATTAATATGTAATAAAGAATACTTAATTGTCTTTAAGTTTCACATTTTGAATTATTGGTTTTGAAATGATCTAAATATTCCTGAAATTGAAAGAAAATTGGTTTCGCATCTTTCTGTTGTAAAAGCTTTGGATAGTACTGCATATACACTGCCAGAAGTTTTTGAGCATCTGCAACATAATCACATTCTGCTTGAAGTTTATCTTGTAAATTCTTTGCAAATTTAATTCTTGGTTCATGATGAGCTTTAAAGATATCAACCTGTTTTTTCATTCTTTGGTCAAAAATTTCTCTAGATGCTTTTTCACCATCCGAAAAGAATACGTAATGAAAATCAAAACCCTGCCAATTCAAATCATTTTTAGGTATGTAAATAATTTGTGCTGCATGGATAAATTTATAAGATATTAAGGAAAGAATAATAATTAAAATTGTCTTTTTTATCATTTTTCAACTCTTTTCAAAATTTTAAGGAGATTCTATCAAATAACAAATTTCTCACAATAATATCCAAGACTTAATTTTACGATGATATTAAGCTAAATAAGAGCTTAATTTACTTCCATAGCGCCAGCTAACCAATAACCATAATCTGCGCAAGCTTTAGGAATAAAAGGAGTAACTTGAGTAGATTTCACTTCATATAACCCACCATCTAGTGATATCTGTTCACCAATTACAGCAGATTGATTTGTAAAACCATTAGTAATTTTAAATTTACCATTTTCTAAGTTTTCTAATTTGCTGCCATAGGGCCAAATAATTAGTGGAGCCGTTTGATCTTCAAGTCTGATACATCCATTTTTATCTACTATGAGCTTTCCTTGTGCTGAAGCCATCATTGAAATATTACTTCTCACATTGCTTGTGATAAGTACAGGTTGAATAAAGATATCTTCATTAGTAGCTATAGTAGGCTTTAACATACAAGATGTAAGGCTAATAGTCATTAAATATAATAAGAGTGGTATTTTCATATAATGATTCAAAAACCTTGAAGAATTATCCTTTTCTTAGCTTCCATCGTATCTGTACAGCTATATGTTATGACGGCATGACTTTAGTTTTCTTTGTCAAAATCTTGATAATTTTAAAAACTTGATTATCTAGCTTTATCTTTTGATGAACAGTTGCATTGTCGAGCTGATCCCATAATTCAAATGGGAAAAACTCTGAGCTATGATCAAATACCCATAACCATTGATAACTATTGTTAAGGGTATTTACATCAAAACGTACATCCTGAACTTTGACAATCTTAAGTTGTTTATGATGTTCGTCTTGAAGAATAATTTCATGGTTCTCCATTAGACATCCACAAATTAAAGACAATTCTTGATTTTACTGAAATTAATATTTTCTAGTTAGTTTGTTAAGTTGATATTAATTTACAAAAGATTTCTGGTTGTTAAAGTTTGTCATATTCAAAACGATAATAATCTTTACTCTTGAAATACAAGGTTTTAAATAGGTCAGGTTGTAAGGGTGGTGTGTAGCTGTCAGAATGTCCAACTGACATATATCTTCGAGTTATCGCTATGAGTTTAATAGGCTTTATGTATGCAAGTAAAACCAATAGTGAACATAGTCAAGTAAAACAAGATTTAATTGATATCCTCACAGAAGCAGTCAAATTCAACTCTTATAATGATATTACGGGAGTACTTTACTATGGTAATGGGTATTTCTTGCAGTATTTAGAGGGTGAGAAAGAACAGGTTGAATCACTGTTTTATAATTCAATTTTGAAAGATTCGCGGCATCAGAACTGTGAAATTATCTTTTCGGAACCATCCGAGCAGCGGTTATTTAAGCATTGGAGTATGAAATTTGCGCCTATAAATACCAAAATAAAAGATTTCTTTTTTCATCATCATGTCGATGAGTTTAACCCGTATTTGCTTAACACTACCTCAATTCCACCTTTTATTGAATTGCTTGTAGATCAACCAAATCTTAAAGCTGATCAATATCAGATTTAATCAACGATAGGATATGGATTAGAGTAGTTTTTTCTACTTAAATAGCCCTTTGAAAAGGGCTATTTAAGTTATATGGATTCTTCTACGTATTAAAGGGCTGGATGAAGAACGACCAGAAAAAACAAATGAAAACTCTAAAAATGGAGTTAAAGAAAATTACTCAGATTGTTTAATTCTATTTTGCTTATACAATCAATATAAAATCTAAACCTTTTGGAGCTTGGCCACAGATAAAAAAGTAACTGTGTTGCAGAATAAATTGACTATAATTCCAAAACTTGATGATGAGTGGATAACTTCCTTAGGTTCTTTTCGGGTCATTCATATTCAGCAGGATCCTGCCTCTACTATTTGGAAATGCCAATTGAGGAAGGTATAAATTGAATAGTTTTCACTATCAATTAAAATATCAATTTATATATAAATTACTGTAATTAGATGGCTACAACTACACATAGTTCAATATATATTTCCCGTCCAAGCAATTACGAGGGAGATGGAACTGACGATAAAGAAGAATTTATTGAGACATGCAATATCCATTTTAAAGATCTGTTTAAAGATCAAAAAGCAATCTCTACACTTTCTGAACCTGAAAAAAAATATTTTGATAAATGTGTTTCAGCTTCAAATGATAAATATGCTGCTGAAGAGGTTATTTATGATCTTGGAGTTGGTTTCGCGATACTAATTGTTTTGCTGGGTATAGGATGGGGATTCTATGAGGCGAAAAAATCTTTAAATACTCCAATCATAATTAATCCCAAGGAAAATCCTGAGAATGATACCAATGGAGATCATATTTCTGACGGGATTATCATAGTTTTTATTTCCGTAATTATTGCTGCATTTATTTATCTAATTTTTAGTTTTGTTTCCGGAATATGGATATCGATTAAATATTAAAGTTTCGAGCAAGGTGGATACGTAACCAAAATGTATGAGGACATTCAAATTGTAATATTAATTTATAGATATAAGTTCAAACCCACTTCGGTGGTTTTTTTAGTGTGAGCAATTTAGGAGTTAAGTTGATAAGTACAGATTATATCCCTTTATGGCACTATCGCTATTTCAGCATGTACAGTAAACGCTGGCTAGAAGTCAAAAAGAGATACTTCAGGAGTGGTTATTGCCAAAGAAATTGATCAAAAAGCAATCTCTGTTTCTATGCCAATAGATGGCAAATTTAGAGTTGGACTTTACTCTAATCAGGTTAGTAAAAAAATGGGGCATATCATCAACGGCACAAATTATAGATATCTTAATTTAATTGCTGAAAATGTTCTTAAAAATATTGGCTTTAATGGTGTAGGAATACAATCACCAAATCCTAATTCTAAATTTTTAGGTAAAACTGTTTCAATTCAGTACAGTATTTAACTTTAATTTAACACTAACTAAGTTTTTACTCTCACTACTAAAATTTCATTAAGTTTAAAGCAACCTTTGGGTGGTTTTTCGTTTTCTAAACTGTTAAATTTTACTCATTATTAAAAGGGATAATTTCATGAAAAACATTATTTTTTTAGGACTAGTTCTCAGCTTAATTGGGTGTTCAACAGCTCCAGTTGCTTCAAATACAGCCAAGCCAGTACCTAATGAGAGAATATACAATCAGAACTATTTAAAGAAACACACTCCTGAACAAGCAAAAGTTACTTTTTTAAGAGATAAAGGTTTTTTAGGATCTGGTTGTAGTCATGATATGTATGTTAATAACGAAAAAGTATTCTCGATTCGTTCAAATGAAATAGCTACGATTTATCTTGAGCCCAAATACTATATTTTTAGATTAGAAACAGGCGGTGGAATGTGCCCAAATATTGCCACTTCTCAAGAAACTGAAGTCAAACCAGGCTCGGAGATAGAATATCGAATTTTACTTCCATCTGACTTTAATTTAAGACTAACTCGAATGAAATAAAAGCGTAAGAGCTTGTGTCTAAGGCAGTCGAGTGATATTAAATTTTAATTGAACCCACTCGTCATTAAGTGGGTTTTTATTACTTATAAAAGATTACTGATCTTAGCTAAGAAAATATTCACCAAATTAATTTAAAAAATATATTATTTAATTGTCTTTATTAAATAATATAGAGGTATTAATTTAATTTACTCAATAATTAATAAGTTTTACTAAAAAATAAAATCTTTAAAATAGTGGTATTTTACCACTTAAAGAATATAGGTAATTGTATTTTCTTGATATTTTAAAATTTAAATAAATTACATTGTTTTTAAATATTTTAGTGATATTTTATTTTTAAGCTCATTTACCTATTACCACATATGGATATTGTGATTTTTGTCATTTTAGGTTTGGGATAACCTAAATATCTTTTGGTAATTTTATTGAACCTAATATCTATTCTTTAGGGAGAAGGAATATATGTGGGAATTATTTGTAATTCTACTTTCACTTGGGCTGTTAATGTATACAGCTTACAAGGGCTTTTCTGTCATTCTCATGGCACCAATTTGTGCCTTACTTGCTGTTCTACTCATTAACCCAGCCAATGTTTTACCATTTTATTCGGGTGTCTTTATGCCGAAAATGGTTAACTTTATTAAAGATTACTTTCTTGTATTCTTGCTTGGTGCAATTTTCGGTAAAGTCGTTGAAATGTCAGGAATTGCTGAGTCTATTGCTAGAACCATTGTAAGATGGATTGGGGCGAAAAAGGCAATTTTAACCGTTGTACTTTTAGGTGCAATTTTGACCTACAGTGGAGTAAGTTTATTTGTTGCGGTATTTGCCATTTATCCATTTGCAAACCAGCTATTTAGACAAGCCAATATTCCAAAACGTTTAATTCCGGGAACCATCGCGCTCGGTGCATTTACATTTACCATGGATGCATTGCCGGGTACGCCACAAATTCAAAACGTAATTCCAACTACATTCTTTGGCACCAATATTTATGCTGCACCATTCCTCGGAATTATCGGCGCTATTTTTGTTCTATGCATGGGTTTGAGCTACTTGGAATGGCGTCGCCGCGCTGCTGCAAAAGCTGGCGAAGGGTTTTCTGGTTTTGGTGTAGACAATACGCAGCCTCAAGAAATTGAAGCCGAAATGACTATGCAAAATAATGGAAGTACGGCACGTCAGTTTTTAGCGTTTGTACCCCTTATTCTTGTTGCAGTAATGAACAAATATTTGTCTAAAGCAATTAAAGAGTGGTATCCAAATGGCTTTGATTTTGCCACCGTTGGTTTAGCTGACTACACTGTCGATGTTGCAAAAACTGGTACGATCTGGGCGGTTGGACTTGCACTTATTGTCGGGATTATTTCTGCAATTTTATTTGATTATCAGCGTGTCGTGACGAATTTTAAAGAGGGCATTAATGCCAGTATTGGCGGCTCACTTTTAGCAGTGATGAATACGGCTTCTGAGTATGGTTTCGGAGCAATTATTGCGTCATTGCCGGGCTTTGCCATGATTAGTCATGCAATGAGCAGTACTTTTACAAACCCTTTAATGAATGGGGCGGTGACCACAACCGTTTTAGCAGGTATTACAGGTTCAGCTTCAGGTGGTATGAGTATCGCTTTAAGTGCGATGGCTGAACACTATAACGCTGCGATTTTAGCCGCTGGTATTCCACCAGAAGTCATGCACCGTGTGGTTGCAATGGCATCGGGGGGTATGGATACCTTACCGCACAACGGCGCCGTAATTACTTTACTTGCTGTTACAGGTTTAACCCATAAACAATCGTATAAAGATATTTTTGCAGTCACAGTAATTAAGACATTAGCGGTATTTGTGGTGATTACGGTCTTTACCGTAACAGGTATTGTTTAAATCAGCACGTTATAAGTATTAAGGAGTAAATAGATGACTAAACTTTTAGACAGTAAAGTTGCTTTTATTACAGGTTCTGCAAGCGGTATCGGTCTAGAGATTGCTAAGAAATTTGTTCAAGAAGGTGCCAAAGTTGTTATTTCTGACATGAATGCTGAAAAGTGCCAAGAAACGGCGAACTCACTTAAAGAGCAAGGTTTTGATGCACTATCTGCACCTTGTGATGTGACCGATGAAGATGCTTATAAACAAGCAATTGAGCTGACTCAAAAGACCTTTGGTACAGTCGATATCTTAATTAACAATGCTGGCTTTCAACATGTTGCGCCTATTGAAGAGTTTCCAACGGCTGTTTTTCAAAAGCTAGTTCAGGTCATGTTAACAGGGGCATTTATTGGAATTAAACATGTTTTTCCAATTATGAAAGCTCAAAAATATGGTCGTATTATTAATATGGCTTCAATTAATGGCTTGATTGGTTTCGCTGGAAAGGCAGGTTATAACAGTGCTAAACACGGCGTAATTGGCCTAACAAAAGTTGCAGCTTTGGAATGTGCACGTGATGGTATTACGGTAAATGCTTTATGTCCGGGGTATGTAGATACACCATTGGTCCGTGGTCAAATTGCAGATTTGGCTAAAACCCGTAATGTGAGTTTAGACAGCGCACTTGAGGATGTAATTTTGGCAATGGTTCCTCAAAAGCGTTTGCTATCTGTTGAAGAAATCGCTGATTATGCAATTTTCCTTGCGAGTGAAAAAGCAGGTGGAGTAACAGGCCAAGCTGTCGTGATGGATGGCGGTTATACGGCCCAATAATTTAATTGTTTTATATAAAAGCCGCTTATTCTATATAAGCGGTTTTTTATTCGTTAAAAATTTATGATTATCTACTGTTCAAAATAATGCTTTATCTCTACTATAACTTGTTATAAAAAACTAAGAAAATAAGTTCGTTAGGGTATAAATTTATACTTTAAAGGTATTTAACTTATTTCCATTTTTAAAATTTAATAGAGTATGAGAAAGTAATATTTACGCTATTTCCTGATTAGATATTTTCAGGAAAACTCGTCAATTAAAGGATATTAATTGGCATACAAGTTGCTTTTTTAGCAATAAGTTTTAGCTAGGTGAAAAGGATATGATATCACTCAGCCAACAGATGGAACTCAATCATTATTCACGCAAAGCTGAATTTGCGCAGAATCTGATGTCCACAATTTGTGGTGAACACCGTCTAGACACAATTTACAAAGATAATCTCGATTTCCACTATGACGGAATGCGTTTGCCCAATAAAAAAATGGCAATCGGTACAATCAGTTATGGTGCAAACGTCGCTATCAACATCTCAAATTTAAAAGCTTATAGCATTAGTTTACCTATACAGGGGCGACAAGCTCTCAACATTCGTGGTGCACATTATCAATCTGATGAAAACAGAGGTCTAATTGTTTCAAATAATGATCAACAAGATCTGATTATCGATAAAGACTGTAGAAAATTTCAGGTGGTTATTCCTGAGCGAAGTATGCAGATTGTCCTTGCAGATTTACTGAATAAACCTATAGAAACGCCTATCATTTTTAACCCTGAAATGCACTTAGACTCTGAGCAGCTGATTGGAGCGTGGTGGAAGAATATTCAGAATTTTTTGCAGCTAAAATCACAATATAGCAATTTTTATGGTTTACAGATGTTATCTGAAGACTATGAAAATTTTGTAATTAAAGCCTTACTATTATCTCAAGAAAACAACTACTCTGAAGCTTTAAAGTCACTCTCACATCAAGATGAGCCAGCTTATATTCGAAAGGTTCGTAATTTTATTATTGAACATGCTCACGAAGAAATCTGTGCAGAAGACTTGCAGCGTTTGGCTGGGGTTTCAAAATCAAAATTGTATGATGAATTTCAACAATACTACGGCACCAGCCCAATGTCGTATTTGAAAAAATATCGTCTTCAACAAATTTACAAAATCTTGAGCACTACAGGAGCAGATAAAAAGGTTTCTATTTCAAAGCTTGCGTATGACTGGGGCTTTAACCATTTAAGCCGTTTTTCTCAAGAATATCGTGAAGAATTTGGAGAAAACCCAAGTGAGACCAAAGGCAAAATTTTCTGATATTTAATTTTCCAAATAAAAAACTGATTTAGGCAACTAAATCAGTTTTTTATTTATCGATTAATATTTATAGACTTTCTTCGAGCTTTAACACCTGTTTGTGTTTAGATTTCTCATAAATTACTTTTAGGCTAAGTGCAATAAATGAGATGAAGGTTGGTATTGCTAGAATAAAGAAAATACCGCTTAAGCTTAGGCTGAAAGTGAAAATGAGCGAGCCAAAGAAAGCGCCTAAAATTGCACCGATACGACCAATACCATGCATCCATGAAACACCAACCGCGCGGCATACTGCTGGATAGAACATAGCTGCAAGTGGCAGTAATGAAGACTGTGCACCAGCGAGTAAAGCACCAATTAAGAAAATAGTAAGACCCAATAAGAAAATATTTGAGCCCACCAAACCTGCAACAATGAATAGGGCGAAAGCAATCAGATATGAATATTTAATAACTGTAGTTGGGTTCAGTTTATCCATGTACCATCCCATAATGGTTGCGCCAATTACACCACCAAAAGGGAAAATCGCGGCAATTAAACTAAACTGTTGGGTACTGAAACCTGCTGTTTTTAAAATCGTTGGCATCCAGCTTGTTAAAAGATAGAACACCAAAAGACTAGTAAAACAGCAGAGCCAAAGCATGCTTGAACCCCAAAGATATTTTCCTAAAACTACTTTAAACGGATTTTCATCCGATGCAGTTTCTGCTTGAGTTAAAACAAGTTTTACAGGCTCTTGAAAAGAATGACCTTGAATGTTTTCTAAGATACGCTGTGCTTTATCTTGTTGATGACGTGTAATTAAGTATTGCGTTGATTCAGGTAATTTAAGTAATAAAACAACCACTAAAATTAGGGGAATACTTCCTCCAATAATAATCACTTTAGCCCAGCCATAGCTTTCTAATAGATAAGCTGACAGCACACCGCCGCACGAAATACCTAGCATAAATCCACAGCCAGCAAGACCTGTAAGGAATGCTTTACGTTTTACAGGCATATATTCTGAGACAATAGTACTGATATTCGGCATAGCTGCCCCTAAACCAACACCTGTAATAAAGCGATAAATCATTAAGTCTTGGGTTGAATTAGCAAAGCCACACAAAATGGTAAATATGGAAAACAAAAGGCTTGTAAAAACAATAACGCCTTTGCGGCCAAACTTATCGGACAGAGGCCCAGAAATGATTGCACCGATCGACATGCCGACTAAAGCAGCACTTAAAACTGGTGCAAGTTGAGGCTTGGTAATTCCCCAGTCATCTAGTAATGCCGGAGCAACAAAACCAATAATTCCTGTGTCTAGACCATCACAGAAAAAGACAAAAAAGCCTAGAATAAAAACTACCCACTGTAAGGGAGACAGTTTTTCGCGATTGATAATCGTATTCGCATCTATCGTTTTCATATGTATTCCTTCTTAAAATTATTTAATTCCCTGAGTAATTCAATGTATTCGTTACAAAACCTGTATCTTTGATTGAACTATTTTTAGCCAGTCTTCACTATCCAATAAGTCCTAATCTTCATCCATTTTTTCCAAATTAGATAAAAAGCAGTAATTTAATTTTTTAATTTAAGTTTTTGAAATATAGATGTTTCTTTGTTTTTGATTTTTATCCAGTTTGATTGATTTTGATAATTGCGCAGAGATTGGATAATGCTTGCAGCTTTTGGACAGTCTAAAAAAAATTTCAGATAGAAGATAAAGCCATAACAATGTCAGGAGTTGACACTATGGCTGGTCAAACCATTCAAATTAAAACTGCATCTGGAAAGCAGTTCAGTGCATATCTAGCGACACCAGAAACAGGAAAAGGACCTGGTGTGGTGCTTTGTCAGGAAATCTTTGGAGTGAATGCAGCAATGCGGGAAAAGGCAGATTTTCTTGCAGAAGAAGGCTATACCGTTTTAGTTCCTGATCTATTTTGGCGTGTAGCACCTAATATCGAACTCGGTTATACACCAGATGATTTTCAAAAAGCTTTTGAACTTTATCAGCAATATGATGAAAATCTTGGGGTTGAAGATATTCAGGACAGCTTAGCTTTTTTAAAGACTCGACCAGAATGTGACTCCTCTACAGGCCTCGGTGTGGTGGGGTACTGTTTGGGTGGAAAGCTTGCTTATCTTGCGGGTTGTCGACTTTCGGAAGTGGCATGTGCTGTAGGTTATTACGGTGTAGGCATTGAAAAAGCGTTAGATGAGTTAGCCAATATAAAAGGACGTTTGGTTTTACATATTGCAGAACTGGACCAATTTACACCGCCAGATGCGAGACAAACGATTGTCGATGCAGCTAACCGATATTCAAATGTACAAGCTTATGTTTACGAAGGCGTTGATCATGCCTTTGCACGACCAAAAAGCAATCATTACCACAAACCTTCAGCACGCTTTGCTCACGAGCGTACAGTAACAGCTCTACATGACACGATTGGACCGAAATATGACCTAGTCGCACTCTGGGAAGAGCATATTCGTCATGAGTTCGATACACGTGACGTACCAGCAACCATGGCAACAATGGTCGCAGAACCTTATGTCAACCATATTCCAACGTTAACTGGTGGGGTAGGCCAAAGCCAGCTTGCTCGTTTTTATCAGTATCACTTTGTTCATCAAAACCCAAAAGATATGAAGATCACTTCGATCTCTCGTACGGTTGGCTCAACGCAAGTGGTAGACGAGTTCATTATGAGCTTTACCCACGACGCTGAAATTGACTGGTTATTACCGGGTGTAAAACCGACTGGTAAATATGTCGAAATTCCAATGTTAGGTGTAATTCAGTTCAGAGGTTCAAAGCTGTGCCATGAGCATATTTACTGGGACCAAGCATCGGTGCTCGTTCAAATTGGTTTATTAGACCCAACAGGCTTACCAGTTGCAGGTGTCGAGACAGCGCGAAAACTTCTTGATGAAGATCTTCCTTCCAATACGTTGATGCCATCTTGGTCAAGTAGTGAAGGCAAGCCAGTCAATTAAGGAGTATCTGCAATGAATATAGATTTAAAAGGAAAAGTTGCTGTGGTGAGCGGCGGTGCAACACTGATTGGTAAAGCTGTTGTACAAGCCTTGGTGAGTGCAGGTGCTCATGTCGCTATCTTAGATATTGATGCCAAAGGTAAGGCGATTGCCGAAAGCTTTAACCATGGCGTGATGTTTATTCAAACCGATTTAACCAGCGATGTGGCTATCCAACAAGCTGTGGCGGATATTCACCAACATTTAGGTGAAGTGAGTTACTTGGTCAATCTGGCATGTACCTACTTAGATGACGGTTTTAAATCTTCACGTCAGGATTGGTTACAAGCACTCGATATTAATCTGGTCTCTACAGTTGAGCTGAGCCGTGCTTTATACAATGACCTAAAAAAGCAACAAGGTTCAATTGTTAACTTTACTTCCATTTCAGCCAAAGTGGCACAAACAGGACGCTGGTTATATCCGGTTTCTAAGGCCGCGATACGTCAACTCACACAAAGCATGGCAATGGATTTTGCTGCCGATGGTATTCGCGTCAATTCGGTTTCTCCGGGTTGGACATGGTCTCGTGTCATTGCAGAAGTCAGCGGTAATAACCGTGAAAAGGCCGATAGCGTGGCAGCCGATTATCACTTACTAGGTCGATTGGGTCATCCCGAAGAAGTCGCCAATGTTGTTTTGTTTTTATTGTCATCCGCTGCCAGTTTTGTCACCGGAGCAGATTATGCGGTCGACGGTGGCTATTCAGTGATGGGCCCTGAAGGATTACAGCCCGCTATTCCACGTTTAGCTGAATAGCACAGCGTTTTAAAAGCACATTTAGAAAATTATGGAGAATATTATGCGCCGTATTGCAATTGTTGGAGCAGGACAGTCTGGTTTACAGCTTGGTTTAGGCTTATTAGATACAGGATATGACGTAACCATGGTCACCAATCGAACTGCCGATGAAATCCGTCAAGGTAAAGTCATGTCAAGCCAGTGTATGTTTCATACCGCTTTACAAACTGAACGTGACTTGGGACTAAATTTCTGGGAAGAACAATGTCCAGCAGTAGAAGGCATTGGGCTAGCTTTAGTTAATCCTGAAAATGGTAGTAAAGCATTTGAATGGAGCGCTCGTCTTGAGCGCTACGCTCAATCGGTCGATCAACGCGTCAAAATGCCATATTGGATGGAAGAATTTGAACGCCGTGGCGGTCGATTGGTGATTCAAGATGTAGGAATAGAAGAATTAGAACAACTCGCAAACGACTACGAGCTTGTATTGCTCGCCGCTGGTAAAGGTGAAGTTGTTAAACAGTTTGAACGTGATGATGTACGAAGTCTTTTTGATAAACCGCAGCGCGCTTTGGCTTTGACCTACGTCAAAAACATGAAGCCAATTTCACCTTATTCACGTGTGACTTTTAACATTATTCCTGAAGTCGGGGAATACTTTTCATTTCCGGCACTAACCATCAATGGGCCTTGCGACATTATGGTATTTGAAGGTATTCCAAATGGGCCAATGGACTGTTGGCAAGATGTGAAAACACCAGAACAGCACCTGCAATGTAGTCTGGACTTACTCAAGAAATTTGTGCCTTGGGAATATGAACGCTGCGCAAATGTTGAATTAACTGATGCTGGTGGTTATTTGGCAGGGCGTTTCCCGCCGACGGTACGTAAGCCCGTTTTAACCTTACCGTCTGGCAAAAAGATTTTTGGCATGGCAGATGCCTTAGTGGTCAATGATCCAATTACCGGTCAAGGCTCAAACAATGCGGCTAAGTGTAGCAAGATCTATTTTGATGCCATTTTAGCCAATGATAATCAAAGCTTTAGCGAACAATGGATGGTTCAAACTTTTGAACGCTATTGGGCTTATGCAGAAAAAGTCGTGGCTTGGACCAATAGCTTGTTATTACCACCAGAGCCTCATGTCGTTGAACTCCTAGCAGCTGCAAGCCAAAACCAGAGCATTGCTTCAATTATGGCCAATAACTTTGATGACCCACGCGCCTTTGCTCCGTGGTGGTTTGATGCAGATCAAGCTCAGGCATTCTTAGCTTCAAAAAACACAGCAAAAGTGGCCTAAGGTCAAAATATCAAAGGGAGTTTTAAAAATGGACACAATTGACACTTTAGCTTTACAAGCGATTAATGCCGAAAACCCAAGGGAAATTCGTAATTTGCTTGGTCAGTTTGCAACTGGCGTTACCGTGATTACCACTCGTGGTAAAGATGGCCGGAAAATAGGTATGACAGCCAATTCATTTTCATCTCTGTCGTTAGATCCGCCATTAATTTTGTGGAGCCTTTCAAAAACGGCGCCAAGTTTGCCTGATTTTGTAGAAGCTGAATATTTTGCTATTCACATGTTGGCACAAGAGCATCATCAGCTTTCGGGGCATTTTGCTCGAGGTGCCGAAGACAAATTTGCAGGCATTGCCCATCAACAATGCAATGCTGGCGTTCCAATTTTGACTGATGCACTCGCAACCTTGGTTTGTCGCAATGTAAATCAGTATGAAGGCGGAGATCACCTGATTTTTATTGGTCAAATTGAACAATACCAACAGCGTCAAGGTGAACCATTGGTATTCCACGCAGGAAAGTATCGGATTGCCGCTGAGCATCCAGAATTAGCAGGTTAATTCACCACAATCACGATCAATCCGGTCGTGATTTTTTATAGGAAATAAGTAGATGAAAAGCACTTTAATTAAACATGGATTTTTAGCAGGGACATTGTTGGGTTTGCCATTGGTTACACATGCCTATGATTTACCGACCGTAAATTTAGGCATGACCAGCTTTCTCGATGGCGGATTACCTGCAGGGCCTGGCTGGTATGCTCAAACCTATTTTCAAAATTATGATAGCAATAAACTGGTTGATGCCAATGGACAAAAACTCGGTTTACCTAAAACAGATTTAAATTATCAAGTATTGGTTGAGCAGATTAGTTATTTATCAAATGTCCGAGTAAAAGATAAAGCCAGCCTAGGTATGAATTTTTTAATTCCTTTTGTCAGCAAAATGGACATGGATGAAGGCTTGAATAATGCGGCAATTAAAGCCCAAAGTGGCTTTGGGGACATTATGATCGGACCTTTTATTCAGTTCGATCCAGTCATGGGCGCACAAGGACCGAAGTTTGTACATCGTTTTGAGTTTCAAGTGAATTTACCTACTGGCGAATACGACCAGCAAAAAGATATTAACCCAGGTAATAACGCCGTTTCATTTGATCCTTATTGGGCTGCAACATATTGGTTTAATCCCAAATGGACTGCGTCAACACGTATCCATTATCTCTATAACTTTAAAAATGATGACCCAAGCTATGCCTTTTCTGGAGCAAATGATATGCAGGCAGGGCAAGCAATTCATGCAAACTTCGCAACAGACTATGCCATTACTGAACAGTTCCGCTTGGGACTAAATGGCTATTGGCTAAAACAAATCACTGACACCGAAGTCGATGGTGAAAAAGTTAAAGGTCGACGTGAGCAAGTGTGGGCGATTGGTCCGGGTGCGATGTATAGTTTTTCTAAAAATGATCACTTGGTTGCAAATGCTTATTTTGAGCAAGATGCTGAAAACCGCCCAGAAGGTACGCGACTACAAGTTCGCTATGTTCATCATTTTTAAGCCATAAAAAAAGCCTTTTAGATCAATCAATATAAAAGGCTTTTCTCTATTTGTTTTAAGAAAAAATTGAAGTAATGATGCCTGACCCTTCACTCTGTCCAGATCGGCGAGTAGACGAAGGTAACTCACCATAACGGCGTTTATACTCTTGTGAAAAACGGCCTAAATGAGTAAATCCCCATTTAAATGCAACGTCTGTGACCGATAGATTTTCATTATGCATGAGTTCTAAATGAGCTTGTTCAAAGCGTAATTCCTTTAGATAAGACATTGGGGTTGTCCCCAAGTAATTTTTAAAACCAGTAAATAGTGTTCTCACACTCACGCCTGCATGTTCAGCCAAAATTTCGACATTAAGCGGCTCATGTAAATGTTCTTTAATATAGGCTTCTGTACGCTTCACGAAATAAGGAGAGACTGTTTTTTCTTTATAATGATCAAGCTTATGTAATGCGTTATTGGGTTGACCATAAATGAGCGCATTAAACAAATTTGACTCAAATTGTTTAAAGGCTAATGGATAATGGAGCGGGTGCTGATCACATGCTAAAGCATCCATTAATGTTCGAACGAGCTGTAAAAAATAGGCTCCACCTTGGGTAGAAAAATCTAATTTAGGGTCAAAAATGAGTAAGTTATTTTCTGGATCAGCAATATGTTGACGGCAATGGTAAGTAAAATCATCCTTTGACACTTTTAGAATAAGCTGGGGTGAGTTCGCATGCCAGCGCATACGTAAAGATTGCTGAGGTGAAATAAGAGAGGCAACTTGATAATAAGAAATAAACTTTTGCGAACCAAACTCGATTTCTGCATAGCCTTGAGTTGGAATCTGAATTAAGTAAAAATTATCCAGATGATCTGGTTCAATAATGACATCCGCGCCATATTCCAAGCGGCTAATAGACAATGCGCCTGTTTTAACATGGTGCATAGTTGCACTGAAATCTCGCTTCTGATGAGAGATTTTAAGATCATGCGGTTTAAAAATTTGGCCTACATTGCGGCAGGTTTCGCTTAAATCGTGGTGATCGAACACCAAATTATGATTGGTAAAGATAGACTCATTTTGAAAATGACGTCCATTGAGTTCGTGGGAGTTGGCTTGGTTCATATTTATCCCTTTTGGCTCACTCCTGTATTTACCTATGTTGCAAAAGTTTTAAACTTTCACTGTACAATAAGTAAATACGGCACTTAAAAATTAAGTTAAGCGTAAAATACAATGAGATATAAGCAAGATATAGACCAATCTAACCGCTAGTTATTGTGATTTTCTCAAACTTTTACGTCGGATTTTGTCCATCAATTTAATACATTCGAGAAATAGAATAGGGGGATATAAAAGGTGCTATAACTTAATCTCATCATGATCTTATTCCTTAAGATCTATCAAAATTTATAACAAATCCGTGCGAACTGGTCAATTTATTTTGTCGGAATTCATTATTTTATATTATTGATATATAAAAGCTTTTAATTTAAATGCAAAAATTCAATATACCCCTTATAAGAGTATATTGAATCATTTCAGGTTTAGTAGTTTTTAAGCTATTTATACTTTTAACGTGAGGTATTGCTCTGTAAAAATTTCTCGCTGTAGATACGGTAGTTTTGCAGAGCTTGCTCATCTAACCAATTTTTAACGGCTTCAATCATTGGCGGTGGGCCACATAAATACATATCAAAAGCTTGCTCGGCCAGTTGATCTTTATTCAAGTGCTCATGAATATAGCCTGCTTTGCCTTGCCATGTTTCAGTTGCTTTAGTCACAATCGGGTGATAACTAAAGTTTGGTAGCTGCTCCGCGTAGGCATGTAAACGTTGTTGTTCACACAAGTCAGTTTCATTATTTACGCCGTAGTACAACTGAACGGCAGGTGAGTTAGGCTGCTCGACCAAGTTATCAAGCATTCCTAAAAATGCGGATAATCCTGTTCCACCTGCCACAAAAACCAGTGGACGCTGTACTTCACGTAAATAGAAACTACCAAGCGGTGCTTCAATAAGTAGGGTTTGTCCGACCTGACAACGATCACGCAAATAATTACTCATCACACCATCTGGCAAAAGACGAATTAAAAACTGCAATTGATTGGTTGCGTTTGGTCTATTTGCAAAAGAATAAGAACGCCAGTCTTCAGTATCTGGAATTTGCAAACGAGCATATTGACCCGGCAAGAACTGAAGCTGTTCAGCGTGACTGCTCGCATCAAGATGCAAAATTGCTGTTGTTTCAGAAACCAGCTCAACCGCAGTCACTTTGGTTTCAATTTTTAAAGTATCACCAGCGTTACAGATCGCAGAATCATGATCGAAATAAAAAGCTGCATCGGATTTCACGCGCGTCTGGCAAGCTAACATTTTGCGCTCAGCCAAATCACGCTCACTTAATGCATCTTCATCAACATATTCTTGTTCATAAAGACCAGTTTCACATTGTCCCTGACAGGTACCACAAACACCTTCACGGCAGTCTAGCGGTAGGTTAATTCCTTGGCGAACTGCTGCATCAAGCAACAATTCGTCGTTATTTACCGAAATGAAAAAGGTTTTGCCGTCGGCAAAGTTAAGTGCAACTGAATGTCCCATTTTCATTCCCCTTAAACGTGATAGAAGTCTAAAACGGAATCAATTTTGTCATTCAGCAAAATGCTGTGCTGACGACGAATACGGAAACCATCTGCTGTTTGGCGTAAAAGATAAGTAGCGTGTCCGTAAAAACAACCTTCTAATCCTTGACGGTTATACAGCGTTTGCCATGCAACTTTTGCTTCAATTAATCCATCATCCAGTGTTTTAACTCGAATGTTATTCATGCTGTGTAACGTACGTGGTAATGGTGTTGCAGACGCAGCTTTTCCTGTACGAATACGGAATACACGGTCTTCAAGTCCTGTACGGTCTGCATAATAAATATAAGACAAACCCTGATTTGGATCTTGAACATAGTTATGGTCATCAATCCACTGTGGAATATGATATTCACTATCTTCATCATAAAGCTCTAGATAGGCATCCCAGTCATAAGCATCACAAAGTTCTGCTTTTTTGTACAAAAACTGAGATACAGCAAAATTTAGTTCTTGTGACATGGTTACACCTCATCCATTAGGGCATTGTTTTCAAAAGTAATATCTTGCATTTTTAATGCTTTCTTGTTTAATCCGTCGAGCATTAGACGTTGCCAGTGTCCATGCTGGTTTACGTAGAGTCCTTCGTGGGTAAACTCTCGGCCAGTAATGACGGGTTGAATGCCTAAATCTAGTGAGTTTTTGGTTGCACCGTATTCCCAAGACTGACAGCCGCGAGAAATATCGCTCCAACGTTCAAGTCGTGCTTGGAAACCCTTTTGCTGTTCACGGAATTCAACTAAATCGTCTGGTGTACCAAGGCCTGATACGTTAAAGAAATCTTCGAACTGGCGAATACGGTTACGGCGCGCTTCAGCAGATTCACCTTTAACACCAATACATTGACTAATGACTTCGGTTTTATTCCATGCCACAGGACGAACAATACGAAGCTGTGAGCTAATCTGGTCCATAAAGAATAGGCTAGGGTACAAATTCAAGTTTCTTAAACGATGCATTGCCCATTCAGCATATTTGTCGCCGTATTTTTCGACCATATACGGCATAACTGTGTTGTAACCCGGACGAACTGTTGGGTTCGGCATGTCACTAAATAATACGCTATGACCATTTTTGAAACTAAACCAGCCATCGTCGGTTTCTGAGTCACCGGCACCTAACTTGCTGTAGTCAAGCGTATCGAGTTCTTCACCTTTTGATGCATTGACTTGTTGGCGATGTTGGACTGTAGAAACATAGTTATAGTGAACAGTACTTACATGGTAACCATCTAGGCCATTTTCATTTTGTAGTTTCCAGTTACCTGCAAAGGTATAAGATGACTTGCCTTGAAGTACTTCGAGTTCACCTGTTGGCGACTGGTTAACCATTAAATCAAGGAACAATTTGGCATCGCCCAAAAAGTCTTCTAGAGAATCTGTTGCTTGAGTATCAAGGCTTACAAACACAAATCCACGGTAGCTGGCAATACGGCCTTGTTTTAAGCCACGGCTTGATTTATCAAAATCTTCACAATATTCACCAGGTGCTTTGACTTTCACCAAACGGCCATCTGACTTATAACACCAAGCATGGAACGGACATGTAAAGGTTGACTGGTTGCCTTTGGCAACGCGTGTTAAGGTCGCGCCACGATGCTCACAAGCATTGACCATCGCGTGTAATTCGCCTTTACCATCACGGCTTACAATAATCGGTTGACGACCAATTTGAACTGTTAGGAAATCATGATTGTTTGGAATCTCACTTTCGTGACATGCATAAATCCAAACCTTTTCAAAAATAAGTTCCATTTCTAAGTCAAATAGTTCAGGCTCAGTAAACATATTACGTGCAATACGAAACACGCCATCGTTAGGACGGAAGTCGATACATCCATCTACAAAATCATTCCATTGTTTTAAATTAGATGAGGTCATTTGCTCAATCCTATTCATTCAGCTTTTACCTGATTGAACCGCGATTAGGCTTTGCCATCTATCCGTTTTTTCCAGATCTTTATCCACTTTGTGCAGTTTTGATTTTTTAATAAGACTATTTTTAAGAGCTAATCGAGATTTAAATTTGTATATGTCTTAGCTTGTTAAACTTACCTATAATGTTAGCGAGCATAAAATAAACTTTTGTGAACTAAGTCTATGAAAGAACAAAATTTAAAACTACAGATTAGAATTCTTTTAGAGCAGAACATTGCATTTGGACCGGGTAAGGCAGACTTACTTGAAGCAATTGAGAAAACTGGTTCGATCTCACAAGCCGCAAAATCTATGAATATGAGTTACCGCCGTGCATGGCAGCTGGTAGACACCATGAACCAGTGCTTTGAAACAGCTTTAGTTGAAACTCAAACAGGCGGAACACATGGAGGTGGGGCAGCCGTTACAGCTTTGGGCCAGAAAGTCTTAGAGCATTACCGCCAAATGGAAATCAATGCTCGACAAGCCTTAGAACATGACTATCAAATTATGAATAGCTATTTAAAGAAATAAGATGAGAATTATTTTATAAATCAAAGAATTTAAGCGTGAATCAGTTTTGCTTAACTATAGGTTTTTAATTGCTCAGAAAAAATATCTATCTTTATAAATAATTTCTACTTTTCATCGTCTATGGTTATCGCTATATTCTTGGGTATATATCGCTGCAAAAAACGACAAAAAGGTAAACATAATGGTAAGTGATACGAAGATAAAAAATTTGGCTTTAGCCTGTTCAGTGCTCAGTATAGGATTGGTATTTAATGTTCCCGCTAAGGCTGAATCGGTTACCGTTTATGCAGCAGCGAGCTTAACCAATGCAATTAACGATTTAGAAAAAATTTACGAAAAACAAAATAAAGTAGAAGTTAAAACCTCATATGCAGGCTCATCGACATTAGCGAAACAAATTGAAGCTGGGGCACCGGCAGATATTTTTATTTCAGCAGATACCCTGTGGATGGATTATCTGCAAAATAAAAAATTAGTTGCAGCAAATGACCGTATAAATTTATTAGGCAACCGTCTGGTTTTAATTACCCCTAAAGGTCAGTCACTAAAAGTAAAACTAGATAAAACCACCGATCCCAATAAAGTATTTACAGGCAAGATTTGTACAGGGGATACCAAAAGTGTGCCTGTAGGCAAATATGCTAAACAAGCTTTTACCAATTTAGGTTGGTGGAGTCGTATTGAGCCGAAGTTAGTTGAAACAGAAGATGTTCGAGCGGCATTAAACTTTGTTGCGCGTGGTGAATGTCAGGTTGGCATTGTCTATGCAACCGATGCAGCGATTAGTAAAGATGTAACAGTAGTTGGTGTATTTCCGATAAATACGCATTCGCCAATTATTTATCCTATAGGGATGGTTAAAAAGAATCCTGACTCAGCAAAGTTTTATCAATTTTTACAAAGCAACCAAGCCAAATCAGTCTTTAAAAAATATGGCTTTAGTGCGCTAGCTCCAGTTAAACCATGATGTTTTCTTTAACCCCAGAAGAACTCAGCGTTCTGCAACTTTCTTGTAAGGTTGCAGCAAGTTGTCTTGTGGTCAGCATTATTCCTGCAATTTGTGTGGGGTGGTTTCTGGCACGTAAAGAGTTCTGGGGTAAGTCATTCATTGAAACATTGGTGTTTTTACCTTTAGTACTACCACCAGTTGTTCCTGGTTATTTGTTATTACAGGTATTTGGTAGCCACGGCATTATTGGACAATATTTAGCACCGCTCGGAATTGATTTTGCATTTAACTGGAAAGGTGCCGTTCTTGCTTCAGCAGTAATGGGTTTCCCGTTATTGGTGCAATCTATTCGTCTAGCGATTGAACTGGTCGATCAGCGTTTAGAAATGGCAGCAAAGACATTAGGTGCCTCATCTTTAGGGGCATTTTTTCATGTCACTTTACCTCTTGCCAGCAGTGGCATTTTAATTGGTGCTATTTTGTGTTTTTGCCGTAGTTTAGGTGAGTTTGGTGCGACCATTACCTTTGTGGGTAATATTTCAAATGAAACACGTACTTTGCCTTTAGCCATGTATAGCTTGATGCAACAACCCGATACAGAAGCCGCTATTCAACGGCTTATTGTTTTATCATTAAGTGTGGCTTTTTTAGCATTATGGTTTGCACAGTGGTTTCATCGGTATCAAAAAAAGCGTTTAGGGCGGTAAGGTTATGTTGATTGATTGCCGTTTTCAGTTACAAATGGGTCAATTTCAAATTGAACCTAGTTTCCAGTCAGATGCTGCTGTTATTGGATTATTTGGTGCCTCTGGGTCAGGTAAAACATCGATTTTACATGCCATTGCAGGGTTGAACACACCGCATAGTGGACTCATTAAGATACAGGATCAAACATGGTTTGATTCAGATCAAAACATTAACTTGAGTACCCAAAAGCGGCATGTTGGATTGGTTTTTCAAGATGCTCAGCTTTTTCCGCATAAAACGGTAAAGCAAAATTTATTATTTGGTCTTAAGCACCTGTCCCAACAAGAGCGTCACTTTGAAGCAGATTACATTATTGAATTATTAAAGTTAGGGCACTTATTACAACGTATGCCCATCAAACTTTCAGGTGGTGAAAAACAACGTGTGGCACTGGGTCGAGCATTATTATATTCACCTAAGCTGTTACTCCTTGATGAGCCATTATCAGCACTAGATGCGAATCATAAAGCTGAAATTATTCCTTTTTTTCAGAAGGTAAAAGAGGAAATAAAAATTCCGATGATTTATGTGAGTCATGATATTCAGGAAATTAAACAACTGACCAAAACAATGTGGATTTTATAATTTTTCATATTTCACACATTATTTCAGCCATATTGATTTATGGTGGTTAGCTAGCCCATAAACTACCCGTTGGAGCAGATTTTCGGCGATCTTGGGCTTGTTGATAAAAACGCCAGAAAGCGAAAGCAAAAATGATAGCTAAGAAATCAACTACTAAGATTTCTCCGCCATGTACCCATAGGCCACTTTGAGGAATGAAGTAAGCTAAAAGGGATGTAAGCGGAATCGCAAATAACACTAAAACCAAGGTTAACAGCAGTTGTGGTAAAGCTTTTGCATAGCCAATCACAAAGGTATAAATCAAACTCAGTAGGAAAATCGCATAATAACCATACATAAAGAGGTGATTCATGCTTTCAATGTTAAGCGCTGCGAAAAGCCAACGACTGGCCAACATTGTACCTACGACAGCTAAAACACACCCTAAACATGCACCTATCGTTAAGTTCGCAAGGAACACTACATCTTTACGTTGAACAGGAACTGGATCTTCAGCACGCTTTTGCTTACGTGCACGAGTTTCAACCCAAAGGATGTTACCTGTATAAAATAGGAAAGCGCCACCGACACCTAACACAAAATAAATCCAGCGTACGCCCGTACCACCAAAACTTCCAAAATGTAGACTAAACATGGCGTTGATTAACTTATTCCCAGCATCAGTCTGTGTGTTAATACCTTTATGATTAAAGTGCTCAACTGCATATGGATTCATACGCATAAAGTCATGATTTGCACCGCGCAACATCTGATCTGAACTATACAGGGCAATACGTGCATTGGCTTTTTCAGGTTTGTCTAGGCCACTGAACTGGATATAGTCAACTGAATATTCAGGCGCTACTTTTTTAGCTTGAGCTAATATTTGCTGCACATCAATCTGTGTTTGTTTAGGCTGAATAAGTGCAGGCGGAGAACGCTGAAAAACAGGCTGCCCTTTGAGTGCAAGTTGTCCAATCGCATCATAAAAAAGGTCATGAAAAGCAAAGACAATAACGCTAATACTAATAATGATGTGGAACGGTAAACTGGTAATTCCAATCACATTATGCGCATCTAACCAAAAACGCTTTTTATTTTTGCCAGGCCGAATAACAAAATAATCCTTTACCAAGGTTGGTAAAAGTATGATCAATCCTGAAAGCAGGGCAAGAAAATATAAAATTGAAACCACGCCCATCACATAGAGACCTAATCCGTGATGGCCTGCCATGCCCGGTATGCCTGCTGTTTCATGCAACTGTTCAATTAGCCAGCCTGCTTTAGATAAGTTTTCTTGAGCAACAATTAACTCGCCGTTGTTATCTAAGCTTGCCATCCACGTAGACTGAGCAGCATTAAAACCATCGCCACGTTCATGTTCACTCCACGTAATGGGTGCATAGTGAAATTCATTGGACGATAAATTTAGTGTGAAGTTCTTTTGCGCAGCAGGATAGGCAGTCTGTACTTTTTGAATAAGCTCATTATATTGATCGGGTGAGACTTTCGGTAAAACTTGCTGTGTTGGCGTAGCCCACTTACTAATATGGTGCTGAAACATGCTGAGCCCACCAGCAAAGAAACAGATAAAAAGCAAAATCCCAGCACATACACCCACCCAAGTATGCATGCTTTTTGCTAATTTCATGATGTCTGAACGTACTTTCATGTTTAACCCCGTAAGACAAAAATACAGCTATACGCTAGGGCATTCGCAATCAATAAATAGATAAGCGCTTTTCGTCCAGTCGTAAAAAAATAACTAGCAAACATAATCGGCATCCAAACCCAAGGAACACTCCACATACCCACTTGCACCAATAAATCCATGGCAACATAAGGTTGGCCTAATAAAACAATCAAATTACCAATAGCGATAGAAAGACTTAGACCAAAAACACCACCAGCAAAAGTTTTACTCCACCAGTCTGGCTGGATCGGAGACTGAATTTTAACTTTCATGAAATCAGTTTCCGTTTAAAAAGCGCCATAAACGGAAGAAACGACCACGCAAAAATGATGAGCATGAACCAACAAAAAGCGGCAACAACTTTTGGTAAGCTTGCAAAAAGCGCAATAAATCCAATGCCTAATAGCAATAGACCCAAATACTTAAAGAAAGTAGGAAGATGTTGAGACAACAGATTTTGGTTGCTATGACTACAATAGATACTGACCGCTCCCAACAGAGTCAAAAAAAGTCCTATAAGTTTCATAATCGATGTTTATAAGTAAATTAAAGGCAAAATTTACCCAACAGTATAAGCAAATAATAATTATTATCAAATGATAAATATAATTATTTACCTATTCGTGGTGAGTAAGTTAAGATAGGAGATAACTCATTAAAAATATTTATTTTGAAGTTGAATACAGTGAGTCATTATCTATATATTCCTGAACAAATCAGTACATCAATTTATGAAATCTCGAGTCCTATTTTTTTTTCATCCGAGCTATTTTGTTATGGTCTAGATTTATCAAAAACACAACAATTACATATAGACCAACAATTAGATCATCCCCTAAAAATTGCTCAAGCGCGTGTCGAACGTAAAAATGAATACTTATGTGGCAGGGTATTAGCTCAGGCTGTTTTAAATCATCATTTCTGTTTAGATCAGCCAATAACCTCGATGCACGAACCTTTACCCATTTGGCCAACTCATGTTTTGGGGAGCATTAGTCACTCACAAAGTAAGTTAATTGTTGCGTTATCTAATAATGCGATTTATTTGGGAATTGATATCGAGCATTGGGTGACCTCAGAATTTGCTCAAGAGAGTGCACATCTTATTTTAACGCCATCTGAGTTTGATTTATGGAAAGGTAAAGCGGCTGAGTTTTTTGATTTTGCCCGTTATGTGAGTTTAATTTTCTCTGTAAAAGAAAGTCTATATAAAGCGGTTTATCCCACTGCAAAGCAATATATTGATTTCTTAGAAGCATCTATCGTTGATATTAATTTAAAAAATCAGACATTAACGCTAAGTTTTTTGCCAGAAATTCAGCAACGTTATCAACTCTTGGAACAATATCAAGGTGGCTGGGCTATAGAACAAGACCATATTATGACTTGGGTTTTTCAGATACGAAATTCTTCTTAAAATAAAAAGAAGGCAACGAATTGCCTTCTTTTTATTTAGGGTTTAATTTTCTTGTAACTTAGGATCTTGGAAGCCTGTTTCACGCATATCTTGAGAGTTGAATAAGAACATAAATCCTACTGCAAAGCTTAATATGCCAAAGAAGAGGATACTTCCTGATATTGGTAAAAACCGAGTTAAAAGACCCAAAGTTGTAGTGGCAATCGAATCGCCTAACGCATCTTGTGCAAGCCAGATTGAATTAATACGCCCTAAATATTCATCAGGCGTATGTCCTTGCACAATGCTGTATTGAAGCAAATTGGCAATCGACATCAAATATCCAAATACACATAAAATGGGCAAAGTCACTATGAGCCAAGGTGAAAGCCCAATCATAATCATGCAACTAAAAACACCTAAGCACGTATAGAGCATGCCTAAGCCGGGTTTGAGTAACTTTGTTGTCCATCCACTCAGTAATGCGCCTAAAGTTGAGCCTAAAGGCACGGCCGAATACATAAGTCCGAGTTCAAATGCGCCGCCGTGAAAAATTTCATCTGCCATTTGCGGAAAAATGATTCGAATAGCACTGCTAAAACTGAGCAGTGTTCCAATTAAAATGGTGCTACCAACCACTTTATTTTTAAAAACGAATTTAAACCCTTGAGCTAATTGACGAAGAGGACTCTCACCATTTGATGCATGTTGCGGTTTAAGCGCAGGTAGCCCCATCAATAAAAATACAGTAAGTAAAGTACCCACGGTTGAGACCCAATATACGGTTGCAACACCGCTAGCAGCAATTAAAATACCGCCGATTGCTGGTGAAATAACGGTTGCAAGACGTACGGATACCATACTGATCGCACGAGCTTGTACAATATTTTCGCGCCCTACAATCACAGGCATGATCGCCATCATTGCTGTTACACCCAGTGCACCAAAGAAACCATCCCATGCCGATAAAAAATAAATCGCATAGAGCGAAGGGTGCTCAAACATGGCGTTGATGGCAAGGCCAGCAAAGCCTAAACCACACACACCACGTGCCAATAAAATTAGCCATTTTCGGTCTTTGCGATCTGACAGCAAACCACCAAGTAACAAGCCAATAAACATGGCTATGCCTTCAAAAGCCATTGCGACGGCAACGTTAAGCGAGTTACCCGTAATGTCATAGACCTGTTTTGGAATAGCCACGACCAACATGCCAATGGTTAACAATGACAATGTGCGGGCAATAAATACATGTCGGAAATGAGCATTACGTTTTAAAAGACTAAAATCGGTCAATATAGATTTGAAGCTCATGGCGTGTGCTCCTCTAAACCGCGCGCCTGACAAATCATGCGGTTTAAAATCGGGCCAAGTGTTTCAAGCTGCTTCGGAGACAATATCTCGGTATGGTCCGCTTCGCTTAGTCGAACAATATTGAGTTTTTTAACTAAGGGCGACCATTGTTGTTCTGGTTGAATATACGGCAGCAAGTCTTTTTCAGCGACAACTAAGTGTAGTTCACCATCAAAGTTCGGCATTTTATACGGTTTTAATAAACGTACCGCATCGCGATAGTTCGCAAAAATATCCTCTTGTAAACGGCGGGTTTCCTCACTTAATGCCGTATCTGCATCGGCTAAAATATCATTGAAGAATTGAAGCTGTTCTTGTTCAGCTTCAGCATTCATTTCTTCTACCGACAAATCTAACCACTGATGAATTTCAGCAGGGTAAGTGTCTAACAAGCCGAGATAATCAACTTTTTCACCTTGTTCAGTTAACTTCGCTGCAACTGCATAAGCTACAGTGCCCCCCAGTGAATAACCTAGTAAGGTATAAGGTCCTGTTGGTTGTTGCTTGCGAATAATCTCAAGTTGTTTTTCAACCAATTCGTCCATATCAGTACTATTTGCCAATAGGCCATCTGGTCGAGGTGACTGCAATCCAATAATGGGTAAATCAGAATGCAAATAACGATTCAGAACCGTATATTGCCATGCCGAACCAGAACCGGGGTAGAAGCAGAACAATGGATGCCCAGAGCCGGAACGGATGGGTAAAATAGGCTGCATGCCAGTTTGTTCAACTTCTGCCAGACGTTCTTGTGTAAGAAGTAAAGCTGCTAAACGTTGAATCGTGACATGACTCATCAACTGGCCAATTGGAATGGACCGCTTAAATACTTTTCGGATTTCAATTGCAAGCTTCATCACCAAAATGGAATGCCCACCAATGGCAAAGAAATCTTCGTTAACACCAATATTCTGATCTGTATTTAAAATTTGCTGGAAAATACGTGTTAGTTCATGTTCAAAAGCAGTGGTGGCGTACTGTTTTTCTGTATTTGAAAGATTAAGTTGCGGTTGCGGCAGTGCTTTACGATCCAGCTTACCATTATGACTTAATGGGAATTTCTCAACTAACACATAGTGTGTCGGCACCATATATGCAGGAAGCTGTTTCGCCAATTGTTTCTTTAACTGATCGATGTCCACAGGTACTGTTGTTTGCAGGTAAGCAACCAACTGAACATCAGCTTTATTTTGCTCAGAAGAAATAGGATGTACAACAACATCAAGACCACTGAGTAAGCGTAATTTCTGTTCAATTTCACCCAATTCAATACGTTGCCCACGTATCTTTAACTGGTCATCAGCACGACCCACATATTGAATACTGCCGTCTGCATGCCATCGGGCAATATCACCAGTTCGGTACATGCGTTGACCTGCTGCGAATGGGTTTGCCACAAAACGTGTTGCTGTTAAGTCCGCTCGATGCAAATAACCCATGGCCAGTTGATGGCCTGCTAAATAAAGCTCACCGTCCACTCCAACAGGAACAGGGCGTAAGTATTGATCTAAAATATAAAGCTGGGTATTCCAGACTGGATATCCAATCGCAACGCTACTTTCTTGCGAATGTAATCCCAGTGTTGCATCCATATAACTCACATCTACCGCAGCTTCCGTTGGGCCATATAAGTTGTGTAGCTCACAGCTAAAGTGCTCGGTAAATGATTTTGCTAAAGCCGTTGGTAACGCCTCACCACTACAAAACACTCGGCGGATTGGCAAACTTTGACGTTGAGCAGATGACAAAATTTCGGTAGCAGCATTTTCAAAAACAGCCAACATCGACGGTACAAAATGTAATGTTGTTACCTGATATTTTTGAATAAAACTTAATAATGCCAATGGATCACGGTGTGCATCTACAGGTGCCATAACCAATCGTGCACCTACTAAATATGACCAGAAAAACTCCCATACTGAAACATCAAAAGTGCATGGCGTTTTTTGCAAAATCGTATCGTTGGCTGACAGTGGATATTCTGATTGCATCCATAAAATACGGTTCACAATGGCTTGGTGAGAAACCATGACGCCTTTTGGCTGACCTGTTGTACCCGATGTATAGATTAAATAGGCCGGATGCTGTGGGGTAATGACTGTCGTTTTATAGCTGCTTAAATCAACCTTTGTTTCATCAAACAATTCATTAAAAGCAAAGGTGGCTATTGATGGATGGGCAATAGCAGCTAGATCTTTTTGTTCACCAATCACAAGTTTAGATTTGGCATCCTGCAACATAAATTTGATGCGTTCAGACGGATGTTGTAAATCAATAGGTAAATAAGCTGCACCTGCTTCAATCACCGCTAAAATAGCGATACTCAATTTGACTGATCTTGGTAGGGCAACTGCAACAATATCTCCAGCCTGTACACCTGCACTTTGTAATTGCTGTGCTAAAGCACAAACTTGCAAACGCACTTCACTGAAACTGAGCTGATGATTTTCATCTGATAACGCCGTTTGTTCAGGCGTAATTCGAGCTTGTTCTCTGAGTAATTGCTGTAATGTGCTCTGGCGAACATAGTATTGGGTTTGATTCGTTTTCTGGATTAAATCGCGTTCTTCGGCCAGTTGTAAGCGATAATGACTTAGAGAAGTCTCTGGTTCATTTAATGCAATTTCAATCAATTGAACCATTCGCTCTAAGAAATGTTCAGGTTGATCAATTACACCACGCTGTTCAAGTAATAGCTCAATTTGATGATCAGGAATAACTAACAAAGCAAGCGGGTAATGGCTATAACCACGATTTGTGAGTTTAGAAATAGCAGCATCGCCCAGTTTTTGCTGTAAATACTGGTTATCAGGGTAGTTTTCTACGACTAACAAACTATCGAAAAGATTGCCTTGTCCCACTAATTGCTGAATTGCACCCAGACCCAAACCATCATGTTCTAAATGTTCAACATGTAATTGTTGTAACTGAGTCAATTGTTCCCAAAGTGTTTGCTGCATGTTGAGCTTTACACGTACTGGAATCGTATTTAAAAACAATCCGATCTGCTGCTCTAAACCATTGATAGGTGCTGAACGCCCAGAAACAGGTGTACCAAACACAATATCTTCACGATGAGCATAAATATTTAAAGTCATTGCCCAAATCATTTGCATGAAGACATTGAGCGTGATGCCTTGCTGGCGTAATTTGTGTTGAAGTTTCGCACCCAACTCAGCACTTAAACGATATGAAGTTTCCTGTACAGCTTGCTGTGCTTGATTAAATAAAATAAGTGGCTGTAAATCTGCTAAATCACGTTGCCATATTACTTTTGATGTTTCATGGTCACGTCCAGATAAAGCTTTAATTACTGTTTCATAACTATATTCAAGCACAGGCAATTGTTGATTAGTTTGCTGATAGGCTTTAATAAAGTCTTGTAAAAACAGCGGAGTTGACCAACCATCTGTTAACAAGTGATGCACCATAATCAATAGTTCTGACTGTTCTGGAGCATGTTGAATTAAGGTTGCCCGAATTAAGCCATAGGGTTGGTCGAGGTGAATCGGTTGCTGCAATGCTTCTTGAATGGTTTGCTCAAGCAAATCGGGAGTGACCGAACAAAACTGAACTGGCCAAGCTTGAGTAGGATGTAATGAATAGATAAAAACAGGTTCTTCAGCTAATTCACTATCAAAATGCCCATCTAGTTGCGGGTGACGTTTTAATACGGTAATCAACGCTTGCTGTAAACGTACCGGATCAATATCTCCATTTAAGCTCAGACGAGTAAAGGCATTATAGTTCGATTGATTTTCTACTTGAGATAAGAACAACATGCCTTTTTGCAAAGGAAGTAAAGGCAAAATAGTGCTGTTTTTGCCATATTTTTCTTGAACTTTTTGTTCTAGGTCCGCTGAAAATAACGGTTTTGAAACGGCTGCTTGTTGTTCATCTAAACGGGTGAGTTGCGGTGCCATAGCGGCGACTGTTTTAAATTGAAATACATCACTTGGTCTTAAACCATAACCACGTTGGCGCAATTGAGTACAAAGCATAATGGCCGAAATACTATCGCCACCTGTCATAAAGAAGTCGTCATCAATTCCAATTGCGTCAAGCTTAAGAACAGATGCAGTAATTTGACATAAAAGTTGTTGTTCAGACGTTTCGGCCATTCGGCTATGGGTACGAATTTGAGGCTTTGGCAGTGCTTTTTTATCGACTTTGCCACTTACATTTCGTGGAAATTCGGACATAACAGTCAGGGCAGAAGGCACCATATATTCAGGCAGGTTTTGACGTAACTGGCTTAAATATTGTTGACTTAATTGCTCACTGGTTTTTTCATCGAGTTCAATGTCTTTGATCACACAATAACCGAGTAAACGATGACTGTTATTAATCGGTTCTGCAATCACGACTGCGCTTTCAACATTGGCTAAAATCGAAAGTGCATTTTCAACTTCACCAATCTCAACTCGATAACCACGAATTTTAATCTGGTCATCACAGCGCCCCATAAATTCAAGTTTACCCGCGCTATTCCAGCGGACTAAATCACCCGTACGGTACATGCGCTGTCCGTGTTCAAATGGATTCGCTACAAAGCGGGCAGAACTTAAGTCAGCGCGACCTAAATAACCATTGGCAATCCCAAAACCAGAAATATAAAGCTCACCAATGACACCAGTTGAGCATCGTTGCAAGTGGCGATCTAGTACATAGGCCTGTGTATTACCAATAGGGTTGCCAATGACAGGGCGAGCTGTCTGTTTTAATTCTGCTCGGAAAGTATCAACCGTATATTCTGTTGGGCCATATAAGTTATGAGCAAAAAGCGCTGGCTGAGCATTCAGCTGTTGCCATAAAGCTAACGGTGCAGCTTCACCACCAATCAAAATAAGACTTGGATGATGCTGATTTTCAGCAAATAAGCCGTTTGTCATCATTTGCGCACAAAAAGATGGCGGTAAATCAAGTGTATCGATCTGTCGTTGCTGAATTTCTTGCACTAAGCCAAATGCATCACGACGCATGTTTTCATCAAAAATATGTAGCTCTTGGCCCCATAACATCCAGAAAACTTGCAACCAAGATGAGTCAAACGAGAAAGAGTGTGTATGCGCTGCACGTAACGGACGCTCAGGGAAACGCTCATTTACCGCTTCTAATACTGGCCAGTAAATGGTTGGTTTATGTGACAAAATGAGGTTGAGTAAAGAACCATGTGTATTCATTACCCCTTTAGGACGACCCGTACTTCCAGAGGTAAAAATTACATAAGCGACGTCTTGGAAATCAAATTTACGATTTTCGGCAGGAATATCACTCGCATCTTGCTTTCGAATTTGTGTTTGAACATCTTCATGATCAAGATATAACTGCTGAATATTTTGTGGTAGTTGCTGTGCAAGAGCTTGTGTAGTTAATACAAATAATGGATTTGCATCTTCACACATCATCTGCATACGATCGATTGGGTAATCTAAATCGAGAGGCAAGAAACTTGCACCAGAATTGAGTACGGATAACATCACCACAATTGAGTCAATTGAACGAGGAATAGCTCCAGCAATGACAGTTTGCTTTTTGGCTCCATTTTCTTGTAAAAAACGAGTGAGTTGATTCACTTGTACTGCAAGCTCAGCAAAACTAAGATGCTGAAGATTTGGACGTTCACCACTCACGATGGCGGTACGTTCGGGATACTTCTTAACTTGCTCATAAAAAATATCTAGAACATTATTATATTGTTCAGGATGGCTAACACGTGGACCAATACCACTTTGAGTTAGGGCAGCAAGCTCTTGTGGTGTCGTAATATTAAAATTGCTACATGCCTGTTCTGGACGAATCAAGGCTTGTTCGAGCAATAAAGTTAAGCGTTGACCATGGTTAAATAGTTCATCTTGTGTATAACGCTGCGAATCTGCACGTAGTTCAATAATGAGTTCATGATCTTGAACAATAAAAGAAAACTCAAAATCATCAATTGGTCCTGTAGAAATATGGTGTGTTTTGACCTTTTCACCGTCTAACACCAAATCTTGATCAAAAGCTTTATAGTTTAAAATAGGACCGTACATTCGTTCATGAATATCGATACTATTTAAATCTCTTAAAATTTGTTCAGCATCATATTTCTGATGTGGACGAATTTGTCGTAATTGCTCTTGTACATGTTGAGCCAAGCTTACCCAACTGTCTTTTTCAGCAACTTTAAACTTCACAGGCAAGACATTTACCGTCGGTAAAGTTGAGCGAATCGCTTTTGAACCTAAACGGCGCATGAATGGAATACCATTAACCAAATCAGCTTTATCAGTCATTTTGTAGATATAATGTAATGACAATGACATCATCATGTCATTCAAAGCTAATTTAGATTGCGCAGCTAAAGCTTGAATCTGCTCTAAAATTCCTGTCGAAAAACGCAGCTGATGCTTAATAAATGTCGCTGTAGTTTTTGCCGCTAAATGATGAGTACTTAAACTGACTGGACTAGGTAAATCTTCACAATATGCTTTCCAGAAAGTTTGGTCTATTTTAAATTGATTGCTATTTTCATAAGCCTGACGCTCAGAAATAACATCATTGACGCCAATGAACGGAGAAGCTGAAAGGTCTTTTTCTTCTTGTAATTGTTGATAGAGTTCAACAATACGTTTGGTCAGGTTAATCATGCTAAAGCCATCAAGCATGATGTGGTGATAACGTTGATACCAATACACTTTGTCATGGGTCGTAAATAACACCTGACGAAACAGTTGAGATTCACCCGCTTTAAGTGATTTAGCACATTGACGATCTGATGGCATCCAGTCCCATAAACGTTGCTGAGCTTTTTTAGGCGTTAAATGACAAAAATCAAATTCTTCAATTTGAAACTGAACTTGGTTATTAAGCTCAATAAACGGTTGAGATGGGTCAGATGAATATGAGGCAATGACCGTATCAGCTTCACTCAAGCCGATCTGAATTGCTTTTTTAAACGTTGGGATATCGACAGTTTTTGGTAGTTCCAAACAATGCGCAATGGTATATAAATCTTCAATTGAACTTAAATGATCGGCAAGGAAAATGCC
The DNA here is from genome assembly GCF_044684115.1 of Acinetobacter sp. ABJ_C1_1. NCBI lineage: Bacteria > Pseudomonadati > Pseudomonadota > Gammaproteobacteria > Moraxellales > Moraxellaceae > Acinetobacter > Acinetobacter sp. ABJ_C1_1. The sequence goes on along the minus strand of NZ_JBITPU010000003.1, from coordinate 44,501 downwards.
GAGCTGAGTAGATGCCAATTCAAAACGAGCTGGTTGAGAAAGGTCCGGAGTAAATTCATTGTTTAATGCTTGATTCATGACAATACTCCTTTACGCTTGTTGAAAGGGGTTAATTGCAAGCCAGTGCTTTTCTACATATGCAATACACGAAGCCCGTGTATCCGGTCCATGCTGAACATCCCACCCCGATGGCACCTGATGTTGAGCAGGCCATAAACTGAACTCACCTTGTTGATTTTTTAAAACCTGAAAAGACAAACTTTCATTATCGAAAGGATTAATATAGTTTTCCTGTAAGTTGCTCATGATATTGTTATCCTTGATGAAACAAATGGTTATAGTGAAAGAGTTTTTTGCAATGCCTTAAGCAAGTCAGTACGCCAATTCACGGCATCATGTCCGCCCTGAAAAGTGTGAAAGCTCACTTGATTGAATGATTGCAATTGTTGATAAAGCTGAAGGGCATCGTCCCGCATATCGGTTTCATACGTGCCGGCACTGATATAAATTCGAGTTGTTTTTGATAATTGATGAGATACGTTTTGAAGCAGTTCTAAAATATTACCTTTGTGTTTTTGCCCTAAAGTACTGTTTGAAAAATCTGACCACCAATAAGATCCAGATTGCAAAATCAGCGAAGTAAAAATGGTCGGAAACAGCAAAGCGCTATGTAAAGTGCATAATCCACCTAAACTCTGACCACATAACGTAATTTCTGTTTTAGAAATAAAAGAATATTCTTTTAAGAGTATTTCAATGAGTTCATCAACCAACGCCTGACTAAATGCATCATGGCAGCCATAATCTTGTTGGCGTTGTTGACTATTTAAACTATGAACAAAAACATAAACTGCTGGGCGAATCTTGTTTGAAATAGTCAAATGTTGAATTTCGGGCAGAATTGAAAGCTCTCGACTCCAGATTTGGCCATCAAGCAATATGACGAGTGGCAAGACTTCTTGAGCTGATTGATGACTAATAAAAATGTCGACCAAATAGTCCTGTTGGCATAAGCGACTTGACCATTGAAATGTCTTTGTAATTGGGCAATCGTCTATGAAAGATTTTGTGTTTTCGAGTTGAATTTGATTGATGTATCGGGCCAGATGTCCCGTATAAAACTGATGTTGATTGAATGAGTCAATTTGAGCATTTTGTTTAAGCTCCTTTTGCCACCATGAGCGTCGTGTTGCCGCACAATCTGTTTCTGGCGCTTCTTCACTAGCGGTCACTACAACATAACTACCAGTCCAAGCTAAGGGCAGCTCTATTTCAAAGAAGTACACATTTGTTCCAGCTATATGGCTAAAACGATTCCACTTTTGATAGATAGAAGGGCTTTGTGAATAAATATCAATATAGACAAAGATACTTTCTTTAGGCTCAGGACCACGCCAAACAAAGGTACAGAGCGCTTTATTTTTTTGTAGGTTAACTAGCGGACTACCTATTTTTTTAACGGTATTCCACCAGACCTCACTCCCAACATTGAGTTGTTGAAATAGGGGATGTAAGGGATGAGAAAATGGCTTCATTTTGAGTCCATCTCGACAAGAAAGCGCGGTCAAATTAACAAAATGATTCTCATTAGTAAATGAAAACAATTATCATTATAATCAATAAAAAAAGACAGGTTTTATTAAAATTATTAAAAATCAATAAAATAAGTCTAATTCTTGGTTAATAAATAACTTGATTTAGATTGTAATCTTATGTTTGATATTTATCGCACTTGATAATAATGATAATTATTTGCAATTATGTGGCGGAATTTACTATTCGAGTCAAACTGGAGTAAAACATGAGCTCTACCATCGTAGTCACAGGTGCTGCAAGAGGTATTGGAGCTGCTATTACAAAAAAATTATTGCAGCAAGGGTATCAAGTGATCGGCATCGACCGACAGGAAAATCCCGAACAATGGGAAATCACACAAAAGATAGAAAGCAGTGAAATATCGCGTTGGCATGGCTTTCAGCAAGATATTACTGATCAAGAAACAACAGCGAAGCTCATTACAGATATTTTAAACAAACATAGCGTAACGGGTTTAGTAAATGCGGCGGGCGTATTGATTATGCGTTCTATGCTTGAAGCAAAGACAGAAGACTGGCAAACACTTTTCGCTGTAAATGTCATGGCACCCATCGCAATTAGTCAACAACTTGCCAAGCACTTTTGTGAAAAAAAGCAGGGAAGTATTGTCACGATTAGTTCGAACAGTTCACGTATGCCACGTATACAACTTGGCATGTATGCAACGAGTAAAGCTGCACTGAGCCATTACTGCCGTAATCTTGCGCTTGAAATCGCACCCCACCAAGTAAGGCTTAATATTGTTTCCCCAGGCTCTACGCTAACTCAAATGCAGCAGCAGCTCTGGACAGATAATTCACCTCCGCCTGCGGTAATCGATGGAGATTTAAGCCAATACCGTACAGGCATTCCCTTAAGAAAATTAGCCCAGCCTGAAGATATTGCGAATACGGTCAGCTTTTTACTTTCTGATCAAGCTGCACAAATTACCATGCAAGAAATTGTGGTTGATGGAGGAGCCACTTTAGGCGTTTAAACATTCATTCATTACAACAAAATAACTGTATAAGGAGTTGCGAGATGTCGGCACAGCATCCGTATTTTATCCAACGAGAAAATTTTACTGAAAGCCGCGTTGCATTAGCCCAAGAAATTTTAAATTGTGGAAATGACGCAGGTTTTATTTTCACAACGCCAGAATACACCATCAATAGTCATCAAAAATTACGAGATATTCAAGTCGCTAAAAATAGCCTTTTAAAAGATTGGTTAGATGAAGCACGAGCTCAATTAGAACTTGCAATGAATGACGGTTATAAAGATGTCAAGATTATGGGTGGACTACCATTTTGCTCGGCAGCCGATGTCAATTTAATGCTGATGCAAAATGCAAAAATCTATCAGAAAGTACTCTATGCACAGTCTGATATTGATTTTGGTTCTTTATCTTTAGAAAAGGCGGATTATTTCCCTTTAGGTGAACATTACCAACAGCAAGTTGAGTATTTAGTTCAGCAAATGCAAGAAAAAAAACTTGATAAAGCCGTACTTGCTCGTATTCTACAACTTGAATTTGAACAAAATATTCCTGTCTCGGACTTATTTTATAACTTAGCCAAGCATAATCCCGAAGGCTATAACTATGCAGTCGCGAGGCATCCTCAAAGTGAAGGATGGTTTGTCGGTGCAAGCCCCGAACTTTTAATTGCAAAGCAAAATACAAAAATCTGGAGTAAACCGGTTGCTGGCACATTGGCTCGTGATGACGATCCAACCCTAGACCAAAATAACGCCAGAGCATTACTTGCTTCACAAAAAGATCAACATGAGCATGCACTCGTCATCGAAATGATTGCCGATGAACTCACACCTTTCTGTAAGCAGTTAAAAGTACCTAAACAACCATCTTTGATTCGTACCAAACGCCTTTGGCACTTGGCATCACACATTACTGGCGAACTTAAGCAAGCTGATACACATGTTTTTGACTTAATTGAACGTTTACACCCAACACCTGCAATTTGTGGGGAGCCTAGTCCGATTGCTAAAGAATTAATTCAGCAACTTGAACCATTTAACCGTGAATTATTTGCAGGAACTATGGGTTGGGCAGATGAACAAGGTAATGGTGAATGGTCGGTGACTGTTCGCTGTGCCCGAATTTATCAGAACATTGCCCGTTTATTTGCCGGTGCAGGAATTGTTGAAGCTTCTCGACCACAAGCTGAACATGCTGAAACTGCCGCTAAATTTCGCACTATGCTGGACGGATTCCAGATTTCACCCAATCAATTGCCAATACAAGGACCAAACACATGACAACACAGGTTTATCTGGATGGTGCAGTGCCATATCCAGCAGAATTTGCTGAGATTTACCGTAAAAAAGGTTATTGGCTTGGACAAAACTTGAGTGATTTCTTGCGTGAAAGTGCTCAAAAATACCCGAAAAACATAGCAGTATATGATGGTGATAAAGCCGTTAGTTATGCTGAGTTTGATCATTTAGTTGATTACTGTACAAGCCATTTACATCAACATGGACTAAGAGCGGGTGATAAAGCAGTTGTACAGATGCCAAATCACTATCAGTTCTATGTTTTATTTTTTGCACTGATTCGGCTTGGTGCTTTACCTGTGATGTCTTTACCTGCACATCGCTTTGCAGAACTCAGTAGTTTTTTTAAACAAACTCAAGCAAAAGCTTATTTCTGTGCTGATTTTGGTGCACAAAAATTTGACTACCGAGAGCTCGCCGAAAAGCTTCAGCAAACTGCTCCTTGCTTACAACATATATTTGTCCTCGGAAATGCCGACAAATATGTAGCTATTCAAGATCTATTAAAAGAAACCCATATTTTAGATGAAGCCATCTCGCCAACTACGGCAGATCAGGTTGCTTTCTTACAACTTTCAGGTGGAAGTACTGGTGTTCCTAAACTGATTCCACGGACCCATGACGACTATCTATATAGCGTACGTGAGAGCGCGAAAATCTGCCGTCTTAATCAGTCATCACGTTTACTCATGGTTTTACCTGCGGCACATAACTTTTCAATGAGCTCGGCAGGTTCTTTAGGTATTTTTCATTCGGGCGGGGCTGTGGTTTTAGGAACTGATCCAAGCCCTGAAACTGCTTTTTCATTGATCAAAAAACACGGTGTAACTGATGCTTGCTTGGTTCCTGCTTTGGTTCGACCTTGGATGGATAAAGCAGCGAAAGATCAAGATCCAATATTGTCGACTCTACGTTGCTTACAAGTCGGAGGAGCACGTTTACCCGATGCAGTTGCCACACGCTTGATTGATGAGTTTCAAGTCAATCTACAACAAGTTTTTGGCATGGCTGAAGGACTGGTGAATTACACCCATTTTGACATGACGAAAGAGCAGATTATCCATACCCAAGGTTTAAAAATCTCGCCAGATGATGAAATTTTAGTACTGAATGATAATGATCAGCCGGTAGAAGCTGGAGAAGTAGGGCATTTGCTGACTCGCGGTCCCTATACTATTCGCGGCTATTATCAAGCACCAGAGCATAATGCACGTTCTTTCACACCGGATGGTTTTTATCGAACAGGCGATTTAGTACGTATTCGAGAAGATGGCTGCATTGTTGTAGAAGGGCGTTCAAAAGAACAAATCAATCGCGCTGGTGAAAAAATTGCGACCGAAGAGGTTGAACAAGCTTTATTAACTCATCCACAAATTCGTTTAGCAGCACTGGTTGCTATGCCTGATGAGATTATGGGTGAAAAGAGCTGTGCTTTTGTTGCATGGCAAGCACAAACCGATGATCCGAACCCAATTCGCCTTGCAATGTCAGTTCGTCAACATCTGAAAGATTATGGACTTGCTACCTACAAAATTCCTGATCGAGTCGAATTTATCGAGCAATTTCCATATACAGCCTTTGGAAAAATCGACAAAAAAAGATTACGTCAACAATTTGAAACCAACACCAATGTTCTTGCTTAAAGATAAAAAAGGAAAAATTTGATGAGTATTCCTAAAATTGCCAGTTACAGCATGCCACAAGCGCACGAATTTACAGCGAATAAAACACATTGGCAGTTGCATACTGATCGTGCTGTTTTATTAGTACATGATATGCAGCAATATTTTTTAGATTTTTATGATCAAACTCAAGCGCCTATTCCAGAGCTCATTAAAAATACCAAAGAACTGATTGAAACTGCACGTAAGTTTAATATCCCTGTCGTCTATACTGCACAGCCTGGTAACCAGACACCTGAACATCGCCAGTTATTAACAGACTTTTGGGGAACAGGTCTAAAAGATGATCCATATATTACCCAAATTTTGCCGGAAATTACGCCTGATAAAAATGATACTGTCTTAACAAAATGGCGTTATAGCGCTTTTAAATTTTCTCCACTCGAACAACTTATGCGTGAGTCAAACCGCGATCAACTCATCATTTGTGGTGTCTATGCCCATATTGGTTGCCTTATGAGTGCCGCAGAAGCCTTTATGCTAAATATTCAGCCGTTTTTATGCGGAGATGCACTTGCTGACTTTAGCCGTGAAGAACACGATATGGCTTTAAAGTATACAAGTACTCGTTGTGGGCAAGTCATGACAACTCAGCAAGTCACACGAGCTTGGGCGCTTGAACAAGCTGCATCACCACTCACTGAAGAAGGTATTGTTTTAGCAGTGAGTGAACAACTTCAGATTCCAGCATCAGACATTCAGTTAAATGATGATTTACTCATGCTTGGACTTGATTCGGTTCGCCTTATGACATTAGTGGGTAAATGGCAAGCTTATGGTGCACAGGTAAGCTTTGAAGATTTAGCAGAACAACCAACTTTAGAAGTATGGATTGAGAAACTAGTCGCTTAAATTTAAACAATAAAAAAGCAGATCATTGATCTGCTTTTTTATTTTATAAAGAGGAATGATCTTTTCTATATCTAAATACACGACCAAGCGACCATTGCAAAGCCGGTAAACTATGTACCAAAACAAAGAAAAATACTGTAAATACAGGGACCAGTAAGGTTCCAATAATCACACTGCCAAATACACTCATACCAATTTCATGGCGACTCACTGCACCAGCACCTGTAGCAACGACAAGGGGAATGACGCCCGCACCAAAAGCTAAAGATGTCATTAAAATGGGGCGTAAGCGCAGGGCTAGAGCCTCACATGCGGCCGTAACATAACCTTTACCTTGTTTTATGGCTTTAGTTGCGAACTCCACAATTAAAATTGCATTTTTACAAGACAAACCAATACCTGTTAGTAATGCTATTTGGAAATACACATCGTTTGGTAAGTTAAAAATTTGAGCAAATACAATAGTTCCGGTAATGCCTAGAGGAAGCCCTAATAAAATAATAAAAGGAACTTTCCAGCTTTCATATAAAGCAGCTAAACATAAGAAAATAAATAAAATAGAGATAATGTATAAGAATAAGGCTTGCTGACTGGATTGCTGCTCTTGTAACGAGAGACCACTCCATGCGACATCTACACCAGACTGTTTACTCACCATATCACTTAACTGTTGCATTGCCTGACCTGAGCTAAAGCCAGAACTAACATTTGCTTCAAGTTGTATTGCAGCAAGTCCCATAAATCTTGTTAGTGTTTCTGGACCACCAGTCCACTCACTTTGTCCAAAATGCGCAAGAGAAAGCATTCCACCTGTATTATTACGGACGTGCCAATAAGCTAAATCTTCAGGTTTAGAGCGAAATTCAGCATCACCTTGCATAATGATTCGTTTAATTTTGCCTCTTTCAACAAAATCTCCCACATAGTTTCCACCCCAAGCAGTCGATAAAGTTGAACGAATCGCTTGTTGATCAATCCCTAATATCTTGGCTTTATTCTGGTCGAGTTGAATAAAAACTTCAGCCTTATTTTCATCTACAAGCGGACTTAAATTTTCAAACGCAGGGTAATTGTGAGATTCTTTTTCTAAAGCTTTATATTGTTTAATGAGTTCATTGCGTCCTTGACCATTTACATCTCTGAGCCAAAGTTCTAAGGCATCAGATTGGCCCAAACCAGAAACACTTGCAGGCATACCTACCATGACTTTAGCCGGTAAGTTTTTTTGCAAGTAATTTTGTGCACGCTCATATATAGCACTTGCAGTATTGGCTTCGCCTTTACGTTCATTCCAATGTTTTAATGAAACAAAGGCCATACCTAAGTTTGGACCGCTACCTGAAAAATTTTGTCCATTCACTACAAGTACGGTATTGATATTTTTGGCTTCATGCTCAAAGAAATAGTTATTAACCAGTTTACCTACTTCTTGTGTTTGGCTCATAGACGCACTGTTATGCAAACTATAAGGCACAGCCAATAAACCTTGATCTTCATTTGGAATAAAGCTCGTCGGTAAACTACGATAAATCACAATTAAAACAGCGACCAAAGCCAACACGACAAGACATGAAAGTGCTTTAAATTTGATTAAACTTGTTGCTAAAAAACTAAAACCAACTTTAATTTTTTCAAGCAAAGTCTCAAGCTTCTGTCCCCATTTAGGTTTTTGAATTTGTTTTTTTAGTAAGACAGCACACAAAGCTGGCGTAATAAACATGGCTACCAATAAAGATAACAACATCGCAGCCGCTAGGGTGATTGAAAACTGGCGGTAAATCATACCCGTTGAACCACTAAAAAAAGCCATCGGAATAAATACTGCAGTTAACACCAAGGTAATACCCATCAATGCACCGCTAATTTCTTGCATCGATGCTAAACATGCATCCCGAACACTTAATTGTTGCTCATGCGTAAGCCGTTCAACATTTTCAACTACGACAATCGTGTCATCGACCAATAATCCGATTGCTAGAACCAGTGCAAACAGGGTAAGTGTATTAATACTCATTCCAGATAAATACAACACAACAAAGGTACCGCAAATCACAATAGGTACAGTAATGGTTGGAATAAGTGTAGCGCGCCAATTTTGTAAAAAGAGATACATCACAATGACGACTAAAACTACTGCTTCAAGCAAAGTAATGATGACTTGTTTAATCGACTCTTCAATAAACGGTGTATTGTCCCGCGGATAAACTACTTTATATCCAGTGGGTAGATGCTGCTTGAGCTGTTCAATTTTTGCTTTAATTAGACCAGAGGTTTCAATTGCGTTTGCATCGGGACTAAGTGAAATGCCCAAACCAGCAGAAGGGTAGCCATTTAGCGTATTAATACTTTCATAATTTTCGGCGCCTAACTCGACTCTCGCAACATCTTTTAAATAAACCAGACTGCCATCTACATTCGCTTTAACGACAACCGATTTAAAATCATCGACTGTTTTTAGCCGAGAACCTGCAGTAACTTTGGCATAAATATTCTGGTCAGAAGCCGAAGGCATGGCACCAATTGAGCCAGCAGCAATTTGAGTATTGTAATCTTCAAGTGCCTGTTCAATATCACTCGGCATAAGTTGATAATTTCTAAGCTGATTTGGATTTAACCAAATACGCATGGCATAACTTGAACCAAACACATCCACCTCACCAATTCCTTGCAATTGTGAGAGTGGTTGTTCAAAGTGATTGACCATATAGTCCGATAATTCGATATTGCTGGCTTTACCTGTCTCATCGTATAGACCCACAATTAACAGCATATCACCTGTGGTTTTCCAAATATTTACCCCTTGCCGTTGTACTTGCTCGGGGAGACGGTTTAATGCACTGTTAATCCGGTTTTGTACTTGCAGTTGTGCCTTATCAATATCTGTACCAATTTTAAAATGAATATCAATACTGGCCGTTCCTGAAGATTCACTATTTGATGTGAAATAGAGTAAGTTATCTAGTCCTTTGATTTGTTGTTCTAAAATCTGCGTTACGCTTTCTTCAACTGTTTCAGCCGAGGCGCCACGGTAGTTAGCAACCACTCTAACGCTTGGGGGAGCAAGGTTTGGATAACGTTCAACTGGCATTGCCCGAATAGAGAAAAAACCAAAAATAAGAATAGTAATGGCAATGACAGATACAAAAATGGGATGATAAATAAAAAATCGAGAGAGCATTGTTATGTCTACTTTAAGCTTGTTTTCAATAGGTTTTTAGGCACACCAAATTGTAATATTAACTTTTTTAAATCAAACAAACAATAATGATTATCATTATATAAATAATAATTACTTTTATCTTGAACAATAAAAGTCATGGGGCTATCATGCTCGGCATATCATAAATGATAACAATTATCATATGGTAATCGTTATAAAGTATAAGGACCGAGAAATGACATTAACGAAAAAGGCGCTGGTGGTCGCTCTCTCAACACTGCTTCCTTTCGCCGTTCAAGCAAATACAGATAGTGAACAGCAGAGTAATAGTGAACCAGTTCAAAAACTTAAAACTATTGTGGTTTCTGCTGCTTTAAAAGAACAAGATGTAGATAAAGCACCTGCATCAATTAGTGTAATCACAAGTGAAGATATTGAACGTAGTGCAGCACTTAGCCTTGCCGACGTTTTACAAAAACAAGCAGGGGTTTATAACTATAACAGTGGGCAAGATAAAATCGTTATAAGAGGAATGTTGAATACTTCGGGGAACTACACCTTAATTCTTTTAAATGGTAAGCGCATGTCATCTAATGGCGCCATGTGGCGAGGCAATGACTTTGACTGGAGCGCAATTCCTTTAAATAGCATTGAGCGTGTTGAAGTGATTCGTGGGCCTATGTCATCACTCTATGGCGCAGATGCGATGGGCGGTGTCATTAACATCATTACTAAAAAAGCAGAAGATGGACAATTACACGGTTCTATTTTTGGTCAATATAACCGGGCTGACCGAGGCGATGGTAAAAACCAGTACCGTTATGGATTTAACCTATACGGTGGTTTAACCGATAATTTAAGTTTTACTCTGGCAGGTGACGCCTATAACCGTGATGCGTGGTATAGAAAAGGCCAGCCAGATCCAGATGGTGCATATTTTGTAGAAAAAGACACCAAAAACGTAAATGGTACTTTAAGCTGGAATATTAATGACCAACAAACTTTAGACCTAGATTTGGGCTATAACAACGATAAACGCCCGCTTACTCAAGATGCTGCGACCTCAATTCAAGAATCGGAAATGAAGCGTACCAATGTAGGAATTGCTCACCGCGGAAAATGGAGCTGGGGGAAAACAGAAGCTTATATTGGAAAAGAAACTGCTAAAATTTATGACTATGATAGTGAGTACGATGCGCCGCAAAGCCGTCACTATAAACAAGAAAATTTAATTGGCCGTGCTTTTGCCAACTTTGACTGGCTCATGAATAACACGACTGCTGGTTTCGATTATAAAGATCAGAAAATTACAGATGTTGTAAGTTATATCGGGACTGGAAATAATCAGCAAAAGAGCTACGGCATTTTTGTGCAAAACGATACCCATATTAATGATGCACTCACCCTAACATTAGGTGGTCGTTACGACGACTTTGATGACTTTGATGGTAAAACGACGGGTAAAGCCTATTTAGCATATCAACTCGCTGAAGGAGTCATACTTAAAGGTGGCGTGGGACAAGCTTATAAAGTTCCGGCTCCTGCTCAGCTAGATATTAACTACTCGATGATTTCATGTGGTGGCAGCTGTCATATTCGAGGTAATCCAAACCTAGCGCCAGAAGAAAGCACAAATTATGAAGCATCCTTAATTGTGACCCGTCCAAATTGGAACGCTGGTGTTACGGTTTTCCAAAACGATGTAAAGAACTTAATTGAAGCCATTACCTTAAGTGATGGTGACCCGCGTTTAGTAGGTGATTTTAGAAAAATCTGGACCAATGTGAGCCGCGCAGAACTCAAAGGTGTGGAACTCAACGGTGGATATGATTTCACTGACAATTTAGGTGTTAAGGCAAACGCAACTTATCTGGATGCGAAAAACAAAACTACAGGTAAAGACTTAACCGAACGACCAGAATGGCTTGCCAATGGCTCTATTTCCTGGGCACCAGTTCAAGACTTCCGTGTAAATGCAGGCGTGAGTTATGTCGGCAAACAAATGTACTCAGCGACTAAAGAATTACCAGCTTATACGACCTATGACATCACGTTTACATCTCCCATTACGCCACGTTTAACACTGGACTACGGTGTAAAAAACCTGACCGATGTTGACTTGGAAGATAAAAACAAAACCTTTAATACCAAACTTTATGGCCGCAATTACTTTGTGAAAGCGACTTATAGTTTCTAAGTTAAATCTAGACTCAAAGCTTATTCATAGGGGAATAGGCTTTGAGCTTTTTAGTGAGTAAATATCCATAATTTTCAGGTAAATATAGACAAAATAATTTTAAAACTTTCTATATTTCTAATCTTTAAGGTTAATTAACATGACGACAATATCAAAATCATTATTAAATGGACTACCGATAAAAAAATCGAGAATACAGGTTTTTGAAATTTTAAATCAGAACCCTCACGGCTTAAGTGCAGATAGTATTTATGCACAACTTAAAAATGAATATAAAATTACGCTAGGGACCATTTACCGAATTTTATCTGAATTTGAAAATCGTAAACTCGTCAAAAGAGTGTTTTTGGGAAAAAGTAAAAGTATTTATAAACTCAGAAAAGACAAAATGAGTTGTAATCTGATTTGCTTAAAAACAGCAGAAACTTCAAGCTTTGAACATGAAAAAGTGAAGGAACTACTGCACGAAATTATAGATATTATTTTTGCAAATACTGGAGCAGACATCAGCAGTGTAGAACTTAATCTCTATACTGAATAAAAATTTCTTTTAAATTTTCATATAAAAATAAAGGACAGCTTCGTACTGTCCTTTATACGTCACTCAATCAATTACTTGATGACTTTAATTCGGGTTGTAGCCGGAATAATTAACGGCGAATTTTTAGTAATATAGCTCTCAAAGGCATCAATATCTTGACCACCACCAACACGGTTCTGGCCATCCTTTAACACCGTAAAGTTGTCACCACCATCTGCCAAGAAGCTATTGACTGTTACACGGTATACCTTGGTGTCAACCAATGGGGAACCAGCAATCATAATATTGCTTGCTCTCGGTGAAGCTGTTGTATTTGCTGAATATTGATAACTTAACTCTTTAGACGGCTGTAAAATTTTAGGTGAGCTTGCATTTCCACCCGTCCATTGCTGCTCAAGTACATCTCGAATTTGTTTACCGGTCAAACTTAGTGTCACAATAGAGTTACCAAAAGGCTGAACCGCAAAAATATCACCAAAGGTAATTTGATTACTGCTGTTAATCAGTAGGTCGGCACGCACACCGCCTGGGTTCATGAGTGTAAAGTCCGAACCCTGATCGCTTGCTTTAAGAGCAGAGGCTTGCTGTGCATCAGCAATCATATCGCCTAGTGGACTTTCACCACTTTCGACTTGAGTACGGCTCACAACGGCAGTAGACGTTCCTACCACACGCCCAGAAATAGTCGTTACTGCTTGACGGTATTTGTCTAAAATCGCTTCGATACTTGGTGTCTTACTAAATTTTTGATAAAGATCTGTAAGGTTTACAGTGGTGGTACCTGAAGTATAGGCCTCACTTTGAACCGGAACTTGTTTAGCATCTTTTTTAATGATGTCGCCGGTTTTACCATCTAGCTCAATCTTAATATCGGTAATCAGTGTGCCATATTGACCAGCTGAAGTAAGTAAGAACGGTTTAGCCGGATTTTTAGTTGCATAGTCACAAATATAAGATTGATGCGTGTGACCTGAAACAACAATATCAACTGCCGGATTTAAGCGATCTAAAATACCTAAAATAGGCCCACTTAAACCATCACATGTTTTTTGATTAAGCTTAGTACTTGGTGCTGCACCTTCATGGACTACCACCACAAATGCCTGAATGCCTTGTTTTTGTAGTTCAGGAATTAGGGCATTTACCGTATCGGCTTCATCACGAAACTCAACGTCTTTAATACCCGCCGCAGACACAATACTTGGAGTCGCTTTAAGCGTTAAACCAATAAATGCAACCGGAATTCCGCCATAAGTTTTGACTTTATAGGCTGGAAAAATCGTTTTGCTTGCATCGTTTTTCATCGCGACGTTTGCGGCAAGGAAATTAAATTTTGCACCACTAAAGTTTTTATTAATTTGGCAGGGTGCTGTACTTGTATATTGTTGACAACCACCATTTTGCAAACGACGTAACTCATCTGTACCGCGGTCAAACTCATGGTTACCCACAGCATTAAAGTCAATTTGAATATCATTCATGACATCAATGGTAGGTTCATCTAAAAATAGTGAAGAAGTGAGTGGGGAAGCGCTAATTAAGTCACCCGCTGAAACAACAGCATTATTAGGGTTTTGAGCTCTAAGTTTCTTAATTGCGTCTGCAAAGTAACTCACACCCCCAACTGGAATACGTACTGTCTGAGATGCATCATTTGGGTTAGTTGCATCAACGTAGCGTTTAGGCGGTTCTAAATTTCCATGAAAGTCATTAAAAGCTAAAATATCGACAGTCTGGTTAGTTCGTGGCACAGATGTATTTGAATCACTGTCATTATTATCATTACAACCGGCTAATAAAGCCATTGCCAGACATAAAGATGTTGTCTTAAATAATATATTTAAAGTCGTCATTTTTTATCAATTGGTGAATTAAGATACATAAAAAATACGCATACTGTGTGAATATTTGATGAAAACTAAATCTTAATCAAAATCAGATGATCTTTAAAAAAATAATGCTAAGATGATGGTAGATAAGCAAGATCAAAAGGAAATAGATAAGGCGCTAAAATAGATCGTAATTTTTAAGGTTTTCATAAAAAATTCATGAATTTGCAATAAAACAGTTACAAAATGTCCGGTGAATAAAATCGGTTATACATTATTAAATTAATCTTTTTTATTCATGTTCACTTTTTATCAATTATAAGAGTCAAGAATGACATCATTACCAACTTTATCTAGCTCAAACCAGCATAATTTAGAGACATATATTAATAGAGAACTCTCTTTATTAGAGTTTCATAAGCGAGTGCTTGCTCAGGCCAAAGATATTGAACACCCATTACTTGAACGTTTAAATTTTTTAATCATTTTTTCGCGCAATCTGGATGAGTTTTTCGAAATCCGTGTGGCAAGTTTAATCCAGAAAATTAGCTTAATGAGTCAAGCAACTGGGCCAGAAGGTTTGCCATTAGTAGAAGTATTAAAGCAAATTTCGAAAAATGCGCATGAAGCCGTTGAAGAGCAATATAACATTTTAAATTATACGTTGTTGCCACAGCTACAAGGTTATGGCGTTCACTTTATTCAGCACGGCGATATATTAGAAAAGCATAAAGACTGGATTAAAGAGTACTTTTTTAAAGAAGTACAACCTGTAGTTACTCCAATTAGTTTAGACCCTGCGCATCCATTTCCAAGATTGGTCAATAAAAGCCTTAATTTTATTGTGACTTTGGAAGGTAAAGACGCTTTCGGACGCCAAATTGATTTAGCTATTGTACCGGCACCGCGTTCGTTACCAAGACTTGTTAAAATTCCAGAACATATTTCTGGTGGTGCAGAGCATTACATTCTGCTCTCGGCTATTATTCATCAGCACATTTCAGATTTATTTCCCGGCATGAAAGCGACGGGCTGCCACCAATTTCGCGTAACCCGAAATGCCGATTTAACCGTTTCTGAAGATGTAGAAGACTTAGCTGCAGCTTTAAAGGGTGAATTGTCTTCACGCCGTTTTGGCCAAGCGGTTCGTTTGGAAGTAGCAAAAAAATGTCCTGAAGAAATTGCTAACTATTTATTAGAGCAATTCGATTTAGATGCAGAACATCTTTATTACGTCGATGGTCCTGTCAACTTAGCCCGCTTTATTTCAAACTTTGATTTGCCAGATTTACGCTATAAACCGTATCAACAAGTTTTACCAAAACTCCTCTATAGCAAAAAGCCAATTTTTGATGTGTTAAAAGCAGGCGATGTTTTACTGCATCATCCATTTGATTCTTTTGCACCTGTTATCAAGTTTCTTCGTGAGGCTGCACAAGATCCAAATGTCTTGGCAATTAAACAAACCTTATACCGTAGTGGCGCCAACTCGGAAATCGTTCAACTTCTTGCAGAAGCTGCACGTAATGGAAAAGAAGTTACTGCGGTCATTGAGTTACGGGCACGTTTTGACGAAGAGTCCAATATTGAAGTAGCCAACGTATTGCAAGAAGCGGGCGCGGTTGTAGTGTATGGCATTGTTGGCTATAAAACTCACGCTAAAATGATTTTGGTCGTTCGCCGTGAACAAGACAAAATGAAAAGATATGTCCACTTAGGTACAGGCAATTATCATGCGGTGAATGCCAAAATTTATACCGATTTTGGCCTGCTTACCAGTGATGCTGAAATTTGTGAAGACGTACATAAGATTTTCCAAGAACTGACTGGTATGGGCAAAATGGCGAAGCTTAAAAAACTTTTTCATGCACCTTTTACCTTGCACTCTCAGTTGCTAGAGCTTATTGAGCAGGAAATTAAAAATCGTCTTGCTGGCAAGAAGGCACATATCATCATTAAAGTGAATGCACTCACTGAACCACAGCTCATTAGCGCGCTTTATAAAGCTTCTCAAGCGGGTGTACAAATTGATTTAATTATTCGCTCAATTTGCTGTTTAAGACCACAAGTTGTAGGGTTGTCCGATAATATTCGAGTACGTTCAATTGTTGGACGCTATTTAGAACATACTCGGGTTTACTATTTTTATAATGATGGTGATACAAAAGTGTTTTGCGCTAGTGCAGACTGGATGGAACGTAATTTGTTCTCGCGTATCGAAACCTGCTTCCCAATCGAAAGTAAAAAATTAAAGAAACAAGTGATTGAAGATGGGCTAAACAATTATCTAAAAGATAATCGTCAAGCATGGGAACTACAAGCCGATGGAACTTGGGTGCAATGTCAGCCTAAAGAGGGGCAAGAGCTTTATATTGCGCAGCAACACTTAATGAACTTAGCCGTGTAAAACATCTGTCATAGCAGAATATACATCTGCTATGACCTTTTAATCGCCTTTGATTGATAAGGAGTTATTAAAATTTGGACAAAAAACACAATTATCGAACAATATCTTGTGCCAAGCTTATCTACAAACGTGACATTTTTAATTAGAATAAATTTTTAATTGCTTTATAAGATTTGATCAAGTGATTCATTTCACAAGATTAATCCTGACTGGAGAAAAATTTATGCAATGGACAAAACCAGCTTTCACTGATTTACGTATTGGTTTTGAAGTAACAATGTACTTTGAAGCACGTTAATTATTTCTATTCAAATCTGTCATAAGCCCTAGTTTTGTTCTAGGGCTTATGTCTTTCTAATAAGATATTAATTTTATGTATATTTATATTTTAGGTTCAGCAGCTGGAGGCGGCTTCCCTCAGTGGAACTGTAATTGTCCTAATTGTCATGGTGTCCGTACCGGTACGATTAATGCCAAAGTACGTACTCAATCTTCAATTGCGGTTTCAGAAAACGGCGTAGACTGGATTTTATTAAACGCATCACCAGATATCCGCCAGCAATTATTTGACTTTAAAGCAGCTCAACCTGCGCGTAAATTACGTGACACGGGCATTACCAACGTTATTTTAATGGATAGCCAGCTTGACCATACCACTGGACTGTTAACTTTACGCGAAGGCTGTCCAATGAATGTGTGGTGTACTGAAATGGTCTATCAAGACCTGATCACAGGTTTTCCAGTCTTTAACATGTTGAAGCATTGGAATAGCGGTCTTCAATACAATGAAATTAATCCTAAACAAGCTTTTCAAATTGATGGTTTCGAAAATTTAGAATTTTTACCTTTAATTATTCAAAGCGCTGCACCACCATACTCGCCACATCGCCATGACCCGCATGAGGGCGACAATATTGCCTTAATCATAAAAGATCACAAAACACAAAAACAGTTGTTTTATGCGCCAGGGCTTGGAAAGATTGACGATCAAATCATGCAGATTATGCAAAATTCAGATTGTGTCATGATTGACGGTACACTTTGGACCGATGATGAAATGCAACAAACCGGTGTAGGTAAAAAAACTGGCCGTGAAATGGGGCATTTATATATTAGTGGTGAAGGTGGTTCGTTGTCTTATTTGAACCAACTCAATACACCGAAAAAAGTACTAATTCATATTAACAATACAAATCCGATTTTAAATGAAGACTCCGCTCAGTTTGCCGAACTAAAGGCAAATGGTGTAGAGGTTGCCTATGACGGCATGCAGATCGAACTCTAAGGTGAAACATGACCCAAACACCTGAAGCTTTAACAACAGAACAATTTAAACAGGCCATTATTGATAAAGGTCAGTATTATCATATCTATCATCCATTTCATGTGATGATGTATGAAGGTAAAGCGACTCAGCAACAAATTCAGGCTTGGGTTGCAAATCGCTATTATTATCAAATCAACATTCCACTCAAAGATGCCGCGATCATGGCAAATTGCCCAGACCAACGCGTACGTCAGGAATGGATTCAGCGCATGATTGACCAAGATGGTGAATATCCTGACGGTGGTGGCCGAGAGGCTTGGCTACGTTTAGCAGAAGCTGTTGGTTTGAGCCGTGAACAAGTTATTTCCGAAGAATTGGTTTTACCGGGTGTACGCTTTGCCGTAGATGCCTATGTAAATTTCGCACGCCGTGCATCATGGCGTGAGGCAGCAAGCAGCTCTTTAACCGAATTATTTGCGCCTCAAATTCATCAGTCTCGTCTTGAGTCATGGCCACAGCATTACCCTTGGATTGATGACAAGGGCTATGAATATTTCCGCTCTCGTTTAAGTCAAGCACGCCGTGATGTTGAACATGGTTTAACAATCACACTTGATTCATTTACCACACATGAACAACAACAAAGAATGCTGGAAATATTACAGTTTAAACTGGATATTTTATGGAGCATTTTAGATGCCTTAACACTGGCGTATGTACACAATGAAGCACCGTATCATAGCGTGACCAAAGAACGGGTATGGCACAAAGGACTATTTAAATGAATAAAGAACAATTTGATGTAAATCTTGTGCCGACATGGCGACAAGGTTATCGCTTTCAATTTGAACCCGCTCAAAATGGCTTTGTGATTTTATATCCTGAAGGCATGATCAAATTAAATGAAAGTGCAGGGGCCATTGGACAGTATATTGATGGAAAAAATAACGTTTCTGCCATTATTGCCCAACTCAAGCAACAATTTGGTGATATAGCCGAAATTGACAACGATGTCATTGATTACATGTTAGTTGCCCAGCAACAGCACTGGATTGATTTTATATGACCAATGGTGTTGGTTTACCCCTATGGCTACTAGCGGAGCTAACGTATCGTTGTCCGCTACAATGTCCATATTGTTCGAACCCTTTAGACTACGCACAGCACAAAAATGAATTGACCACTCAAGAGTGGTTTGATGTTTTTGATCAAGCACGTCAAATGGGTGCTGTACAACTCGGTTTTTCGGGTGGTGAACCTTTAGTACGTCAAGATCTGGAACAGCTTGTGGCGCATGCGCACCAACTCGGGTTTTATACCAACCTAATTACCTCTGGTATGGGACTTACCGAACAGCGTATTTCCCATTTAAAACAAGCTGGCCTAGACCATATTCAAATTAGCTTTCAGGCAAGTGACCCAGTTGTTAATGACGCCTTGGCAGGTTCGAAACATGCTTTTGAACAAAAGTATGAAATGTGCCGACTTGTTAAGAAATATGATTATCCGATGGTCCTTAATTTTGTGATCCATCGGCATAACATTGACCAAATTGATAAAATTATCGAACTTTGTCTAGAACTTAATGCAGATACAGTCGAGTTAGCAATTTGTCAGTTTTATGGTTGGGCATTTTTAAACCGTCAGGGTTTATTACCGACACAAGAACAACTCATACGTGCCGAACGTATTACCAATGAATATCGCGACAAGTTAAAAGCGCAAAATCATCCTTGCAAACTTATTTTTGTAGTCCCTGACTATTACGAAGAAAGACCAAAAGCTTGTATGAATGGCTGGGGTAAAATTTTCTTTACGGTAGCACCAGATGGTATGGCTTTGCCTTGTCACGCCGCTAGACAGTTGCCTATTTCTTTCCCAAATGTTCGTGAACAAAGCCTATCAAAAATCTGGTATGAGTCTACCGGTTTTAATCACTTCCGTGGCGATGCATGGATGCCAGAAGGCTGCCGTAGTTGTCCAGATAAAGACCGTGACTTTGGCGGCTGCCGTTGCCAAGCCTATATGTTAACAGGTGATGCAAGCAATGCAGACCCTGTCTGCGGTAAATCGCCATATCATCAGCTGATTGAACAGGCACGTGCCGAGAGTGAACTTGATTCCTCTCTAGAAAAACTGGTGTTCCGTAATACTAAAAATTCAAAGCAATTTATAGTTCAGCAAAACATTCCTGTTCAAAATATTGCAGATGAATAGCGGTGAGAACGTAAATATGAATCATTGCTCAGTTCCTGTTTTTGATGGTCATAACGATGCACTAACGCGTCTGTGGTTAAGCGATCATCGCAATCCTGCTCAAGCTTTTATTCAGGAACGTTTAGCGGGACATCTCGATTTAAAACGCTGTCAAGAAGCAGGCTTTGTTGGCGGTATGTTTGCTATTTTCTTGCCACCTTTTGCCTATGTTCAGCAGCACCATCCTAATAAGCTTTTTGACCAAACTTCATCTGACTTCACACAACAGCAAATTGAACAAATTTGTCTGGAACAACTCGATTTAGCAAAACAACTGGCTGAATATTCTAATGATATTCAAATTTGCACAACTGTTCAGGATATTCAGCACTGTTTAGCAAAACAAAAGTTAGCCATTGTATTGCATATGGAAGGCGCCGAAGCATTACAGCACAATCCAGATTTACTCGATGTATTTTATGATGCAGGGCTTCGTAGCATTGGACCGCTTTGGAATAGACCCAGTCGTTTTGGACATGGTTTAAACGCTAAATTTCCCCATTCACCCGATACGGGAGCTGGCCTTACACACGAGGGCAAAGCATTTATAAAGCGCTGTGCTGATAAAAAAATGGTGATTGATGTTTCCCATATGAATGAAAAAGCTTTTTGGGATACAGCTCACATTCTTCAGCAGCCAATTGTCGCGACTCATTCGAATGTCCATGCTTTATGTCCACAAGCCAGAAACCTAACAAATGACCAACTCAAAGCGATCAGAGACTCTAAAGGCATAGTTGGGGTAAATTTTGATGTGGCTTTTTTACGTAAAGACGGGCAACGTGATGCTAACACATCCATTGATGTACTTTTAGAGCATCTTGAATATTTAATAGATCAAATGGGGGAAGATCATGTCGGTTTTGGTTCCGACTTTGATGGAGCACTCATTAGCCATGAAATTGAAGATGTGAGGGGGCTACAACTACTCATTGAAGCAATGCAAAAAAGGCATTATTCAAATGAGACTATAGAAAAAATTTGTTTTTCTAACTGGTTAACCGTACTAAATCGCATTCTAAGTAAATAATTTATTGCTAAACATATTAAAAATAGCGAATTATTTTGCATTTTTTATTGGCCGAAATGACTAGAAAAAGTACAAATAGTTTAATTGTCAACCATTCGGTAAATTAATTAGAATCGATATTACTAAATGTAAGAACATTTGGTATTTCAGGTCTTTAGTGGTTTTCACATGCGCCCATTTCTTTATGAGAAGTAGAAATGGGCGTTTTTTATTGCCCAATTATAAAATGTGAATCTCATCACAAGAATGACCAATTAATTGCAAATGATCCCTTTCCCATCTTGACTAAAAGTTCAGCATTAAATACATTGGAATTGTATTTAAAGATAAATAAGATTGCATAAAGCAATTAATAATACTGCTTAATCCTGAAATACAGTAGAAAGCCTATTCTATTTTTAGAATAGGCTTTTTGCTTTGTATCAAAATTTATTTATGAAACTATTACACTCTTCAATTAACATAAAAATTAAATACCTTACAAAAGCGGTTCAAATCAAAGTCCTTAAATAACAAAGAATGTGCTATTAATTTAAGTTGATTTCTCAAAAGTTTCTCCGTCAACTGAAGAGGTGCAAAATGTTAAAATCAATTTTAGTACTAGGAACAGGTATTGCTATTGGCATGTGCGTGTACAAGAAGAAGCAAAAAAACAGTAAGAGCTTTAGTACCGATAGCGATACTGACTCTTTGATTAGTAAGGATAATAATAAAAATAAAGATGATAGTTCACTCGACAATGCTGTACAGGTTTAAAGTTAAATAAAGGGGTTCATACGTGAACCCTTTAAATATAGTCTTATAAATTAAATTTACTTAAAATAATTAAGCTTTTTTATAAGCTAGTTTAATAATAACTCCTATTTGAAATAATTATTTCACTATTCATTTAATTATTAAATAAATATGTTTAAAACAAAAAAAACACTTCAAATGCTAAATTTTACATGTTGTAGCAAAACAAACTCTATTATTTTTTATGTTAAGAATAAGAAAATGGAGACTAAAATGTCTAAACGTCATATTTTAAAAGAAGTTAATGCGAAAAGTATGTGCGGTATGGAAATTGTAGTAGAACAGATTTTTGAAAATGCGCTTGAAAAAAATTTGGCTTCAAGTGAAATACAACAAAACTGGTTACCTCTTTCTAAGATTGTGATTTCAGACAAAGTCATCAATTTAGATCAAGACAATACCTTTGCTCATCCTAGAACAGGTAAAGTCTTTAAGGTGTTAAACTCTTAAATAATTTGGTTTTAGATGAATATAAAAGAAATAATTGAGGCGGAACCCTTTGTGGTTTCGCCTCAATGTGTTTTATAGGTTATTTTTCTTCTTTAAAAATAGTTTTTCGGCTGCTCCCAACACAAAAATAAAGAAGACCGGCACGAAAAATATAGCCAGAATTGTCGCAGAAATCATACCTCCAAACACGCCAGTCCCTAACGCATGCTGAGTTTCAGAACTTGCACCACTTGCAATTACCAGCGGAATCACACCAAAAGTAAAGGCAAGAGAAGTCATTAAAATTGGACGTAAACGTAACTTCGCTGCCGCAACTGCTGCTTCAATTAAGCTCATACCTTCTTCTTTGAGCATTTTTGCGAACTCAACAATTAAGATCGCATTTTTTGCAGATAAACCAATAATGGTAATCAGACCAATTTTGAAGAAAATATCGTTTGGTATTCCTCTTAGCATAATCGCTAAAATAGCACCAAAAATGCCTAAAGGAACAACCAACATAACTGACAGGGGAATTGACCAACTTTCATAAAGTGCAGCTAACACTAAGAATACGACCAACATCGATAAAGCAATTAGAAATGCCATTTGCGATTCAGACTGTTTTTCTTGCAAAGAAATACCTGTCCATTCATAGCCAATTCCTTGAGGAAGTTTGGCAATCAATTTTTCCATTTCTCGCATTGCATCGCCTGAAGAAACTCCAATATTAGGAACCCCAGCAATACTTAATGAAGGACGGCCATTATATCGATTATATTGCTGCGGCAACTTGTTCCACTGTGGAGTGACCACCTCAGATAAAGACACCAGTTGTCCATTTGCGCCTGCAACCTTCAAGTTCAAAATATCTTTTAAATGCATGCGCGATTGTGCATTAGCTTGAACAATGACCTGCTGCATACGACCTTGATTTGGGAAGTCATTGATATACATTGACCCCATAGAAGTCGAAATAATATCTGAAACAGAAGCAAAGCTAACACCTAAGGTATTTAACTTCTCACGGTCTATTTTCAAACTAATATTGTCACCTTGTGGCAAGCCTTCTGGATAAACCATATAAAACTTTTTGTTTTGAGCGGCCATTTCCATGAGTTTATTTTGCGCCGAAATTAAAGCCGGCATTCCTAAATTGGCCTTATCTTGTAAACGCAAGCTAAAGCCTGAAGAGGTACCTAACTCATCAATGGCTGGAGGAAGTACAGACATCGTTGTACCTTCCTTACTTTTCGCCATTTCTGCATTAACAAAGTTGGTATAGTCAGTTGTAGATTTATCACGTTCACCAAAATCTTTTAAGGTTGTAAAAGCGAGCGCAACGTTTTGGCCAGCGCCACTAAATCCCCAACCCATAATTGAAATATTGCTTTTTACATCTGATTGTTCATTTAGATGACCTTCAAACTCTTTGACAATTTTTTGAGTCCGTTCTACAGTTGCATCAGAAGGTAATTGGAACGAAGTTAAAAACCAGCCTTGATCTTCTTCAGGCATAAAGGCAGTTGGCCAATATTTCATACCTGCAAAAGTTAGGCCTGTAATCCCCACAAAAATGATGAATGTAGGAATCGTATGTTTAACAACTTTTAAAAGAATAACTTCATACTTTTTTGTGACCTTATCAAAGCTTCGATCAAACCATGCATAAAATCCTTTCTTTTGATGGTGAGCATCAATTGGTTTGAGCAAGGTTGCACAAAGTGCAGGAGTTAGGGTTAAAGCTAAAAATGCTGAGAATAAAATTGAAACCGACATGGTAATCGTAAATTGGCGATAGATAATACCAACCGAACCACTTGCCAAAGCCATAGGCAGAAATACAGCAGCCAACACCAAGGTAATACCAATAATTGGGCTGGTAATCTCTGTCATGGCTTTAGATGTCGCTTCTTTAGGCGATAAGCCTTCAGTTGCCATAATCCGTTCAACATTCTCGACCACCACAATCGCATCATCGACAATAATCCCGATGGCAAGCACCATACCGAACATGGTCAACACATTAATTGAGTAACCTGTCAAAAGCATGATGGTAAAGGTGCCGAGCAGGGCAATTGGTGCCACGATCGCAGGGATTAATGTATAGCGAACATTATGAAGAAATACATACATCACAATAAAAACCAGTACCATGGCTTCAAGTAAGGTATGAACTACTTTTTCTATCGAGATTTTAACGAAAGGCGCAGTGTCATAAGGAATACTAAATTGCATTCCTTCGGGTAGGTTTACTTTTAATTCATCGAGTTTCTGCTTTACCGCATCGGCTGTTTTTACTGCATTTGCACCAGGACTGAGCTGAATTGCCGCAGCCGTTGCAGGTTTACCATTTTCTAAAATTGCAAAGCTATACGATTGCGCGCCCATTTCTACATCGGCTACATCCGATAACTTAATATGAGCACCGCTAATATTGCTCTTTAAACTAATGTTTTTAAACTGTTCAACTGTTTCGAGTTGACCTTGAGCAGATAACGGCACTGTTATTAGCTGCCCGTTAACTAAAGGACGGTCACCAAGCCGACCCGGTGCAATATCAATGTTATTGCTGCGAATCGCATTGTTTACATCACTAATTGAGAGTCCATAAGAAACCAATTTGTTTGGGTCCACCCAAATCCGCATCGCTTTTTCAGCACCAAAAGACTGAATTTTTCCGACACCCTCAACACGTTTAAGCTCTTCGACCACATTACGAACTAAGTAATCACTTAAATCGACTTCTGAATAACGATGGTTAGGTGAGTTTAAACCGACCAGCATTAAAAAGCCTGAAGACGATGCTTCGACTGCTAGACCTTGTTGACGAACAACTTGCGGTAAGCGGGCTTCAACCGCTTTAATCTTGTTTTGTACATCGACCTGAGCCATATCGACATCAGTGCCAGGTTTAAACGTTGCAGTAATTTCAGCGGTTCCTGACGAATCCGTTGTAGCACTATAGTAGAGTAAGTTTTTTACTCCCGACATTTCCCGTTCAATGAGAGTAATAACGCTATCATTAATCGTTTTGGGAGTAGCGCCAGGATAGCTTGCTGTAATGTTCACCTGAGGCGGTGCGACACTCGGAAAGCGTGCAATAGGCAACTTCGGAATACTTAGTACACCAAATAAAATAATAAAAATCGCAATTACCCATGCAAAAACAGGGCGGCGAATAAAGAATTGAGACATCATTTAGCATCTCCTTGCTTCACCGTATTTGCTGCCGAAGGGGCTTTCCATGCTGAAATCGTTAGCTTTTGGTTTGGCTGAATACGCTCAATCCCTTCAACGACAACTTTATCTCCAGCTTTCAAGCCTTTATTGATGAGATAAAATTGTTGATATTGTTGGCCTAGCTCTACAGGACGTATATCTGCACCACCTTTGGCATTTACAATATAAACTTGTGGGTCGCCGTTCATATTGCGCTGAATAGCTTGTTCTGGAACAAGTAAAGCCTGTGGAACAGAAGCGCGTTCAATATTGACGCGAACATACATGCCCGGTAGTAATTTTCTTTCAGGATTGGTCACTTCAATACGGATGGTGACATCACCCGTTTCAGGGTCAACATTAATATCTTCAAAAAGCATTTTTGCCGACACGTTATAAGGTTGTCCCAAACTATTTAAAATTTGCACACCCTTTTGATTGTTGGCAGATAACTCACCACTTTGTAAAGCTTCCTTTAAGCGCTCATATTCACCAATAGACTGTTTTACGTCGACATACACTCGGTCAATTTGTTGAATGGTAGCCATCGTATTGCTATCAGCTTGGCTCACTAGAGCACCTTCGGTCACAAATGATTTACCAATACGACCGGAAATTGGTGCTCGCACTGTGGCGTACTGTAAATTAAGATTTTGGCGAGCAAGCAAAGCTTTCATTTGAGCAACATCTGCAATCGCTTGTCGATATTGCGCCTCAGCATTACTTACTTCTTGCTTACTAATTGCGTTACTTGGTAAGAGTTGCTGGTAGCGTTCTAGTTGTATTTTTAAACGATTAACTTCTGCTTCTGCTTTATTTAGGCCAGCTCGATTACTATTTACATCAGCTTCAAAAATTTCCGAGTTTATTTTATATAAAGGTTGTCCAGCCTTGACTTCACTACCTTGGGTGAACAGAACTTTTTCAACAATACCGCCTACCTGAGGTCGGATTTCGGCTGTACGGAAAGCCTGAACACGCGCAGGTAAGTTTTCACTAAAATTTACAGACTGCGGCTGAATTGCTAAAACAGTGACTTTAGCTTCTGGTGCTTGAGCTTGATCTGTCGCTTGCTCTTTACCACAACCATGCAAAACAAGACTAATTGAGAATATGAATGGAACTAAAAAATGCTTCTGCACTTTTGTAACACCTAATGGACTTCTAGATGCTGGCATTATTTTTGATGTGTGTGTAACTAAAATCACTAATATGTGGAAAAAGTGTGGAGACTTAAGAAAAAATACGCGTATCATAAATCAAATTTTTATCGCGTTTTATTGCTATGTTTGAGTCAACCTTTACGTTTAATTGTCAAGATAAGCTTATTCTTGTGGTGGAAGATGACTATGATATTGGCGATATTATCGAGCATTATTTAAAACGCGAAGGCATGCGTGTTGTGCGTGCCATGAATGGTAAACAGGCCATTGAAATACATGCAACTCAGCCTATTGATTTGGTCATACTTGATATAAAAATGCCCGAATTAAGTGGGTGGGAAGTTCTAAATAAAATTCGGCAAAAAGCAGCTACACCTGTAATTATGCTAACTGCTTTAGATCAAGAAATTGATAAAGTCATGGCTCTAAGAATTGGGGCAGATGACTTTGTCGTAAAACCATTTAATCCCAATGAAGTGGTTGCACGTGTACAAGCAGTACTACGACGTACTCAACAAAACCAGCAAATGTCTAACCGAAATCTGATTTATAAAAATATTGAGGTTAATACCGAAATTCATACTGCTTATATATATTTAGGCAACAAGCAACAAGTGCTTAATTTGACCCTGACTGAATACAAAATTTTGCTATTAATGCTACCTCATCCACATAAAGTTTTTACCCGTTCTGAACTGATGAATCATTGCTTACCAGATCGTGATGCGCTTGAGCGTACAGTTGATAGTCATGTCAGTAAGCTACGAAAGAAAATGGAAGAGCTAGGTTTAGAGAACATGCTAATTAATGTTCGTGGGGTAGGCTACCGTTTGGATAATCCGCATGAAAAATAAAACTGGTATTAGTAAACAACTGATTATTGCACTTAGCTTTACCAGTCTAATTGTTACGTTGAGTTCGCTCATATTAGGTTACGGTACCTATTATGTTGCGATCGAAGTTGGTCTTATTTCTCTTGAAAAATTAAAAGAGAGCGATGAGTTTTTCCACTATTTAGACGGCGTATGGTTATTCGCCGTGCTTTTGTTTGGTACGGCATTTTCAATTATTTTGGGTATCAAACTTGCTCAACGTTTTATTGTGCCGATTAATCTATTAGCAGATGCGGCAAAAAAAATTAGTCAGGGTGATTTATCTGCACGTGTGGACAGTCCTGTGCATCATACTTCCGAAATTGCTGAACTGATGCATAACTTTAATGATATGGCTCAAAAGCTTGAAACCTCTGTACAGAACGCTCATGTCTGGAATGCTGCCATTGCCCATGAGCTAAGAACACCTGTCACAATTTTACAAGGACGGCTACAAGGTATTATTGATGGTGTCTTTAAACCCGAGCCGGCTTTATTTAAAAATTTACTGAGTCAAGTTGAAGGATTATCGAACCTTGTAGAGGACTTACGTACTCTAAGTCTTTTTGAAAACCAGCAACTCAGACTTAATATTGAAACGATAAATTTTAATGAGACTGCCTATAAAGTCGTGCACATGTTTCAAGAAAAACTACAGACTGCTCAACTTAAAGTAACTTTCAATATTCAGGCGCCAGAAGTGAAGTGCGATCATAGACGAATAGAACAAGTTTTAATTGCTTTACTTGATAATGCCACGCGATATGCAAATCCGGGCAAGTTAAAAATTTCAACCCAATATCATCAACATGATTGGGTTTTAGAAATAGAAGATGAAGGGCCAGGTATTTCAGCTGAGTACCATAAAGAATTATTTAATCCTTTTTTTCGGCTTGAACAGTCAAGGAATAAAGAGCTAGGCGGAACTGGTTTAGGACTTTCAGTTGTACAAGCGCTGGTGATTGCACACAAAGGACAGGTTGATTACATCAATCAAAATTCACACAGCATTTTTAAAATTAGCATTCCTCAACAAGAGGAAAATGAAATAACTTAACGCTTTCGTTAACAGAATTTGCATTTCTTGACTCGTGATTAACCTAAAAATGCGTTAAGTTACTTATAAATTTTTGAAGTAAATACTGATTTTTTATGATAATTGAGATAGAAACCCATCCACTACAACCATTTTTACCTGAAAATGCCCGTTTATTAATGCTAGGGAGTTTTCCGCCGCCTCGTAATAAATGGAAGATGGACTTTTACTATCCAAATTTTCAAAATGACATGTGGAGAATTTTTGGCTTAATCTTCTTCCAAGATAAAACCTATTTTTTAAGTGAAAATCAGAAAACATTTAATGAAGAACGGATCCGAAATTTCTTAACTGAAACAGGTATTGCTATTTTCGATACGGCTTATCAAATCAAACGCCTCAAGGGTAATGCTTCCGATAAATTTCTGGAAATCGTGACTCCAACAGATTTAGCTGCTTTGCTTCAGCAAATTCCTTTATGTCAGACGATTATGACGACAGGCGACAAAGCCACTGATACCTTAATTTCGGTTTTACCTGAAAACACTGAAAAACCTTTAATTGGGACATCGACATCAACTTACTTTGCAGACCGTAATATTCATTTATATCGATTACCATCCTCTTCTAGAGCCTATCCATTAGCTCTTGAGAAAAAAGCAGAAGCCTATCAAAAATTCTTTAGTGAAATTGGATTCTTGTAATATTCAAAATTACATCATCCATTCAATGGGCAGGTAAGAAACAGCTTTAATCATTGTTCTCTGAAAGCGACTAGTTCCGGGATCTTTATCATATTCAATAACTTGCCCATTGGACTGATAATCTAGCCAAGTAATTTGCCCTTGGCTATTTAGTTTTAGTTGATAGGCTACTTGCGGCAAATGCCGATCTAACATGACCGAAATTTGGGTTTGTAACTGGCTAGATTCGATCACTAAGCCCACTTCGGTATTTAAGTAAGTAGAGCGGGGGTCAAAGTTAAAAGAACCAATAAATACTTTGCCGTCTACATCAAAAAATTTAGCATGCAAACTTGATTTATTTTTACCTTTTGCTGGTATAACGCTACCCGTTACAATCTCATACCAAGTTCTACGTCGCCGTTCTAACACAGGTTTAAACTCGTAAAGCTCAATGCCATTTTTAAGCATTTCTACGCGGTATTGGCTATAAAAAGCATGTACGATCGCAACATCATTCGCAGCAAAAGAGTTGGTTAAAGCACGAACTTTGATTCCTTCAACTCGCAGTTGCTTTAAATAATAAGTACCTTGTTGTGTCGGTACAAAATAAGCCGAAGCGAGTTCTAAATGCTGCTTAGGTTTACCCATAATAGACATGACTTGCCCATACAGCATTTCATGCTCAGTTGCAGTACCCAAAATCTTCTTGGGCGAGTCTGCTACAAAGTGTGCTTTAGACCACTGAATAGGGTTATGCTCTAAAAGCTCTTTTAAATAGCTCTGCGCATCATAAAGCTTATCTTCAGTGAGGCTATGGTCTTCATGGTGTAATTGTTCATAATGCTCTCTTAAAGCTTTTAAATGATGCTCAGCACAAGTTCCAATAATGTCAGTTGCATTTACACTTAAGGTACTTTCCCAAAAATCGGCAAATACAGCTTGGGCATGTCTTACGGCGTCTCCATAGAACAAAATATCCATATCTGTAAATTGAAACTTACTGCTTGCTTCAAAGTATTCACTACTAATATTTCTACCGCCTGTTACTGCAATCGAAGCATCTGCAATAATGAGCTTGTTATGCATGCGGTGATTTACTTTTTTGAACCGAAAAATATAGTCAAAAATGCGTAGATATCGAAACTTATAAGGATTAAATAATCTAATTTCAAAATTGGTATGCTGTGAGAGACTTCTTAATATGCCATCAAGTTTTATGCCGTTTTGATCATCAATTAACAGTCGAACTTTAATACCTCGATCTGCCGCCTTAAGCAATTCATGCAATATGAGGTTACCCACAAAATCATTGGTCCAAATGTAATATTGTAAATCTATCGTTTTCTTGGCATTTCTAATTAAATAGATACGTGAGGCGATACTCATAAATGCATCATCAAGGGCTACAAAGGCGGTAAGACCCTGACGCGTTTTTTCTTCTGCTGCATCATCATTCAACCAGTTATTTGTCTTTATCACTATATCTTTCTCATTAGGATCGTATCTATCTGTATAAGAAGGTAAATCAGTAAAACCCCAAGCACTTAAGGCCATATTACTATATTGCTGATATAGCTGATTGATCATGTAAGCATTTAATTTGCATCCAAGTTAGACCTATCAGAGCATTCTTATATTCAATTTATATGTCAAAAATCACAATAACTGTATGATTTTGTTGTATTCAAAAAAACCATAAAATTAAAATTTATATAAAACATTGTTTTAAATGATATTTTCAAACCATAATAACAGGTCTATTCAATGATCATTTTGACAATGTGAGCTGCATTTTACTGCAAGAAATTATTTCGATAATTTAGGAGTTTTAGCGATAAAATAGTGTCGTAATTCTCATTATTTTTATATGTTGTGCTTTAATAAATAATCGAGCTGCACAAATTCACATTACTTACAATTAGTTCAATAACAACTACATTAAAACACATGATTTCTATCATACTTCCTTAAAAAGCTGAGTAAGCAACCTCCCAAGAATAGGAAGGAAAAGGAGATAGGAAATGCCACAATATTTAATGATTGCTGAAAAGGTATATAAGAAAATTGAAGAACAAGATCTTTTCTCTGATAGTCCCACGGAACACCTGAATAACTTAATAGGCGTAATTCGTAAAGAAATTAAAGGTACTAAATTTAAGCTTAAATATAACTTTATCGACTTCGAAGAATGTCTGACAAAACCACTAGATGAATGCGCCGTTAAGATTGATATTAGTCTAATGCCTAGTCATAAAAATAAGGATGAATATATTTTATGGTTAGCAGGATTTATAGAAAGAATGACTACAGGTGGGGAGGCTCAACTTCCGCCTATTTCAAAATTTATTCCTCCAGATTTTAAATTTAATAGTGAGTTTGATAACTTTAAAAGTTCATCAGTGACAGCACAGACAAGTGATGATGGTGAACTCATCATCAACTACTTCAAATCAGAAGCTTTTATAAAAATGATAAAAGAAGAAAAATAATTTAAAGAATATAGAAGTGTTTCCACCACACTTCTATGTATCGCTGACAAAATTCAGCGACCGCCTTCTGGGGCGTTTTTTTTGATCTTAACAATCTATGTTGATATGGATCTATTCACATAAGTTTTCACTGTGAACATAACTTGCTTGTTCGCTATAAAAACAGATACAGAAATCAATGTTAGTTTTTAATTATCTTCACTCATGAAGGAGATATAGAAATTTTAAAATACATTCTTTTTCCATTGAACCCGAGCTTTTCTCGTATTTTTCAAATAAAGATAGGGTAAAAGGCTCTCTTGTAGACAGTTTAGTCTAGATGTATTCTGAACCTATAAAGAACTTTCATATGTGTTGGTTTTTTAAAAGGAGGTGTCTATGCTCCATAATTTTAGACAGTTTTTCTGTATGCACATCTGGGAATACGACTTTGATATTTCACATGATGAAGTAAGAGAGTGCAGGAAATGTGGGAAAATTCATAAGATGAAGAATTCCCATAAAATGACTTAAGATTAAAATATTATACTTTTAATCATATTAAGTAAATAAAAGATAAGCTCAATAATTAAAAAATATTGAGCTTATTTATGATTCATATAAAACCTATTAATTTACTTGGAATATAAATTAAAGTAGATCACAATTTAAAATAATAAATGGTTTCAACTTACATAATTTTGTATTAAATTTAAAAATAAATAACATTTTAATAAAAACTAAAAACTTATTTTTATAACTTTGATTTTATACTCATATTTTATAAGAAATTAATAAGGAGATAGAAATGCCAAAATACTTACTATTAGCAGAAAAAATTTCTAAAAATATTAAACAAGATCACACGAACAATCATCTGAAAAACTTAAATAATTTAATTATAGAAATAAAAAAAGCTATTACGGGTACTGAGTTGAAGTTTTTATATAATTTTTTTGATTTCGGAGGTGCTCTTCTTAACTTTCAAGAGGAACTACCTTTTAAGTTTGATATTAGTTTGCTTCCCAACTATAAAAGCGAAGAAGATTTTATTTTATGGTTAGCAGATTTCATTGATCGAATCACTATCGATACAAGTAAAGGAGATTACACAATAAAAAAGAGGTTAGCCATTCCCAGCTCTATTGTTGAAAGATTGATATGTAGACCTTAACCATATAGCTATTTCTAATAAATAAAAATATAAAAAGAACTGCCTTACTTATCGGCAGTTCTTTTTATATTTAAGTGATGACTACTTGATTTCTAAGGTTCTTGTCGAGGTGCAGAGTTCATGTCATGTCTGACTTTACTTATATTTTCATAAATAACTTTACGCATTCTATTTATTGCACCTAAAGGTTTATGTTCAGGTAAAGCATGCCAAGGCGTAAAGGAAAGATTTTCACAAAATTGATTTTGTTCAGGCGTATCAAAGTTTTGCTTTGGAATACGAATAGTCGCAACTTGATAAAAAGGTGCTTCTTTTTCTTTCCATTCTGTCATTGCATCTTCAACTTGCATTTGAGTTGAAGTTCTTGGTTGTATTAAAAATTCCATACAAACCTCTTGCTTCTGCAAGCTATCTTTTAAAGCCTCTCTTAAAAAATTATGGTTTGGATGATCAGGTAGAGCTGTAGACACCGCTGAGCAATTTCTTACAGAGTACTTAACAGCTTGACGGTCACTACCCAAACCGAGTTGATAGGGCACCATAGACCAGTAACGTGCATATAAAGGATTAGAAATTTTAGAATTACGCGCTCCTAAGGTATTCATTGTTCCTTTAATCCCTAAAGCAAACGGGATATGAAGCTTTCTAAAATTACTTTCACTATTAATATCATGCATAAAAGAAAGATATCTTTGCCCATCATTCACAAAAAAGACTGGGTGATTGATCATAATAAAATCTTGAGTTGTGGCGTCTTTTTCACTTTCTAAAATTTTCTCGCCGGGTACACCTAAAACTTTTATAGCCATGCCGCGGGCATCTTTTTCAATATCCGCTTGAGAAGCATCCTTGGAAGCATTCGAAAAGCGAATCCATGCCTGATAGCTTTTATCGGGAACAAATACACCTTTTGCGAGTTGAGTTGGAATATTTTTAAGTACATGAAACTCGGCACGAACACAGCCATGTGCTTTCGGATGTGCATCTCTTAAGGCTTTGCCGGGTGAGTATTCTTCTCGGATAGATTCTTCAATAACTGTCGATATTTGTTGTGCTGTCAGCTTTTCATTTGGCTGAAGTTTTTCACCCAAATATGTGTCTGGCTCTGGGTAAGATTTTGCAATACTAGAAGAAATAACAGTAGGTTTAGTATTCTTATAAAATGCGTTATCGCTGCAACCACTTAATAATGATAGCGCTGGAGTAAAAATAAGTAATACTCTAAAGTGCCTTAACTGAGAAAAATTTGGCATTCATTGCTCCTTATTGCAAAGTCCACTTTAGAATTAAAATAATGTGTTATTTTCATATTATTTTAAAGACAATAAGAATTATCTACTGTTAATAGATTAAACTCAATTGTTACTTATCTGAACAATATAAATAAAATTATTATTTAATATAAAGCTTCTTAAAACCATTAAGAGCAATATGACATGATAAATAATTCAGAAAATGTACAAAATAATTCTACTGTTTCACCTTATCCCATTACTCAAAATATACTTATTGATCGATTCAGCCCAAGCTATTGGAGAATAGATGGCCCACAAAGCATGTCTTTTGCCATTACCAATTATGGCAATGGTTTTGAAGCATCTTTCCGCTCACGTATGACTACAGACTTAGCTGGTATTAGTTGGGACTCTTACGACTCTAAAGATCATAAATTGCTAGCTTATGAAACCAAGTATAGCTATTCGGGTGTGGTTTGGGACTTTGACATAGAGCTGTCACCCTCTATGCCTGTTTTAAATAATGAGTCATTAACCCCAACTTTAACGGTTTACTATAACGATAATGGGGTAGATAAAATTGCGTATATTGTCTTATTCAACTACGCGAATACTCCATCTTCAAGATCTGCTCATATTCATATTAACTGGGATACAGTCAAAGCAGGTTTTTCGGCCACAGATAGCTTTCCGGTTACCAATATTCAGCGAATTTCATTTTCAGCGTTTACAAGTAGCTATAACGCACACTCATCATTGCCTTTAAATCAGGCGGAAGATGGTTATATTCGAATTACCAACTCAGTCGTCACAGGTGCAAATGCCCAGTTAAATCTAAGCCGAGTAGTTGTACCTCAGCATAATTATGGTTTATGTACCAGCTATGACGACCATTACGATCTGAATCCACAACGAATCGTCGATAACATGGCTGCTTTGGGATATCACGGTTTTATTAACCATTATTGTGGTATGTCGCACTATCCTGAAATGATCTGGAGAAGTGATATTAATAGATTTCAGATTCCAGATACCTTAGTGACCGGACAAGATGTTGTTAACCCATGTACCCGTAAATGGCATGAGAAATATGCCCAAGCTCTGCATAATGCAAATATGCAACCCGTTTTTGGGGTAAGTTTTGAAATGTATTCGCTAGGCGCAAATGAGTTTTGGGCACAGCGCGACTGGAATAGTAATTTGGGTAAAACAGGATACCAGCCTCCAAGTTATTTCTTCAGTTTAAGCGATCAAAATGCTTTGGCATATTTACATAAAGTTTTTATTGAGTTTGCAGATACCATGGTGACGGGTGGATGTGATGTCAACATGCAAATTGGTGAGCCTTGGTGGTGGTATAACACCGATACAAACTTACCATGTGTCTATGACTATCCAACTAAGTTAGCTTTTAATGCAGATACAGGCTTATATGCGCCAGACTTAGGAACAATCTATGAGGCGATGAATAAAACAGGAACGCCGTATGATGAATTTAAAACATGGTTAAGAAATAAGTTAGGGCAGACCTGCCAAGATATCCGAACAGCGATTAAAGCAAAATATTCAAATGCTCAAGTGTGTCCATTAATTTTTTTCCCATCTATTCGCTCCCCAATACAAACCCTAGCAACTTATATCAACTATCCAAGTGAGCATTATTCATACCCTCATTTTGATTACATTATGGCTGAAGCCTATGATTGGCTTTTAGAGGCTAAATTAGATTTAGCCCATCAGGCTGTTTCTCAAATACCAACTCAAGATTTAGGCTATCCTGCCAATAAAGTTGCTTATTTATCGGGGTTTGTACCAGATGCATCTATTGCTTATATCTATGGGTTTGATAAAAACAAGCCTTATCGAACACCAATCTGGCAACGGATTTTTGGTGATATGAAAAACAACATATCGCTTGGTCTAATGAAGCAATTTATCTGGGCATACCCGCAAGTGATGTTTGATTCGATTACAATCGATACTACTCAAGCTCCAGACGGCTTCTTTGTTGAAAATACGCTCTATACACCTATTAGCGATAACACACCATATCCACCGGATATTTACCTATAAGTAAATATAAAGTGTTTAATATAAATGATTTGATCAGAGAAGCTTCTTAACATAAGAGGCTTCTTCTTTTTGAAACACGGGCTTGCTTAGACGTATCTGACTGGCTATGCTGTAATGGATTGCGATGAAAGCCAATTTTAATTTAAGCAAAATTAAGCTCTTGTATTAGCGTTACATTATCTATTTTGTTCGAATATAAATACCAAATGATATAAAGGAAACCCAAAGATGAAATCTCGTGCAGCTGTCGCCTTTGCCCCAGGAAAACCTTTAGAAATTGTTGAAATTGATGTTGCACCACCCAAAGCGGGAGAGGTTTTAATCAAGATTACGCATACTGGTGTATGCCATACCGATGCTTTTACACTGTCTGGTGATGATCCTGAAGGTGTTTTCCCAGCAATTTTAGGTCATGAAGGTGCAGGGGTGGTTGTTGAAGTCGGTGAAGGTGTAACGAGCGTTCAACCGGGTGATCATGTTATTCCGCTTTATACAGCAGAATGTAAAGAATGCTTATTCTGTAAATCTGGAAAAACTAACCTGTGTGTTGCTGTACGTGCCACTCAAGGTAAAGGCGTTATGCCGGATGGCACCACACGTTTTTCATATAATGGTGAGCCGATTTACCACTATATGGGTTGTTCAACCTTTAGTGAATATACGGTAGTAGCCGAAGTATCTTTAGCTAAGATCAATCCTGAGGCAAATCACGAGCAAGTATGCTTGCTGGGCTGTGGTGTGACGACTGGTATTGGCGCCGTGCATAACACAGCGAAAGTACAAGAAGGTGATTCGGTTGCGGTATTTGGCTTAGGTGGTATTGGTTTAGCTGTTGTACAAGGTGCACGTCAGGCAAAAGCAGGGCGTATTATTGTAATTGACACAAACCCAGATAAATTTGAACTTGCTAAACAGTTTGGTGCTACAGATTTCTTAAATCCAAAAGATTATGACCAACCGATTCAACAAGTCATTGTAGAAATGACAGGTTGGGGAGTAGATCACTCATTTGAATGTATTGGTAACGTCAATGTTATGCGCTCGGCTCTAGAGTGTGCACATCGTGGTTGGGGACAATCTGTCATTATTGGTGTAGCGGGTGCAGGCCAAGAAATTTCAACTCGTCCATTCCAGCTAGTGACAGGCCGTAAATGGTTAGGTACAGCATTTGGTGGTGTGAAAGGCCGCTCACAACTTCCTAAAATGGTTGAAGATGCTATGAAAGGTGAAATTCAACTTGAGCCGTTTGTAACACATACTATGCCTCTACAAGACATTAATACCGCTTTTGATTTAATGCACGAAGGTAAATCAATCCGTACAGTCATTCATTTCTAAATGAAATAAAAAAGGGCTGTTGTGATTCAGCCCTTTTTTTACGCTTCATAGTTTTATATTTCAAATAGCATTACCGCACATGTCAGTTGTACCCTGAGGGTAGTTGAACTGTAGGGCATTACGGTCAGTAATGAGTTCGTTAGACAACTCTTGTCCAAATAATTGATTAGAATATATTCCTATACTACTTGAGACAGAAAAACGTATATTCTCAAGTGGAGCAGGCAAAGTAGATTGATACCCCTGATCAACACCATTTATAATAAACCCAACCTGCTTAGTGTTCTGATTAATATATATACCTAATCTTTGGTATCCATTTGAATTGTTTGTCATGTTTTGCCCCTTATAGTATGGATTGTCAGGGCCGCTGTCATCACTAAGTCGGTAGGCTAAATAATAGTGTAATCTAGCTGGATTCTCACCGAAATCTGGATCATAACTCCCCATATTAAACCAATAATTAGATCTAACTGTATAACCATTATTTGTTATCCCACTAAATCCGATGCCAGAGTGGTAATAACTAGAATTTCCAAGTGATGAGTTTCCAAGAGCTGATACTGGAATCTTATGCTCCATTTCAAATGCAATAATACCTGTATGGGGTATAGTTAAATCTCCAATCTCATTAGTCGAATTAAGATTAGCTTTACTTGTAGCTACATAATCTAAATCGCCATACTCACTTTCTAATCTAGGCTCCACTTTAAAACCAAACTTTTGCCCACTTATTATTGGAAATATTTTCATAGACCAATAGTCAGAGTGTTCACTATTCCATAAATCATAATCTTCTTGAGTCGCATCAAAATTATATTTACAGACTGGGGCTGAAGAATTAAAGGAGGTAGTTTGAGCCAAAAGCATTTGAGGTGCCAATTTTTCATTCTTTGTAGTTGATGAAATGCTTTTAGATGCAACTTTTTGGTTAGATTCATTACGCGGTGTTGTATTGGTATTATCAGAAGATACCTCATACATGGCCCAGCATAATGTAATTGCACTAACCGCAACGATACCTATTTTTTTCATAGATGTTCCTATAAAGTTAAGTATTAAGTTCTTAGAAAGTATTGATAAAAAGTTATTATTAGTTTTTAAATATTTGATATTTTTGAGTTTCTAAACTATTGAATATGATTAATCATATTCAATAGTTACAGTTGCCATAGCACGAACTTTACCAGGTGTAACATTCGTTGCTGTTTGATAGTAGCGGGCAGTCATCGGTACGTTATATTGAAGTGTCTGATTAGAAGACAATGTACCTAAAGCGAGCTTATCTCCTTTTTTGATGACTTGATTTTTATTTTGATAATTCCAAAGTAACTGAACGCCTACACCGTTTGCTTTTTCAGAAGCTGCAGCTGTATTCGCTAAAACCTGATTGTTTGTACCATCTTGAGTAAAGTCATAGGTCAAACTAATAAGGTTTTTCTCTTCATAGCCGGTAGGGTTAATACCACCATTACAGAGAATATTCATATCAAAGGTTTGTTCACCTTGAGTTGAACCCACACCTTTAAAACCAGCTTTGGTAACTGTAGGAAGCTGTACAACCTTGTTAATGTTACCTTGTATTTCACATGAAGAAGATGCAATCGTAATCGCATTGGCATTAACAGTACTTGTTAAGAAAGGTTTATCTGGAAAGCCACGGACATAATAGCTACTGTATCTACCAGGTACTAAAGTCCCAGAACCTGTTTGTGATGCAATTTTAATGATTTCCACCACAAAATAACCCGACGCTAAAAAACGTCTACCAGAGATTCCACCACGTTGATAAGGGTAATAACCAGAAAAGTTCGCATTATTTTCTGCTTCACGGTACAGGCGAATACCAATACCAGGAATATTGGTGGTATAGATGCTATTGCCTAAAGAGCTTAATGGATAAGCTTGCGTTAATTCAGCAATTACTGAATCCGTATAGTCACAATACCAAGCTTCTGTACCGTTACTACTAATAGGAAAAGTCGCTTTTCTTAAAACTGCACCGACTGGGTCGCTAGGGCGCACAACGACACGACCCACCGCCATAAGAACATCATTGGGCTTATAGTTAACTATCGTACAGGCTGCATTAGCTTCACCATACACACCAAAGCCAGCAGTAAATAGAGCACCCGTTAATAATATTCTTTTCATTTGCAGACAGCCTCCGTCATTACCACGCTTTGTTGCTTATTTTGTAGCTGGTTACTTACATTGTACTCAACCGAACAACGCTCATTGCTTTCATCACCCCATTTTACATAGAGGCGATCTTGAGCTTGCGGGGTACGTAAGTAAATCATACTACCTTGTGCAACAATACCTACAGCTTCGTCTTTTTGGTTAAAGACTTGTGCAGCAAACGGTAGACTGTTGCCATCTACAGTTTTACTTTTAATATAAACCGCATAACCAGTTTTGGTTGCAAAGTCTACTTTAGCAATTGCGCCAGCAAATGGAGCAATACGTTGACTCGTTTCTTCAAGTTCTACTTTGCTAGACATTTCTTGAGGGTCAAGCGTAATGTCATTAAGACGGTATGGAGTAACATAAGGAACTACCGCATAACCTGCTTTATTTACACTTAGACCAACCGTATTATTTACTTTTGCTCCAGCTGCATCAGGTGCGTGTACAAGTACCATTGTTTGACCTTGTTCAGGGCCAAATAACACACCTTCTGAGTGAGCAACAATACTACCGCTTAAGCTCACCATTGCTTGCTGATAAGAGTCAGCTACGCTATAAGAACCACCAACAGTTGTATAGTTAGTACGATAACGACCATTTACGTTAAACGATGGGTTTGTATAGTCTTGATGCGACATAGAAGCACCGTAACTAAAGCGATCACCCACCATACCACTCGCACCCACTGTACGACTATCTTCAGATGCAGTAATGTTGACATTGACTGAGTTCTTCTTGAAGTTCATTGGGAAAGACAATGTCATTAAGTACTGAGTATCACGTGATTGAGTGTTTGAACCATATTCAACTTGACGGTTAATCGCAGACAAGCCATAAGTTAAACCATGGTAATTGTTGCTATAACCAATTTGATACTGTTTAGTCGTTTCGCTACGGTTCCAATAATCAACCCATGAACCTACCATATAAAAGTTACCCCAACCCTCAGGAAGGCCTTGGTTTAAGGTAATTTGGAATTCACTACGTTGGCGACCAGCAGAATAGGTATTTATGCCTTTGTCTTCTAAATCACGAATAAGAAGAGCATCACGTAATTTATAGAAGTTTTCAGTTGAGTAGCGATAAGCAGCAAGTGTTAAGTTCGTATTGGTTGGAGTAATTAACTTACTATAACTTAAACGGAAACTTTGCCCTGACTGGGAAGCTTGCTTTTCAAAGTCAGCTTCAGAGTGGGTAACGTCAAATGCAATTGCACCAATAGGTGTTGCAAAAGCGGCACCTAGCAATAAAGCTGTATAATTTTCAGAAGCCTGAATTCCGGTATAACCTGTTAAATAGTTGTTAATACCTTGTTGATATTTACCCTGAACCACCCACGGATTAAGATCAATATCACGGTCACGGAATTGACCTACAGTTAAAGAATAACGGTTCATACCAGGACGTAACATCTGTACAACAGATGCATAAGGCACGGCAAATTTTTGTACTTCACCATTTGCTTCAATAACAGTAACTTCAATCTCACCACCAAAACCAGTAGGGTATAGGTCATTAATTTCAAAGTTACCTGGTGCTACTGTTGTTTGATAAATAAGTTGACCTTGCTGGCGAACTTCAATTTTTGCATTGGTTTTAGCATTACCACGAATACGTGGAGCATAGCCAAGCATACTATTCGGTAACATTCGATCATCACTTGAGAAATCGATACCGCGATAGCCATAAGAATCAAATACTTCGCCGTTTGTAAAGCTATCCCCAAGTGTTAACACACCACGATATTTCGGGAATGCTCGCTGTAGGTAAGTACTTGTTTCTTCGTAACTTGATTTAGACTGATTTTCAGTAGGGGTATCTTGCCACTGCCACTGACCGTTATGACGTAATTGCCAGCCACCTAAATTTAGTCCGGCAGTGATTCCCATAAATGCATTTGACGTTTCACTTCGATCATTAGAATGAGTAAACGTCTTATAAGCACTACCACTATAAGATAAAAAGCCTGCATTAATACCACGATCCCATACACTTGGATCGACATAACCTTGCGCATTTTTTTGTAATGCGACTTGAGGAATTGAGATATCTACACGTAAGCGAGAGTTATCAAACTCATAAAATGCGTTTTCTACCCATTCTTCAATTTTGTAGCAAGTATTATTTTCTTTTTGAAGGGGAGCATGCTTAGTCAAAATCTCTTGTTTTACGCCGTATTCAAGAAGATTCATTCCCGTAAAGCAAGTCACCGCATTTTGCGTTGGATCTACAGCTTTAAAGACCATACGGCGTTTACCAAACCATTGACCATTTACATATACGTCAACGTTGTATTCGCCAGGTAAAACAGGGTTGCCATATTTAAAGCGAGAAATATCAACTTTTTTTGCATCGCCAATTAAAAAAGCAGAATCAAACTCAGCTTCCACAGGAGCACTCGCAGCTGTTTCTTCAGCGTGCACGAATACAGGCATTGTCATTGTAACAACACCAGAAGCCAAGTAATAACAAATATGGCGTTTTAATAATTTATAAGATTCTTGCCGTTTTTTTGGCATAGCTAAGTCCGCCTACTCACATAATAGGTGCTTAAAATTTATTAAAAATATAAATCTGATTATTGAAGTTTTATTGAGTGTTCGACTCGACCACCGTAGTCATTCACATTAATAAAACTCATATCCTGAAGATTGCCGTTCTTAAGCTGAACAGATGCATCAGAAAAAGGCTTAACCATGAGCCCTTCAGGTAATAAATCAACTTTTTTATCGCCCACTTTCTGAAAAACAGAAGTCATCGTGATATGAAAAGGTGTTGGATTTTTTACCGTTAAGTTTTGACCAGATTTAACCCATTGAAGCTTATCTGCTGCTAAGTTCGCGTCATCTTTAATCGAAGCTGGACGATAGAAGAATTTAATACGTGAGCGAATGGCTAATTGCAGAAAATTATCAGGTGTCGTATCTGAACTTTTTGAAGTTGGTCTTGGAGGAATATCCAAAACGTTTAACCACAAAACAGTTTCTTGCTTCTGATTTAACTGAGAAGCAGTGGGTAAAGCAGTGATACGGAAAGTCTGACTTTTTGTTGCTTCAACACGAGAAATTGGAGGAGCAATCATAAAAGGAACTTTTGATTGATCCGGAGTACTTTTTGGGTCGCCTTCATCAATCCAAGCTTGGACAAGAGCTGGTTTTGAACCGTTATTGCTAACTTGTAGCGTAACTTCGCGAGCATCCGAAGGATAAATCACACGAGTGCCATGAATTACAATTTCTGCATGAGAGGCAGGTGCGGCTACCGCTGAAGCAAATGCCAAACCTAACAAAAAATTATAACTGTTCAATTTCATTTCAGGAGTCTCAACCAAGGAAGTTCGGGAAAGCGTTACACAAAAATAGGGTCTCTATACGAATATAGAAACCCTACCATCCATCAATTATTGATAGATAATTGTGTATTGAACAGAAGTGTTCACTTTGCCAGCAGTAGAAGCGCCAGTTGCATAGTATTCAGCATAGTAGTTAAGGTCTGCACTACCAGCTGCTGCAACGTCAACCCATTGAGAGTTTGCTTGAGCGCCATTTGCACCAGCAGCAAGAACTGGAATTACTTGGTTGTTGCTACCTAAAAGTTGAACGTTAACGTTTTTAGCACCAGTAGCGTCTTGGTTAAGTAAACGACCAGTATTGAAGTCAACTGTTGCACCTGGTTCGAAGTAAGTCGCAACTTTACCTTCTGAACAGTTAGCTAATTTGATTTGGAAAGGAGTACGGCCAGCAACGTTACCAGCTGCAGCTAAAGTTTGTTTAGAAACAGTTGGAAGAGTAACTGTGAAGTCTTTACCAGCAGGTGTAACGATGTCACAAGTTTTGTCTGTTACTAAACCATTAATTGTAATTGTACCATCAGCAGCTTGAGCGTTCGCAATCCCTACAACTGAAAGAGCAGCGATCAAAGCAAGTTTTTTCATAGTGTTTTCTCAAAAGTCTGGATAAAAGTTTAATCTGTTACTTTTCCAGAAGTTGGCATCTTGAAAAGTAATGCGGCGATACTAACACTTTTTAAACAAAATGCAAACTTCATCACACTATTTTTCCATAATAAGAAAAATTTTTAATCATTTGATTTACAACAATGAATACTATTTTTAATATAAATTACTGTTTTTAATATAAAAATTAAATAATAGCTGGCTATAAAAACAACTGTAAAAGAAGCAATACAATTAAGGGAAATTATTTTAAGGAAAATTTAATGAAGTGATTATATAGAACTATTTATCTTTGTGTTTAAAAAAACGTGAATAATTTAACATTTTTTAGAGAAAAGAGCGAATTTTTAATTTTGGCTAGATTGCCATATGAAAATCGGAAATTCGCTCTTGAGCTATACCTATCTATTAAAGATAAATAAGACTTAGTTGATGTGAGCTATCAATGATAGTTAACGAGAACAACCTTTTTATTAGCACTTATGGTTTCGATAATCGTATCCATTTTTTCAGTATGTCTTGCTAAGTTGAAAACATTATCTTTGCTTAAATATTGAGTATCAATAGTCGTATTCAGAGTATTGATTTGAGCACACTCTTTTTCAACATTTATTGTAGAACAAGTATCTTCAACAATATTTCCTTTAATCATTATTGTGTTATTCGCATAACAAAATAGTGGGGAAGTGGAAAGTACCGCTAAAACTACAATTTTAAATATATTATTTTTCATTTTATATATACCTATT
Source organism: Acinetobacter sp. ABJ_C1_1 (assembly GCF_044684115.1). NCBI lineage: Bacteria > Pseudomonadati > Pseudomonadota > Gammaproteobacteria > Moraxellales > Moraxellaceae > Acinetobacter > Acinetobacter sp. ABJ_C1_1. The sequence goes on along the minus strand of NZ_JBITPU010000003.1, from coordinate 22 downwards.
TATTAAATAGTTAATATAAGAG
>NZ_JBITPU010000029.1:0-15281 GCF_044684115.1 Acinetobacter sp. ABJ_C1_1 | reverse complement strand
GTATAAAAGTTATGGATTAGACAAATTTGTGTATTGAAAAGTGAAATCTATTTTTAATCCTAAAAGACTTATTTCACAATAATTCTAATGTTGAGTGGTTTAAAACTACTGTTGTACTTGATCGAGTAAAAGTTACACTAGATATCCCAGAAATAGGGTGAAATATATATTCATTCAGTTTTAAGATTGATTCTCTCTAAAAAGTAATTAAGAATCATATTATTCGCTTTACTCTTTTTAGTTATCAAACAAATTTTAGTTTTATAAGAAATTTCTGATTTAAGTATAGGTTTCATTTTCTGTTCTTGTACCCATTTAGAAGCATAATGATCAGGAAGAAATCCGAGGAAGTTTCCTGTCAAAATTAAAAAGGCAATAATTAAAGTCTTTGTTTTCAAGTTTTTTCTAACAAAATAAAACCTTCCAAAGAAAGCCTATATTTTTATAGAGTAGAAGCAAACCAGAGTTTAATCAAGGACGTTGATTAGGTCCATATTTCTTTCTATACATGTGTTTTAAAGTAACAGATCGCAAAGCAACCTAGACTTAGAAGTACAAACATTTAAATTTGCTCAATCAATGTAAGGGCAAAAGCATAAGGAACATTTGGTTGAGTATGAATTGCATGAAATTCAAAAACAGGGTGGAGCTAGATAAAAGAAATGGGTAGTTTGATGAATTGTTTTCTAGAAATGACATCGTAGAGCAACAGAAAATTAAAATTTTTAAACTTGAGAGTGGCTTTAAGGCAAAAAGTGACGATGTGATTGCCTTGTCTGCCAATTTAAAACAACTTTCTGATCGAACAGATATGCAGATATTAATAAATGAAAATAAGAGATTGGTTGAGCTTAATCATCGACTAAATCGAAAAATTAATGATAAACAAATAGTTGTAAAACATAGAATCTATATTCTAATGTTTTTAGTTGCGATGGCTGCCGTTATTGTTGGAATTCTTCTAGGAAAATTTATCTAATTGAATATTAGTATCCTATTTTGAGGGACTGTTTGTTCGGGGCAGGGTAGAAAAACTATTTATCAGAAAATGGATATCGCTCTATAACTGATAATAATGCTTGAAAATATGACAGTTTTTAATAAAGTATTGTGAATTGAATTAAAATTCTTGATAAAAAGATAGTATTATGGCCTTTAAAAAACCAAGTTTAGCTACAACTGTACCTGAAAGCCCTGACATGCTTTTTCTTGATTTACCTCGCCGTAAACATGCTAGTTTATATGATCACCAAGGGCAGGTTTTAAGAAATTACGCTGAAAAGGCATTGAATCACAAGGATGTTGCAATTCAATTGCCTACAGGTAGTGGGAAAACGTTAGTAGGTTTATTACTAGCAGAATGGAGACGTCGAAAGTATAAAGAGCGAGTAGTATTCTTATGTCCTACACGTCAACTAGTCAATCAAGTTGTTGAAGAAGCCAATCATAAATATGGCTTATCTGTGCAAGGTTTTACAGGTTCAGTAAAGTATTATTTACCAGAAGCACGATCAGCATATCAAGATGGTAACTGTATAGCTGTAACGACTTATAACAGTCTTTTTAATACTAATCCATTTTTCAAAGATGCCGATGTAATTATTATTGATGATGCACATGCAGCAGAAAATTACTTGCAAAAATTATGGACTTTTAAAGTTAGCCGTACTGAGGAGTCTGACCATCTTTTACATAAAGCTATTTGTGGAGTTTTAAAGGCTGTTTTGTCAGAGCAAAGCTTTGCAAGATTAGTTGGCGCGTGGTCTGGGGTAGAGGATGCTACATGGGTTGATAAAATTCCTACTAAAAAAGTGTTAGGTATATCTAATGATTTAAGGGCAGTAATCAATGCCAATTTAACTACAGAAAATAGTCAAAGATATTCTTGGCAGATGCTGCAAGATCATATACATGCCTGTCAGGTTTATGTTTCTTCTAATGAAATTTTGATTAAACCACTGATACCACCAACTTGGGTTCATAGTGCTTTTGAAAATGCTAAGCAAAGAATCTATATGTCTGCAACTCTTGGCCTTGGGGGGGATTTAGAGAGGTTAACAGGACGCACAAATATTGAAAGATTGCCTGTTCCAGCTGGTTGGGATAAGCAAGGTATTGGGCGTCGTTTTTTTATTTTTCCTGAAAAGTCACTTAATCATGAGGAGATAATTGATTTAAGAAGAAAATTAATGAAACAAGCTGGTAGAAGTATTGTATTAACCTCTAATAATGAGTCAGCTAAAGAAATCATAAATGATGTGGATAATCACTTAGGGTTTCCAATCTTTACCGCAGCTGAACTTGAAAATAGTAAATCTAATTTTGTTTCGAGTAGTGAAGCTGTTGCTGTCATTGCAAACAGATATGATGGTATTGACTTCCCAGAAGATGATTGTAGGTTATTATTTGTTGATGGACTTTCTCAATCTACGAATTTACAAGAAAAATTTTTTATAAATAAAATGGGTGCAAGCCTTTTGTATAATGACCGAATTCAAACGAGGGCTTTACAGGCAATTGGTCGTTGTACACGGGGATTAAATGATTATTCAGCTGTAGTAATAACAGGTGATGAATTAAGTTGTTATTTAACAGATTTTAAAAAAAGAAAATATTTTCATCCAGAACTTCAGGCTGAATTAGAATTTGGTATTTTACAATCTTCAGGAACTGACGTTGACTCTAATGGAATTTTGGAAAATTTTGAAATTTTTTTAGAACATGAAAGTGAATGGGAAGAGGCGAATCAGACAATCTTGGATACTAGGGCTGCAGCAAAACAAGAAGAGTTTCCTGCTATGGAAGAATTATCCCAAGCTGTAAAATATGAGATTAAATGGCAAAAGGCCTTATGGAATAGTGATTTTATTGAGGCTCGGGATGCGGCTAGAGAGGTTCTAAGTGTTTTAAAACACCCTGATTTAAAAGGATATAGGGCAGTATGGCACTATTTTGCAGGCGCCTCCGCAGATCAAGCATATATTGAAGGGCATTCAGGTTTTGACATTAGTGCTCGTGAGCATTATATACAAGCGAAAAAGGCAACAATTGCCGTACCTTGGCTTACTTCATTAGCTAGAGAAATGAAAGTGATTGCCAGTGAGGACAAAGAAGATCGAAGAAATCTGTTGGTGATGCAACAGATTGAACAAATTGAAAGTAATCTAGTTAATTTAGGGTTAATTTCAAGTACAAGATTTGCTGAAAAAGAGGCAGAAATAAGACAAGGTTTAAATAAACCTGAAACATTTGAAATGGCACAGGTAGAACTAGGTAAATATCTTGGTCTAGAGGCTAATAAGATTGAGACGGAAGCTTCACCTGATCCATGGTGGTATAAAGGTGATTTAGTAATTATTTTTGAAGATCATGTTGATGCAGAAGAGTCCTCTAGTTTAAGTGCAACAAAAGCAAGACAAGTAGCATCACATCCAAGATGGTTAAGAGATCATGACCAGTTATATAAAAATTGTGAGATTTTACCAGTATTAGTTACGCCTGTGAAAAAAATGAATAAAGGTGCAATTCCTCATCTTGAGGGAGTAAGTTACTGGGGGAAGGTAGAGTTTTTAGATTGGTCCGAGAAAGTTTTAAATGTTATTCGTGAGTTGCGAAAAAGTTTTAATGGTCCTGGAGATCTAGAATGGAGAGCAACCGCTGCTGAAGAATTATCAAAAATCAATGCAGATGTGATTGGATTATTTGAATGGTTGTGTAAAAGACCAGCTAAAGAACATTTAATAAGTATTTCTGAATAAGCTAGCTATTCATAATTTTATTAAAAAACCTTAATTTTATTTAGGGTTTTTTACACTAAATTTATATATAACACTAATTTTTATTTATAATTTTTTGAATTTTATTATTTATAAAAAAATTGATGCTTAGTCCATCAAAGTGCCAATTAGTTCGTTAACTATATAAAAAGAGGGCATATTTTTGAGTGAGATATGAAAACTTATAATTTTCTTTTACCACTAGACCCCAAAAACTGGATTTATAGGTCGCTTCAAGTGATGGTTAATCTTTAATGATAAGCAAGCTACTTAGTGTTGTTAGAAATAACAATGTGTATGATGCGATTAGTAAGAGCTTAGACTAGATAAACTTTTGTTTGTTTCGAAAGCTCATATTCTTGAATAGACTTTCTCAACTGATCAATTGGAAGATAGAACTTATCCCTAAAACCCAATTTCTTCATAAAAGCTTGGCAATCAGGATTTGGACATTCTATTTCTAAGTATTCATATCCAAATTTCTCTCCAAAATTACAGAGTTCTTTGATTAAAGCCGTTCCATAACCATTTTTCTGTTTCTTAAACCCAATACGAGCGATAACAATATATTTTTTATCTTTATGAGCAGCAAAGGCATATTTCCCAAATCTTAGATAAAGATCAAGTAAACTTTTGCGTAATGTAATCGTTACGCTTGCTTGAGGCATTCTGCTAATCAATGCGGCAGATGAAACATATACTCTTTTATATCCGATTTTTTCTATGGCAAATGTTTGGAGTAAACTCAAGATTTCATTTTGTTCCTCAAGTCCAATTAGCTCAGTTTCTTCTAATTGTTTGAATGATTCTGTATTCATTTTTACTCCAAAAGCTATAATTTTAATAATTAACTAAGCAGGGTAAGGTTCATAGGAATTTTACTATCTTTGACATAAGATATTTTTATTTAAATTATATCCTCACGCACAGGCATTTTAACTTTTCCATCTAAAAAGTCTGCATACATTGAAGCATAGAGCGTCTTTTTTCTCAGCTATTTAACATGGTTGTAAGTTACTCTTTAACATTTCAGTATGTAATAACTAATTCTAATCTTAGTTTGTAAAATTACCAAAATGGGAATTGAATTGTTTTGAAAAATTGTGTAATTTATTCCCAAATTGGGAATATTTTAAATGAAGCTTTTAGGTCTTGAAAAAATAACAGTGATTGAATGTGAGTTTGCTAAAAAGTGGCTCATAAGTTGGATCTCTGAAATACGTGATGCTCATTGGCGGAGTGCAGAAGATATTGTGAAACAGTTTCCAAAAGTATCCATTTTGGAAAATCAATGTTTCGAATTTTCGATACATAACTCTAAATGGGTTATTTGTCTACAAATCGCATTTTCTCAAGGAATAGCGATTATTAAAGCTGTAAATATTAAAGGTGCTAACAATGGAATTTAAAGTTATTCGTACAAGAGAGCAGTATCAAGCTTATCTTGACGAAGTGCATTCTTTAATTATTCTAAATCCTGTTATAGGAAGTCCGGAAAGTGATCGGTTGGAATTATTATCGGTTTTAATTGAAGATTATGAAAATAAACAATATCCGATAGAGGCGCCTGATCCCATTGATGCAATTCTATTTAGGATGCATGAGAAAGGATTAAAACAAGCTGATTTGGCTCCATATTTTGGTACTACAAGTAGAGTTTCTGAAGTTCTTAATCGAAAAAGAGCTTTAACCGTAGATATGATCCGAGCATTATCTATAGGGTTAGGACTGTCGGTAGAGACATTAATTGGTTTATCAAGTTCAAAGAATACATTAGATAAAAATAATATTGATTGGTCTAAATTTCCTGTTAAAGAGATGAAAAATAGAGGATGGTTAAAAACATTTCTTGCAGATACAGCAGCCTCGACTGAAAGTATTATCCAAAAATATATTGCTCAATCAGGTTTACAAATCGGCTCAGCTTCTTTTAAGCGTAAGTTGTCTGGTGATGCTCAAACACCTAACACAATGTATGCATTGTATGCGTGGTTAGCTAGAGTCATTCTCCAAGCTAGAGATAAGAAAGACAGTCTAGGAAAATATGACCCTAATTTAATAAATAGTAATTTTTTAAGAGAATTAGCTCAATTAAGTTGGTTCGAGCATGGGCCAATATTGGCAATTGAATACCTAGAAAAACATGGAGTTGCCGTAGTTATTGAGCCACACCTTAAGGGTACGCATCTTGATGGGGCTGCTTTAAAGGACAGTGATGGTACACCTATTATTGGGCTAAGTTTAAGATACGACCGATTGGATAATTTTTGGTTTACGTTACTTCATGAGTGTGCACATATTTGGAAACATGTTGATGAAAAAGAAGCATTCCTCGATGATTTAGATACATCAAGTATGGAGGACCGGAGAGAGGCTGAGGCAAATCGATTGGCAAGAGAGGCATTTATACCAAGAGGAGTTTTAAGACGTACTGAGGCATTTATCTCACCAAGTAAAGAATCTATTGAAAAGTTGGCTAAAGAGTTAAGGATTCATCCAGCAATCATTGCGGGGCGTATTAGAAAAGAGTTGGGGAATTACACCTTGTTTTCAGACTTGATTGGACAATATCAAGTCAAAGCATTATTAACCAATTCTCATTTATTAAGTGTTGAGGAGTAAAGATAATGAAAATTCCAGAATATGTCCCAATTATGAAAGCGAAACAAGGTGAATTTGATGCGATAAAACCTATTAGATCTGAGCAGTTGGAATATCAAATACATCCAACTTTTCACCCTTTATTTGAAATGCCTAATGTCTATAAAGAAGGGGCATCAAGACTTGCTTATGTTAATGGCCGTTGCGAGAAAATAGGGCAATTATGGAGTGGGAATATTGCTTTAGTGGATGGTTATTTTTGGAAACCGTCTGAGGCTTTATTGGAGAATGGTGAGCATTTCTTAACTTATACTTATAACAAATTGTTTGCATTAGGAGTAAAGGTAGTTCCTGTAATTGGTTATGACCGTTGGTTTGATCAAATGAGTAGTCTTTATCATCAAACAATGAAAAATTTAAATTATCCAGAGGCCCCTTATTTTTGTATAAGATTAGATGGTGAGGCAATGTATGATATTGATGAACCTGATTTTTTTAAAGAACAGTTAGAGACAATTATCTCTGATTTAAAATTAGCAGAAAATAATTGTTCTATATTATTAGATTTTGGTGATGTAAGTGTCAATCGTATAACAATCGAAGAGATGTTAAGCAAGTCGAGAGACTTTTTAGAGGTATTGACTGAATATGATTTTAAATACATTTCTATCAGTGGAGCTTCATATCCTTCAAGCGTTGCGGAAGCCATTGAAGATCATGATACGGACGGTCCAGTACTTCGAAAGGAAATGGTTGTATGGCAGACTTTAAGAAACATGTTCCCTAATGTTAAATTGAAGTTTGCAGATCATGGAGCGAGACATCCAGCTCCAGAAAAGCAGATTATTAATCAGCATACAAATGGAAAAATTATCTACACTATAGATAAAAATTACTATGTCGTAAGAGGCCACCCATTTTCTAGAGATGGTGGAAGTCATAAACATAGAAAGCAATTAGCAATGAGACTAATTAATTCAATCTATTATGAAGCCCCAAGTTTTAGTTGGGGAGATAATAAAATTTTTGAGTGTGCGCATGGTATTAAGGGGTTTATAGGAAGTTCTACACAGTGGGTTGCAATTGATACAAACCACCATATTCGGCATGTGTTAGAGGAAATAGGATCTTTTGAGCTAGCTTATCAAAAATAGATTAAATAAAAATCCAGTCTTCACAAATAGACTGGATTTTTAAATTATTTTTCAGTAATTAAATTTTGACACTAAATTTACACCATAAATTTTATTATTGTTTTTAAGTGTTTGATAATAAATGCTACTTTATTTTAGTTGGTCCTATCTATGATTAGCCAATATTTTGAGAACAAAATTTAGCCCAATCTTCCATTAATCCCTTACGCTTTTCTAGATAAGCTCCACGTAAATAAGCAGCTTCCACTTCATCTGGTAGTTTGTGTGCTAATACATGTTCACAAACTTCACGAGGGTAATCTGTTTTGTCTGCTGACCAATCGCGGAAAGTTGAACGGAAACCATGTGTCGTGATCACTCGATTTTGCTTAGGATCAATATAACCATTACCATCTTCTTTAAACTTCTGCTCATGCATGCGCTTGATCATTGCAGTCAAGGACATATCAGAAAGCATCTCACCACTACGTGGTGTAGGGAAAATAAAGTCATTTGGTTGAGGGTGGGCTTCTTGATAAAGTTTTTCAAGTAATCTAATAGCCACTTGTGATAAAGGAACTCGATGTTCTTTATCTGCTTTCATTCGTTCCTTTGGAATAATCCAGATCTTATTTTTAAAATCGATTTCTTTCCATAAAGCGCCAAATACTTCACCTGAACGACAAGCAGTTAAAATTGCAAATTCTAATGCTTTGGAAGAAATACCTTTTTTCTGTCTTAAGTGCTGGATAAATTCAGCTACCTGTTCATAAGGTAAAGAGGAATGTGGACGTGATTCTTGTTTTAAATTACCAAGAATTGGTTCTAAATTTCCTTTCCATACAGCGGGATTATCTCCAACAAAATATTCCATAGCTTTAGCATAATCGAAAATGGTTTCTATTCGACCACGAACCCGTTTTGCTGTTTCATGTATTTCTATCCAGATAGGCTCAAGTGCTGCAACAATATCTGTTTTAGTAATAGAGCCAATCACACGATCACCAATAACAGGATAGATATAGGTTTCTAAAGAAGATGACCACTGTGCAATATGTTTTTCATTTTTAAGCTCTAGTGTTTTCTTATCAATTACAATCTTGGCGCATTCACGGAAAGTCTTTTCACGATGTTGTTGGAGAAGTAAAGCCTCGCGTTGTTCCTGTTTATGTTGGATAGGATCAATCCCGTTTCGGATTTGCAATCTTAATTCAGTCGCTTTTGCTCGTGCTTCAGCTAAAGAAACTTCAGGGTAGGGTCCAAGACCAATATCGCGGCGATGAGGTTTTAGTTTCCCATCTTTATCTAAACGTTTGCCTACAACAGCACGTAAAATCCATACACGAGAATTACCTTCTACATTCAGACATAGGCCATCAACACCCCCTACAGAATGTCGCCCAGTCGCTTTAATTCTTGATACACTAAGTGCTGACAGCTCTTTGGATTTCTTTGGCATATAACTTTTACCCCACAACCTACCCCTCAAAGAATATTGGAAAGAGCTAGATTGTGCAAGACTATATTAGATGGGTTTTATTTTAAGTTAATGAAATATATAATTATTTTAAGATTTATTAGACTGTATAAGACAAATGTTAGACGGACACCGCTTCCGCCAAATTCGAAAAGCCCCTGTTAAAATCAGGGGCTTTTTTTTATCTATGCTTTTAACCCCCCCCAAAAAAATAACCTACATCAAAATGTAGGTGCATTAATTCTTAGTTTATTAAAGGTGGAAAAATGAAAATAAAAAACTACACACCAACTAAAGGTTTTATATGGATTTTGCTTTTAATTATTTTTATAGCATGGCTTGTATATAAATGTGTTCCTTTAACAGAGAAAGATCAAGATGCTCTTATTCATTCAAATATGGAACGGGAAAGGATTAGGCTAGCTGAAGAGTTTGACTCTTATACACAAGAAGACTTCGCACGGCTACCAAAATTTGACTCTCGTAAATATTTTTTAATAAAGCGTAGTGGTCGGTTTTGGTTAATACTAAGAGAGTATCAAGGAGATAGTGGATTTAAAATCAGATGGCCTACAGATGTTAATAAATTATTGGCAAAAGACTGGGAAAATGATTTTGATAGGGATTATGCATTTAATGTATTTATGTATTCACCTCAATATTATAATCGTACGACAGATTATTGGGGGCGAAAAATTTATAATAATACATCCTGTCAACCAAAACCTTATGTAGGAAAATTTAAATGGAATGGTGTGCTCATAAGAATTTATGACTCTTACCATAGAAATATTAAAGATGAGCAATATTTAGATATTTGTCTAACTGCATTAAAAATTTTAAATGAAGAAGTAAAGGAAATACATTTTGTTAATTAATATAATTTAATTTTAGTAAATTTTATCTAAAAATTATTTGAATATATATTGATCACTACAGTAGATATTATTAGGCTCTAATTTTTTACTATTTCAGGCTCAGTAGTTTTCACTAGACCCATTTTAAGTTTTTGGAATGGGTTTTTTATTTTTAAAATGCCTTTTGAAAAATTTATTTTATCTCAGCTTAAATGGTTAGATTAAAATCAATTCGTAAAGTATTTAGTAAGGAGGAGGTGATCGGCGTTACCTATAAAGATGTGCAACATCAAGTTGATGAGTAGTTATATTTGACAGTGAGTTAATCAAGCTAGCAAATTTACTAGCTTGACTTGAAAAATATTATTTAACACTCGCCGTAACCATTACTTCTACTAATACTTGCGGACGTGCCAAATCTGCTTGAATAGCCGCACGTGCTGGTGCTGCTCCATCTGGTAACCATGCTTCCCAACATTCATTGAACACTGCGAAATCTTCGGCAATATTTTTAATCCAAATTTGTGCAGTTAAAATACGGCCTTTATCACTACCAGCTTGTTCCAGTAAAGCATCAATTTTTGCCAGAACTTCTAAAGTTTGTTGCTTAGCATCAGCATCTAAAGTTGTTGGCACTTGACCCGAAACATACACTAAACCGTTATGAAGGACACAACCTGATAAACGTGCATTTGTATCAATACGTTGAATATCATGACTCATTTTATTTCTCCAGAGATAAACCATCTAATATAATTGGCGAGGTTGCTTGGCTAATTAATTGACTAATGACCATGGCACAACCAGCTGCCAATGTGAAACCTAAACTACCTTGGCCAATATTTGCCCATAAATTCAAATATTTCGTACGACCCAAAATAGGTAGGCCGGTAGGGGTGGATGGACGTAAACCACTCCATTCTTGTGCATTATTTACACCCAATAAATCGGGAAATGTTTTTCGTACCGTATCTTTTAATGCATTTATTCGCTCTTTTCGAATGTAGATATCTTGATAGCCAATATCGACCATTGCGGCAATCCGAAGTTGATTCCCCAATTTTGCATATACAATTTTATTTGCATAATCGGTTACGCTCATATTGGGCACAACATTGGCTTTTTCTGGAAATGGTAGAGTCAGGCTATATCCTTTTAATGGATAAACTGGGACTGAAATACCTACCATATTAAAAAGTGCAGTACTGCTATTGCCCGCAGCAACGACAAATTCATCTGCTTCTATACGTCCTTGATTTGTTTCAATTGCAGTAATTTTATTATTTTCCGCAAAAAAATCTGTCACTTCATGTGTATATAAGCATGTGAAGTTACTACTCTTTTCTAGTGCTTTATACAGAGCTAAACAAAATTTGTAGCAATCTGCTGTTTCATCATCTGGTGTATAAATTGAACCCACTAATGTAGATCCAATACCTTTCAATGCAGGTTCAAGTTGAATGGTTTCTTCTGGTGACAGCACTTTTTGTACAGTTGGATCTATCGTTAATGCTGCTTTTTTAAATGCTTTTTCATTGCGATGAATGATCATTTTTCCTGATTTTACCCAGTCAAAATCATCAATTTCATCACGCCATTTAGACATAATACTTTGACTATATAGGGATAACCGTAAAATATGATTGCCGTTCACAATATTGTCTTTACGATTACATGCCATGAGGAATTGGAATAACCAAGACCATTGAAAAGGTGAAAAATTCAATTTAAAGTTTAAAGGCGAATGAGCTTTTCCTAACCATTGCAGCGCCTGAAACGGCACGCCCGCATCTGCTAAAGGTGCAACATAGCGATAACTGAGTTGACCACCATTTGCAAAACTTGTCTGGCAGCCAATCTTGTCATTCGCTTCCACTATTGTAACTTTATGACCTGCTTGAATAAGTGCATAGGCTGTACTTAAACCAATGACTCCACCACCAATGACAACGACATGTTTTTTCATTCTTCCATGCTATATTTGCAACACACATTTGTATTAAAGAAGAAGAAAAAGGGTTAAACAAATGAGTTTTTACATAGTACTCATAACTTTTGGTTAATCGATGGTGTCATCGAGGCAATTTCTCTTTTTATTAATTCAATAAAATCTTCAGTCGCTTTGGTCGTACTTACATTTGCATTTTTTAAAATATAAATTGTGGTATACAAACTTGGTTTTACTGGGTGAATCATATGATTTGGTAAAGAGTGAGCAGCAGTATAAATATCGGTAATGCTACAGCCTAAACCTTCGCGTACCAGTTCACTCGCCATATAGTAGGTTTGTACATTCACAATACTTTTATTAAACGTTCTATACTTTTTTACCACTTGCATGAGGGAATCTGAGTAGGGTTGAATCCACCTGTTTTCATCAATTGAATGAATATCTTGCTTTGAATCAATAGGCTTAGAGTCAATGTAAACCAGAGGAATTTCCAGAACAGGTGTGGCAATAATGCCATGTTGAGTATGGGGCTGGAACGTCACCGCAATATCAATTTCACGTCTTAATAATTTTTGCTCTAGTGCTTGAGTATGATCGGTACCAATATTGACAAAAACATCAGGGTATTTTTTTAGAAATTTTGCAGTTAATTTGGGAATGAGGCTTAAACCTAAACTGGGTAAACATCCGAGTGTGATTTGCCCTTGAGTATTTCTTGCTAAATTATCCGTCAACTTATTTAATTCATTTATTTTTTCATAAATTGGCTTAATTTCATCATACAAAGTATAGGCTTCTTTGGTGGGCTGTAATTTTCCTTTGACCCGTTTAAATAGAGCAAACCCAAGCCGTTGCTCTGCATGTTTGAGCAATTTACTTGCGGCAGGCTGTGAAATGCATAACGATGATGCTGCCTCTGTGAGTGAACCAAAAAGCATGACTAAATAGAATATCTCTAGGTGTCGAAGATTCATAAATGAGCACATAACTAATAGTTATAGGTAATCTATTAGAATTCATTATTTAATGTCAATGAACCCTTGTAAATTGGGATGAAATTCAATGCCCAATGATCAAGGAGTGATACATATGTCAGTTGAGCAATCTTCTATAACAATACCTAATATAAGGACACCTAAAAATATTGCCCTTATCACCATTATTATTCTTAGCTTTGCTTTAGCATTCTACGCAAAAGGCCTACCAGTAGAGGAGGTCGGTTTAATTGGGTTATTGCCCATTTTTGCCTTGGCACTCTTAACTGTTATCGGTCTCGATATTGTCCTTGCTGTTATTATTGCAATTATTATCAGCGTGATAATGACATCTACCAGTGTATTTGAATTAGGTGGAATTCTTGCAAAGTCTACGGGCTCATTTATTGCGACTGTAGGTCTTATTATTATGTTGGGAGCCGGGGTTGGTGAAGTTGCCAACCGAACAGGTGCAGCGAAAGAATTGGTCAAATTTATTGTCCATAAAGTTGGGCTTTCAAGTATTCCTCGAGTCAAACTTGGCATCATGATTTCATCAGTTGTTATTTGTGGTTCATTGGGGACTATGGCAGGTGGTAATGCCATTATTGTTGCTGTCATTATTCCCATTGCTGCAGCAGTTGGTTTAACACCGCCCACCGTTGCATTACTTTTGATGACTGCAGGTTCTGTCGGTCTCTTTATAGGACCTTTTACACCAAGTACAGTGACTATTTTAGAATTGGGTGGCTTGACCTATCCGCAATATTTGAGTACTTGTGCCATCCCTATGAGTGTTGTCACACTTCTTACAGGTTGGTTCATGTCTGGCTATATCCAAAAGTGGACTTTTGGAAAATATACCTATAATGAAAATTTCTTAGAACCTTCTGAAAAAATAGAAAGTGCCTCTGAATTAAAAAGAAGTAAACGTGCAGCGATTGTATTTATTGGCACAATTATCGTGATGGCAATTCTTGGAATTATTTTTAAAGCAGGCTTTAGCTTTGCAATTATTGTGATGCTTACTGTTGCCACATTAACTGGGTTGGTTGCGGGGTTTAGTCCTAAACAAATTTTGGAAGCACTCTATGAGGGATGCGGTAAATTAGTATGGATGTTTATTCTTTACTGGTTATACAATCCAATTTTAGTTCTTGTTGAAAAACTCAATGCTTATCAAACACTGTTAGATCATGCGACACCATATTTGGTCGACTTAAGTCCTGCTATGCTGTGTTTTGGTATTTTCTTATTTAATATTGTGGGGCATATTCCAGGGGCAGCTGTTGCACAAATGACTTTTACCAATAAAATTTTTGGACCAATTTTACTGGCAAATGGTGTTCCACCTGTAGCGGTTACAGCAGTTCTATTATCAAGTTCCCAAGTAGACTGGTTTGGTCCTTTTCCATCTTCTGATATGTTTGGTCAAATGGGCTTAGCACGTTCAAGTCAACTTAAATACATGCTATATGGTGGTTGGGCCATAGTGATCGCAAATATTTTACTCTTTGCGGTATTGTTTCAAATTTTGAATTAGCTCCTACAAATTAAAGCTATTTCTTATTTAAATAAATTTCAAAAGCCTCTTAAACTAGAAATTTTAAGAGGCTTTATTTTTACGACAATAACAACTTCATCTAAGAGAGTAGGAGTTCAAAATTTAATCTATTCGCTTTTAATAAGAAGAGAACCCTTTACAGTCCAATCTAATCAATTTTTAAATATTATAATTTCTGATATTTTTTAAGAGGTAATGATCTTTACCTTTCTCAATTATGAAATTAAAGTTAGCTTTTCGTATAGAAATTTTTTTTAAGGTTTGAACTATTTCATAGGGAATAGGAGAGTACTTTGTAATACCATTAATTTCATAAAACCCTTTCGACTTTCCATTATCTGTTTTTATACCATCCAACTCCCCATAAACTATTGTGATTTCTCTTTTATATTCCATTAAAAAACGCCAAATTGATGATGAATAAAAGCTATAAGGTTTGGAAATTTCATTCTTAAATTCATTTCCATATATTTTTTTGACTGCTTGATCTGAATATATCGCTGGACATAACAAAATCAATCGATCAATTTGAAATTTTTTCGCTAAATTGATTGCAATATAACCGCCTAAACTATATCCAATAACAATATCCACCTTTTTTAGAAGGCTGTAAAAAAACATACTTTCATTTATGTTCTGAGATAAAGATGATTTCGTTTCACTTGTATTATTTAAACCACTTAAATTGAATGAAAGCGTTCCAATATTTTTACTTCTAAGTAGATTTTCCAAAGGACTTAAAGAACTCAAATCAGAGTTGCCGCCATGGATCAGTAAAGCGATTTTCTGTGGAAAACTATCACAATAATTGAATTTAGCTTCTAATTTATAAGTACCAAAGTCATGTAGAAAGAAGAAAGAATTTTCAGTAGTTGCATTATTTTTTAGCTCATGTATAGGAAAATTCGTTACTTTAGAAATAGGATTAGAAAAATATCTATCTACAAT
>NZ_JBITPU010000028.1:0-16098 GCF_044684115.1 Acinetobacter sp. ABJ_C1_1 | reverse complement strand
TTGTGATTTTGTTATTTGATATTTAATTTTTTGGGTTGTTTAAATTAATTTAAAAATTATCAAGATTTATAATAAATAATAAAAATTAGGTTGGCATTATTTAATTTCATGAAAAAATAGGTTTTTTAACTGATTATTTCGCTTTATAAATATATTTTTTTAATGTTGGCATTTTTATTGCTTAATTACTCTTATCTTTAGTAGAACATTTAATTTGATACCCTATAAATGATAATTCAAACCGTCTTGCTCTCTTATGGTGTTTTTTTTACATGAAAATTGCACCAAATAAATACATTTTTTTTGTTTTGCACCATATTTGTGCATGGAGAGGTGTAATGAGGTTTTGGGCTTCGGTACTCACCTTACTCATTCTATGTGGTTGCTCTTCATCTGAACAAAGTAGAAAAACTCAAGAAAACTTGGTAGCCCATCCGATATGCGTTTTTGATAGTACAAATACAAAAGTCTGTGTAGCCAAACCAGCCCAAAGAATAGTTTCTCTATTTGAGTCGGGTTTAGATGGCCTCTATATGCTAGGGCAAGGCGACAAAGTAATTGGTATACCTGCCGAAGTATACATCCAACCTTTATTATTCGATGCTTATTCAAAAATAGATAAGCGTATTGCCAATAAACAGCTAGCAGCGCCTTCACAAGGGGCAAATGCAACCAATATTGAAAGTCTGGTGTTGTTAAAACCTGATCTGGTGATCTTGGGGAGCGGGCAAACTCAAACGATCGAGCTGTTACGGCAGTTTGGCATTGCTGTATATGCCATGGAGTCAGGTACTTACCAGCAAGTAAAAGAAGAGCTATCTGAAATTGCTGTTCTAAGTGGAGCTCAAAAGCGAGCTCAGGAAATTTTGACTTTTTCTGATGAAATTATGGCAGAAGTCGCAGCAAAAACGGCACGCCAATCAAATAAGCAATCGATTTACTATGCGTGGTCAGGTGGGCGAATTTTTTCCACTTCGGGACGTCAGTCTATTACCAATGACTTTATTGAGCTGGCAGGTGCTTACAACATTGTTCAGACCAATGCTAACCAACCCAATGTAAATCCCGAGACTCTCATTGAATGGAACCCTGACAATATTGTGCTTTGGAACACCAACCCAAAACTGATTTATGAACGAAAAGAATTACAGGGTTTAAGCGCTGTACAAAACCGAAAGGTATTTAATTTGAGTCCTGCATTTATATATAACCCGCACACCATCAAAATCATTATTACGGCGATTTATCTAAATCACGGTATTTACCCTGAACAGTCCGATTTACCAGTAAGTGCCTTACAACAGCGTATTTTAACCAAGTTGTATGGTGAGCACCTTGCCAAAGCGTTGGTGCAATGAATATGGAAAAACTGAAATATTATTGGTTTTACCCGTTACCTTTCGTCATGATTTTTATCTCTTTGCTCATTGGGCCTACGCAAACATTAAGTGCATGGGACTATTTGCGGTGGGGTGTGCAAGCAGTCTTTGGTACGCCATATTTTGATGCTGAACAATTTAGACTGATGCAGAACATACTGGTCAATGTCAGATTACCCAGAATTTTACTGACCTTTATGGTGGGAGCTGCATTAGCAACCGCGGGTAATGGATTGCAGGCATTGTTTCGTAATCCATTGGTTGATTCTTATGTACTCGGTATTTCATCTGGTGCGGCGTTCGGTGCAGCTTTGGCACTGTCTTTAAATTGGCTTTCACCAAACCTATCAGCCTTTATTTTTGGCGTGTGCGCCGTTGGCTTAACGTATTTATTTGCACATCAAAAACATGAAAGCCAGACATCTTTAGTCATGGTAATTTTATCGGGCATGATTGTTTCAGGGTTGTTTTTGGCAGGACTTACAGTTATTCAATACCTAAGTGATCCATTTAAACTGCAAGCCATTGTGCAATGGACGATGGGTAACTTACATCAGGCGTCTTGGCAAAAGGTTCAATACGCCGTGCTTCCTATTTGTATTGGCCTTGTCGGATTATTTGCAATGCGTTGGCGCTTAAACTTAATGGCACTCGGTGCTGAAGAAGCGCAGGCGGTGGGTGTTAACCCAAGGTGGGAACAACTTCTTTTAATTGCTCTGGTGACTGTATGTACGTCAACTTCTGTGGCTGCGGCAGGCATTATTAGTCTATATGGGCTGTTTATGCCACATATTGTGAGAATGTTGGTTGGGCCAGATCATCGCTACAGTATTCCTGCCAATATGGTGTTGGGCGGCAGTTTTCTACTGTTGATTGATAACTTTTCTCGGGTTTTACTGACGTTTGAAATACCGATTGGTATTTTTACCATGCTACTTGGCGCGCCATTTTTCTTATTATTAATGAAAACACAGAGGACTCATTGGGCATGATTCAAATTGATCAGTTAAATTATGCCTATGGGCACAAACAAGTCCTTAAAAATATTCATCTGGAGTTTCCTGAAAATCAGTTTTCAGTGATTTTAGGGCGTAATGGTTGTGGTAAATCTACACTTTTTAAATTGATGGCGGGCCTAGAACCTGTAAAAGATGGCTTGATTCGCTACTCAGGAAAACTTCTATCGGACTTTAAAGGGAAAGACCGGGCAGCCTTACTCGGTTTTTTACCGCAGTTTCATAAAACCGTATTTCCATTTTTAGTTAAAGATGTGGTGATTACGGGGCGTGCTGCTTTTAGCCGATATCGTCCTTCAAAGTCAGACTGGGAACGTGTAGACCAATCTTTGCTTGATTTAGACATCGAGCATTTACGTGACCGTCCTTATACCGAGTTATCGGGTGGTGAACGGCAATTGGTTTTGATTGCGCGTATTTTAGTGCAAGCACCGAAAGTCATTTTGCTCGATGAGCCAACCAATCATCTCGATGTTTATTACCAGTCTTATTTAATGAAAAAGTTGCGTCAGTTGTCGCGGCAAAATTTTACGGTGATTGCAATTATGCATGATCCTAATTTGGCTTTTTTATTTGCAGATCATTTGTTTTTTATGCGCCAACATGAAGTCGTTAAGCCTGAGTCAAAAACACGAATAACCGATCCGAAGTTTTTAAAAAGTGTCTACGATGTTGAGTTCCATGAAGCCATGATTCAAGACAAAACCATTGTTATCCCTGATCATTCTTGGCTATAAATATGACTTTTCACTATCATCTAGCAGACAAATCAGACTATGCATCTGCTGTAGAGTTTGCACTTTATACAAGACATTTATTATTCCCAGAAATCTATCATGGGCAAGTTCCCAAAGATTTAAAAAATTTTGGGCAATATTATGTTAATGATCCATTAGGTTGCTTTATTACGGTAAAAGATAAAAACCGTATTATTGGCACTATTGCATATCGGGCGTATGACCATCGTTTTGATTTAAATTTGCCATCTAATACAGTGGAAGTGGTTAAGTTGTTTGTATTGCCTGAATACCGCCGTAATGGCATCGCAACTCAGCTATGTGACATGTTGTTTAGCCATGCAAAAAACAATGAAATTACTACTTTGTATTTGCACACTCATCCATTTTTACCTGCGGCTGAAGAATTTTGGCGGCTCCAAGGCTTTGACGTTATTAAAAGAGAATGGATCGATACGTATGACACCATTCACATGAGTAAATCTTTATAGCGCTTTATTATGCATATGAAATCTTTTTTGAAAATGGGTAGGTGGATAACCCATAATTTTACTGAACATTGCAGTAAATGCTGCCGAGTGCTCATAGCCTAAACTAAAAGCAATTTCCGTAATTGAGATATTCTCTTTTAAGGCATTTAAAGCATAGATGATGCAGACCCGATTACGCCAAGCCTGAAAGGACATACCCGTTTCTGACTTAAACCAGCGGTGAAAAGTCCGTTCACTTTTATTGTGGTCATGTGCCCAATCTTTAGGGCTGCTATGAATATTGGGATGCTGCATAAACTCAGCACACTGTTTAGATAACAATGTGTTGTGAGGTAATGGAATAAACAGAGGTAGGGCTGGTGCAGCTTCTAATTCATATAACAATAAATCGATAAGAGCGCCGTCTCGGCCTGCACGTTGGTAGTCAACAGGTAGCTGATTTGCCTGAATCAGCAGTTGATGTAACAAAGGCGAGACTTGGATAACCTCGCAATAGTTTGCTTGTCTTGGGGCATGGTCTGCTTCTATATACAAACTATAAGTACTGACTTTAGACAACCATACCTGATGTGATTTACCTGCGGGTATCCATACACCGCTATAGGGTAACACGAGCCATTGTCCATCTTCAGTTTCAACTTTCATGAGGCCTTCGGGTGCATATAAGAACTGAGCGCGACGATGGCTATGCGTATCTAACAAAGTATCAGCAGGATAATCTGATCCTAACGCTAGAACCGCTTGCGGTAGATGGTCTACATCGTTAATTGGAATATTACGCATATATTTTTGGCTGAAATAAATAAAAAAATGGCTTTTCTACGTTAGTTTGCCATAGAGCTATTTTATATCATGCCTCTATAAACGTGAGGAAGATGATCATGCTATATGAGCTATTTTTATTTGGACTACTTTCAGGCATAACCACTTGGTTATTTGGCTTTGGCGGCGGATTTGTTGCTGTGCCTTTGCTTTATACAGTCATTATTCAAAAGTGGAGCAGTGAAAGTAGTGTCGGCATACATGCCATGCAAATCGCCGTAGCTACATCAGCCTTTGTCATGCTATGTTCGGCAAGTTTTGCAACCTTTCGGCACTATCGGTCCGGACATATAGATTGGCAAAAAATCCGCTTTTTATGGAGTGGTATCGCATTTGGTGGAGTTGTCGGTGCTGTAATGGCCTCATTGTTTAATGGCAGTTGGCTTCGTTGGATATTTATGGGTTATGTGTTCATAACCATTATTGATTGTTATTACAGACCTGGATTTATGGTGGCATCACTGCAAAAGCAACAGTATGGTCAAAACACTGAACTCATTAAAGGCGGAATTATCGGCTGGGTTGCAGCACTTTTAGGGGTTGGAGGAAGCGTAATGACAGTTCCTTTATTACGGCGTCGGGGTAGTTCTATGGCAGAGGCCGCGGCTATTGCAAATATTCTCACGCTGCCTTTGTCTTTAACTGCAACGCTGACCTATTGTGTATTGTCACTTTGGCAATCTACATGGGCACCTAGTGGATTTATCGGTCTAATCTGGTTAGAAGCTGCCTTATTCTTGGTTGCAGGAACATGGATTGGGCTATATTTTTCAGAAAAATTTATTTCAAAACTACCTGATTTATGGCGTGCAAAGTTGTATCCATTACTTTTAATCTTGGTTTTGCTGGTGATGCTTGTTGGCAATTAATTATTGATTTAATTTGTTACCGTAGCTAGCACCTATAAATCAACATATTACGTATTTATAAATGCTAGCTATGAATAGATGGTTATAGTGCAATTTTACTATAGATCGTTCTTGCTTCTGAGGTAATTGCTGTCATGTGAATCGCGCCGTGAATCATTCCATCTAATAAATGAAAGTTCACCTGAATACCAGCATCCCATAGTTTTTGAGCATATCTTTCACCATCATCCCGAACAGGGTCAT
Organism: Acinetobacter sp. ABJ_C1_1; assembly: GCF_044684115.1. NCBI lineage: Bacteria > Pseudomonadati > Pseudomonadota > Gammaproteobacteria > Moraxellales > Moraxellaceae > Acinetobacter > Acinetobacter sp. ABJ_C1_1. The sequence continues at coordinate 10,541 of NZ_JBITPU010000028.1, read as the reverse complement.
ATTCACAAACAAAAATGGTTGCATTTGGCAGTCCATCTAAAGACTGAGCGAGTAACGGACTTACAAGTTCATTCTGTTTTTCATTTTCCTCTTGCACATATTGATTCCAGCAATAAACCATTGTGGATGACTCCAAACCATAGCCTTCGGCGTATCGGCTATACGAATTGCTACTCATCGTGGCATCTAAAGCTGGGTAGAAAAGAAGTTGATGGCTCACCATAATTTCTGGGTGTTGTTTTGCCTTTAAACATGCGGCGGCAGCTATATTTGCGCCCGCACTATCACCACCTACAGCTATACAGTTTTGATCAATTCCAAATAGTGAAGCATGCTTATGGATATAGCGAAATGCTGTAAAAAAATCATTTAAAGGTGTTGGAAACTTAAACTCTGGAGCTAAGCGATAGTCCACAGAAAATACAACGTGTTGAATAGATTCTGCTAACAACCGACAAGTGCGGTTCCATGCATCTAAGCTTCCGAGACACCAACCGCCACCATGTGCAAAAACTAAAGCAGGCCGTTGCTCAACATTTTCGAGCGAATAGGGAACATAAACACGCACTTCAATTTCGGCACCATCTGACACAGCAACATAAAAACTTTGCTGATAGCTTGCATCATGCTGAATACCTTGCTGATCAATAATGTCTTTGTTTACTTGCTTCCTAAGTTCTTGTAATGAGTTTACAGCCTGTGAGGTTGGTCTAGACTTAAGCCAGCTTTCAATTTCAGCAAGTAGTGGCATGGCTTTTTTCCTGCTGCAAAAAATCTAAAATGAGTGAGCTAAATACTTCTGACTGTTCTTCCATAATGAAATGACCACAGTCTTTTACAATCGCACTGGTTAAATGTGGTGAAACCTTTTTCATGGTTTCATACGGTGCATTATCCGTAGCATGTTCAGCGCCTATGACTAAAACTGGCATATCTAAACTTTTAGTTTCTCTGATTTTATTTTGACGAATAGTCTCTGGAATAGAGCGGTAATAATTAAAACCCGCCGTTAAACGACCCGGAATTTTATAGGCTTCGATATAAGTTTCAGTCGCCACTTTATCTTTGTGCCACGACCATTTATCAAACATATAATTTAAATAAGTATCTTCACGGCCTGCAATTAAAGCTTCGGGTAAATCTAGGGTTTGGTTAAACATGAAGTGCCAAAGAAAAATGTTTTCACTCGGCTCAACAAAAATAGGAGGTGCGGGTGCTAAACCGGGAATCACAGCCTCTGTGACCGCAAGACGAGTTACAGACTCAGGAAAGTCAGATGCAAGCGCATAGGCAACCCACATGCCAATGTCGTGGCCAACAATTGAATAAGTTGGATTTTCAAGTTGAGTCATGAGTATTGATAAAATTTTAGCGATGCGACCCGTATCGTAACTTCCATCCAGTGGAGCTGAATTTCCTGTTCCGGGTAAATCAACCGCGATCGCTCGATAACCCTGTTTCGCCAGCTCAAGCATGACTTTGTGCCACGCGTACCATGTTTGTGGCCAACCTGGAATTAGTAATACCGCTGGGCCTTCACCTAAGGTGACGTAGTGTAATTTTTTACTCTCGATGTGAATGTAATGATGTTGGAATTCGTTATGTGAGTTTTCATTGAATAATTGAGTTTTCATGTTGATTTCTCTTACACTTCCTTAAATACCCAATAGCTGATTAATTTGAGTCTGATTCACAGGGGCAGCAGCAAAGTCATCAAACACTTTATCGGTGACATGAATAATATTTTGCTTAATGAATTCGGCACCTTCGCGTGCGCCATCATCTTTATTTTTGAGGCAACATTCCCACTCTAATGTGGCCCAGCCTTCGTAGTCGTAATGTGCTAACTTTGAAAAAATTGCTTTAAAGTCAACTTGACCATCACCCGTAGAACGGAATCGACCCGCTCGATTTCCCCAGCTTTGATAGCCGCTATACATTCCTTGGCGACCTGTTGGGTTAAATTCGGCGTCTTTAACATGAAACATGCGAATGAAATCTTTATAGATATCGAGATATTCCACATAGTTCAGTTGCTGTAAAACAAAATGGCTTGGGTCAAAAAGAATATGGCAACGTGGGTGGTTATGAGTCCGCTCTAAAAACATTTCAAATGTAATGCCATCATGCAAATCTTCACCGGGGTGAATTTCATAGCAAAGGTTGACGTCTTGTTCATCACAAGCATTCAAAATCGGAAGCCAACGACGTGCTAATTCATCAAACGCTGTTTCAATAAGCCCTGACGGTCTTTGAGGAAATGGAAATACATAAGGCCATGCTAAAGAGCCAGAAAATGTCCCCATGTCTTTAAGCCCTAGGCGGGCAGATGCCTGAATTGAAGCGAGCATTTGTTGTTTTGCCCACACGGTTCTAGCTGCTGAATTACCATGTAAATGAGAGGGGGCAAAGTTATCGCACATTGAGTCATAAGCAGGGTGTACAGCCATTAATTGCCCAAAAATATGAGTCGTTAACTCACTAATTTTTAAGCCATGATTGCTTAAAGTACCTAATATTTCATCGCAATAATCTTGGCTTTCTGCTGCCAAATTGACATCAAATAAACGCTTATCCCAAGCAGGAAGTTGTACCGCTTCAAAGCCTTGGTTTGCTACCCAAGCAGCAATATCTTCTAGACGGTTAAAAGGGAAAACATCATCACTAAATTGAGCAAGATGAATACTTGGGCCTTTGATGGTTTTCATAATAAAACCTAATTAGTTGTCGATCGACAAACAATAGGCTTAATTTTGGATAAAAACAACTTTTTATTTGAAAATCAAAACAAAACGAAAGTATTTTGACTAAATCTCATTGATTTATTTGTGAAAATATTTTTTTCGAATAATAATAAAAAGAGGTACTCAATTTGATAAAGGGTCATTATGGCTGGCAGACCAAGAGAGTTTGATCGAGAAGAAGCCCTCGTAAAAGCGAGAGATTTTTTCTGGCTTCACGGCTATGAAGGCACATCAATGTCAGATTTAGTTGAAGTTTTGGGGATTGCCTCAGCTCGAATTTATAAAGCGTTTGGCTCAAAAGAGGCCTTGTTTAGAGAGGCCGTAAATCACTATGAAAAGAACGAAGGTAATTTCGCGCTAAATGCTTTAAAGCAAAAAAATATTAAGGATGCAATAAACCAATTATTTCAAGATGCACTAGCCCTTTACACGCAAGCCAACCATTCGTATGGGTGTATGGTTGTGTCGGCAGCGAGTGTGTTAGGTGAAGAAAACCAAGCTGTTTTGGAATGGATGAAAGCACAGCGTATTGCACGGGGCCAAAGTCTGGTCGATCGATTTGTTCAGGCAAAATCAGACGGACAATTGGTGGCAGAGGCGGACCCTAAAACTTTAGGGCAATATTACGCGCTTGTTCTGCATGGATTATCTGTTCAAGCAAGAGATGGATATTCGCAAGAAGAGTTAGCGACAGTAATCAGCTTTGCTTTACAGAACCTTGATCGATATTTAGCAACCTAATTCAGGGGAATATTAACAAGACTCTGATTGGGGTTAACCAATTTGTGTGGAGTATAAGGAGACCTAAATGGTTTCCTTTTTTTATTGAAAAATTTATTTCAAAACTACCTGATTTATGGCGGGCAAGATTGTATCCGCTACTTTTAATAATAGTTCTACTCGTCATGCTTTGTGTAAATTAACTTTTTATTTCAATTAATTGAAGAGTAATCTCTCTTAAAAATCGGATCTCTAAATACTCTAAAACTGTAAATTTTATGTCTTAAATGGCCGCTAAATGACAGATAGTTTGAGATTTAATTATTAAATAAAATCAATAGATTGTAAATTTTATTGACACTTGATCTCATCATCATTTTGTCATATAAGTTAAGATTTATCTTAAATGTATGTCAGATAAGTTAAGATTTTTTGAATACTACTGAATGGGTTACAGAGATGTAGCTGAGAGAAAATTATAAAAACTTTGGATTACTGATCAAATTATTGGAAAAATGAAATCTTTTGATTGTGAGGGGCAGCATGATAAGAAGATTAAGACAACGCCAGCGTTAGTGTTAGCGATGATCTATATAGACAATGGTTGAAATTAAACAACAGAAGCAATCAGATATTTCAAAAGTAGGTGACATAATCACTTTAAAAAGTGGACAAGCAAGTTCTGATTGGCTCATTAAAAATCATTGAAGATTTAGATGACGAAATTACTTGTTGCTCCGCTTCGACTGGGACATTATTAAAGGAATATGTATAACGTGATGAGTAATAAAGAAGACTTAGATATTGAAGTTTATAAAACTATGTATGACTTCCTATTAAAAGAATATGATTCCGCTCGTGCTCGTTATGCTAGACATGAAGACAAGGCTTCTAAGTATTTAGGTATTGCTTCTATCATTATTGCAGCGGCAAGCGTATTAATTAAATATTACTTAATTGATCTTAAAGTAACTGAAAAGGTATTTATTGATAATATTACTATCTTATTATTATTTACATGTTTTATTTCTCTGTGTGTAGTCATTCGAAATCTATTACAAGTAATGCAGACAGTTGAAATAGAAAAACTTGATACTAGTTTGAAAATGATTGATTTTTTTACTCAAAATGAAAAAATTTCTATTTACTACAATCTTGCTAGAGATTTAAGTTTTGCTATAGATTCTTATGAAGTTCAAAATAAAATTAAGACAACATTTTTAAGAAAAGCTTTTGACGAATTGAAAGTAAGTGGATTAATCTTTATAGGTGCGATACTTACGATTTTAATTAGTTACTTTATGAGGTAAAAATGAGTGATCGGAAACCAACACCGCCTATTGTAAAAACACCAGATAGAGTAAAAGTAGGTGATTCTAAGCCAATAAAAGTTAAATAATCTAAAAGCTCATCAATTGATGGGCTTTTCTTTAATAGAGAAATAATATGAGTTTAGGTATTTGTAAGCTATGTTGTGAGAAAAAGGAGCTACAACGCTCACATGTAATTGGGAAAACGGTTTTTAGTCGTATTTTACGTAAGTCTGTAGGCAATGCTGGAATAAGTATTTGTTTAAAAGATAAGAAAATATCAAAGAGTAATGATACTTGGGATTCCAAGCTTTTATGTAAATCTTGTGAATCTTTTTTTAATCGTAAATTTGAAGACTACTCAATTCATGTATTAAGAAAAGAACAAAAAGGTGTAAATGCCAGTGAAAGTGAGCTGGGTATATTTTTAAAAAATGTAGATCAATACCGCTTAATTCTTTATATTTGCTCAATTTATTGGAGAGCAGCTTATTCTAGTCATGAAAGTTATAATGGAATCGTAATAGAAAGGGGAATTAGTCAGTATTTAGTAAATGCCTTTACAGATAAATGTATTTTAAATCCTACACTAATTTCAGCACGAATAAGATTACTCGCCGATGAAAATGTTGGTAAATTATCAGAACATCCTGTTTCTATGATTGTAAACCCATATCATCGACTTACTCAAAAAGGTTATATGTTTTGTATGGCTTTTGAGGGCTATTTCTTTGAGTTATTCATAAATTCAAGTAGTTTTAAGGATAGGTTAAAGCCCGGCTACTTAAATCGAAAAGAAAAAAATTTATTCATCCCTTTAGTATATATAGAAGATATACCAGAAATTGCAGAGAGTATTAACCAGACTAGGAGAATTTATGAAGATTCTCCAGATAAAGGAAAATATCAGTTATAAGTTCTCAAATCGTTATATGATGACAAAGAAAATTTGTATAGGTGGTGATCTTAACGGTCAGGTTGTTGAGAAAGATGGTTAGTCATTTAAAGCTGCTGAAATTGATCCAGTTTTAAAGTCAGAGTATTTCACTCAGAGTTCTATTCTTGGAAATAAACGATTAAAGTTTTGGATTTGTTTTGATATAGATTTTCATGAAGCCACCCAAATTGTTAAAAAAAAGATGAGAACAAAATATTAACGTTTATATTGAAAAAACTCGATATATACTTTATATTATGTGAACTGCTTATCGTTAAATGCCTTTATTGGTTTTATAGTCCGTACTTTCCCCAAGGTACGGACTCTTTTTTATTTTAATTTTGCTAATCTTTCAGATAAATTAAATTTCTTCAATTCTTTATAATTAGTTAAAGCCATAACATCCAAGCTTCCTATACCATTTTGCCATCTAGGTATATAAAGGGAGCCAAAACTAGTACTTGAAGCTTCAGTGTATAATGTATCAATAAAGCTTAAATCTTCTGAGTTAAACAATTTCACTACTTCATCAAAAACACTTGGACGTCCTGCTTTAGTAAATATTTTAAGAGGAGTTGGTCGGTAGCCAATATATAATCCTAGAATTGGCCACCACATGATATATTCTTTTGCTTCAAATATCGTTTGAGCAACTGATTTTAGATATAAAAATATATCTGCTTCACATAAATCATTAAAAGAGATTATATCTTGATTTACATGTTCATTTAGTAATGCTGCAATCGGCTCAATTTTTTGTGGATATAGTGCCTTATAATTTTCATGATGATATGGAGCAAAGATTTTAAATGTTGACGTTCTTTCACCTCGATGAAAGTCAAAATGTGTGGGCGGATGAATATAAACCTCATCAATAAATTCATGTAATGCTTCAAATTCTTCATTTTTCAATAAAATTGCTATCGTGCTTAAAAAAAGTTGATAAATTATTGTTTCATATAAAAGGAAATCATTTGTTTTGTGCTGATGTATATTTTCATCAGTTAAAAAAATAAGTAAACCTTCTAAAAATTTTCGAAAATGTTTATAGATTTTCAATTCGTTTGAATGCATACAAACAGCATTCAAAAGTTTCTTGTACTCGATAGCATGTGGTTGAAATTGTAGAAAACCTTTTTTGACATCTTCTATTGTAGCTTCTGAAGCTTGAATAGATAATTTTTTTAATTCATTGGCTAGCTTATTTAAATATGAGTTAATTGTACCACTAGTATTAGGTTTTCCTTTTTCGATTGCATCAAGAGCAAATTTAAATTCAACATTGGTAAACATTACGTTTTCATTAACGTCATCTGTAATATAACTTGGACGACTACCAATTGTTTTTGGCCGCTCGTATTGGAAACGGTTATAGATCCATCTAACTAAACTCATAAAGTTATCAGCGTATGTTTCAGTATTAGATAAATCAATAAAAATACGACTAGAATAAAATACAGGAGGTACACATTCTGGTTCAGCAATTACTGCGACAATATTTTTATTATCTTTCTGCGAATAAAGTTCTTTAGAAAGAATTGTTGATTCTGTACCTACGCCTCCTTGTCTTGCGTTCGCTCTTTCTGTATATTTCTTATCTATCACCATAATTATTTTAGTAATTTCAGGGTCTAACACCATACTTTCCATATATTTTATAGAGTCATCCCCTGGACGTAAGTCCCACTTATCCAGAACAACAAAAATACCGCTATCATTTAAATCATTAGCTAAATTTAACACCCATTCTTCATGCTCTGGCGTAGTCCAACTGTAGGAAATAAAAACTTTCGGAGTTTGATCATTTTCAATATTTGTCATAATTAATATCTTTAAAAATTAATAAAAATAATGGTCTTAATTAGCATAACCGTTTATTAAAAAGTAAAATCAATTTTAGTTTTAATCAAGTTTATTATAGGAATTTCAAGAAAATTATTTTGAAATTAAGCCTTTTATTGAAATTTAATTCAGAAATAATTACTGAATATGAGAACCTCAGAAACGCACATTCAGTTCATTACAATTCTTAACCTTGAATAAAACAAAATTTTCCAATTTGAATAGCTCAATAATTCATAGCGTGTAGGATCAGGTGATAGCCCTAAAACTATTGAAAGCTGTGAAGCAAAAATACTTTATAAGTAGAAATTCAAAACGTCGAGTGGTATTGGGGCTTAGAAAAACAGAATAATGCAGGATCTGATTTGAATGAGTTGTGTTGGGAATGAAATAGATAGCGTTAAGGAATCGAGCAGTACAGACGCGTTTTATGAAAGAAAACTACCAATAGAAGTTAAATCTAAAAATCTTTAAAATAAGATTTATGGGGTTATCTTTATATATTTTGTAATATCAAATATTTGGAATTTAGTTCTAAATTATTGAAATAAAACTTAGTTGACTTTAAGTATTTTATAATTAATATAAAAAGATATCTCAGTTCTTTTAAAATGACAGAAAATGGAGTTATAAGTGAAAAATTATACTGTACTTGTTAAAGTTACTGAATCAAAATCATTTTTTAGAAAAGATGTTTATGAAGCCACTTTATTCGAGCATTCAAAAGTTATAGCAACTGGCTCCAGTTATGATGAAGCTATAAATAAGATTCAAGAAAAAATACTTGAGTATTTCGATTTTCTCAGTGACCGTGGTGAAGATATTCCTGAGCCGGCTGAGATGACCTCAATCATGTTTAAAAATCGTGACAAAGATGTTTTTTTTCACGTTATAAGTATTGATACGTCAGTGTATAGTGAAAAAACAGAAAAAATTAATGTAACTATGCCGATTTCATTAACGAGAAAGGTAGACGACTTTTTAAAAGATAAAGTTCATAATACAAACCTTTTTTCATCAAGATCAGATTTCATTACAAAAGCCTGTAAACAATATCTTCCTTTCGCGCAAAATTTGGCAGCCATTTTTAATAATGAAAAGAATTTTTCCGCTTTAAGATATAAAGAAGGTAATACAACTGATAATTGTTGTAATTTGTTAAATTATCTAAATAATTCTTATAGCGATGAAGTTATTCTTTTTGCAACGCATCGTACGCCAAGTCATGGTTATAGTCATGATGATGGACCTGAAACGAATTTACCTCTAATGGGGGCAATTGTTAAACTTAATTTACCTGCTTTAAGAGATACATATATTATTTTTGATGGGCTTTTCTTGACGGCCCAAAGAAAGCCTCGCTACAACGAAATCAAAGAAGTTCTCGATACTGCTGTATTAACAAATAAAACTAGTTTTATTCGGCATCCTGTCCCATTTACTTCTCAATTAGACTCTTTAGAAGCTGTAAAAATTTTAGGCGAATTCCCGAGAAATAAATTAACTCAAGATTCTAGGCCAGAATTTTTCAATCTATTGAGTAATATTTCAGAATCACAATATGTAAATTTGTAATCAAAAAACCCCGAGTAATTTTGCTGGAGCACACTCGGGGCTTCTACTAACGAACCGCAAGAATCATTTACTTTTTACCATAACCTGCTTGTAATAATTTTTCCACATCAGTTTTTTTGAATAATCTAATAGAATAATTATGATTACCAAATAAATGTGGTTTGATTAAGCCTCGTGTCACTAAACTCGTAATATGAGCTGCATGCATATTTAGAAAATTATTAGCTTCAGAGGCAGTAAAAAATTCTTTTTGAATTTCTGTTACATAGTTGAGCTGTTTTTGCGGAATAGAACGCCAATATGCTATACGCCGAACTGTTAAGAAACCTGTCCTAATCCAATTATTCTGAAGTTCATTAAATGTGCAGTTGAGTAGCTTAAGTACCTCATCAAGTTCAATAAAAGTAGGATCATTTTTCCTTTGTAAAAACTTATCAAAACTACGTCTTAGAATGGCATTGGGACGTATTTCTGGATCATCAATAATTAGCCAATTATGATCGATAAGTTGAGATACTTGTTCGGAGGAAATATTTAAAATAAGGGCTGCTTCATTTAGACTTAGAAATTCTTGTTTTTTGCTTTTTGAGCAAGTCCCTTCTTTTCTTCGTCCAAAATTGTGTTCGTATACTGTTACGTTCTCAATAATAGATTTGCTGATATGCTCAACATCATCTCTGCAATAATAGGCAGGATAAAGACTGTTTTGCATAACAGGGTTAATGCTCAAGCTAGCAAGTTTGTCTTTAAGCGTAACTACTGAAACATTTAATTTTTTTGCCAATGGGGCTAAAAAAATATATTTTTCATTAAAATCGAGAACAAATTTTTTATTTAAGCAAAATTTTTTATGACGATTGATAAATTTTTTTGTGACGGGAATATTTGGGATTTTTAAAAATTTATGGGTTAGAAGTTTATTGATACACAGTATTTGACTGATTTCAATAACACCAAAAAAATCGTTTGAATCATCTAGAAAAACAGGAGGCTTACTGTAAGTGTAAGATTTATTAATACTATTTTTATCATTGATTAGCCAGTCTTCAATGATTTTTGTTGTGAAATATGCTTTATCATTTTGCATGAGATCATCATGATAAAGAATTCCTATTCTTAGTCTCTTATGTAATGCAATAAAACTGACATTTAATATATATGTTGTATCTTTTTTGCTGAATTTTCTATCAATAAGTTTAGAAGAGCGCGAATTATATTCTTGAAATGGTGTGAGTATTTTCTCAAAAAAAGTACCAAATTTAGATTTTTTTCTAAAAAAAGGTAGTAATTGGATTCTCGGGTGAGCATATACTAAATTATTTTCTATTTCCTTTATAAATTTTTCCTTAAAGATATCTTTGTTAAAAAAATAATCATGACATAATTTTAAAATATAAGAGTAATCAATTCCCT
>NZ_JBITPU010000027.1:0-18079 GCF_044684115.1 Acinetobacter sp. ABJ_C1_1 | reverse complement strand
GTAGAAAATTTATTGCATTAATATTAAAAATTAGCGTTTACTTTGTATAACTTATGTTGATTTAATTAGAGCAATATGTAATTCAAAAAATTCTTCAAGAATTTTTATAATATTTATAGAAGCATAAAATATAAATATAAAGATTTATCAATTATAGTAAAGCACAGCTTATTAAATATGTATTTATGATTAACAATATTAAATTAAATAATATAAAAACTTTCCGACCAAATCCAACTTATTTTTGAGAAACCAAGTATTATTCAAAAACAAAATTACTCTAAAAAAGAGTTACTTTTAACTCTTTTTTATTTCAAAAATAGAGAATTATCAGTTTATTTTTTTATTTATTTAAAACCTTAAATATTTCTTCTAAAGTCATCCCAATCGCAAGTATTTCACTATCGTGATGAGGTAAACCATCAATTTCTAATCCAACGGGTAGTTTCGATTTCGCTCCCTTTCCAATGGGTAAACTCAGCCCTGGCAATCCGATATTACTTCCAGGATCTGTATTACGAATGAGTGTCTGGAAATTTTCAATTGAATTGGATTGTTCATTTGCTAGCGGTGCAACAATCGGTGATGTTGGGAGTAATAAAGCATGTAAGTTATGCGCTTTAAATGTGTTTTGGTAGAGTTCAAGCAATTGTGGCCGAGCTTCACTAATCGCTTTTTCATACAAAGGTAAAACTGGAACAAGTTGCCCCATCGGATCTAGAGTTAACTCAGGAAGAATATTCAGTTTAAAAATTGCCTGTACATCTGGGCTTGAGATCTGATCGACTATAGCCTCTATGGTCAAATTTACATGATGATCTTTCAAATATTGAATCAGGTCATATTTGCCTTCATAGATGGCCACAGGAAATGAAATAGCTTGATTGAGTTGTTCTAAATTCGGCATATCGACAGGAATAATTTCGACTCCAGCATTCTTTAACATTTCAAGCGCAATATGAGCCTGTTCATGAACGTCTTCATCTAAATGATTCCAAAAATATGAATTGATACCGAGTCGAATTTGTTGGAGCTGTAATGGTTCTTTTCTTGGCTCCTGAGTAATAAGCTCATCAACTAAGATAATGTCAGATACGGTATGTGCAATAGGTCCAGCGGTATCTCGAGTATGTGAAATTGGGGTAATACTTTCTTGTGAATATCGTCCTACCGTTGGACGAAAACCCACACAACCATTCAAGGCACTTGGCAGTCGAATAGAAGCACCCGTATCGGTACCCATAGCAATCGGAACCATGCCCGCTGCAACAGCCACCGCACTACCCGAAGAAGACCCGCCCGCAATGTGTAACGGGTTTACGGCATTTCGTATACCCACCACACCTTCTATATGCATGGCAGTATTATAACCTGTTACCCCAAAGGCTAATTCGTGCATATTGGCTTTACCAATAATGATTGCACCTTGATCAATGAGCTTCTGAATAACGGGCGCAGAAGTTTGAGGTCTAAATTGAGCTAAAGCTGGCGTACCTGCACTATTTGGAAAACCTGCAACATGAATATTATCTTTAACCGCAATTAAAATACCCATCAAAGCTGGACACGGTTTTCCACTCAGTAGATATTTATCCCAATATTGAGCTTGTTGAATTGCTGAAGCCTTATCTGTGCTAATAAATGCATTTAAGGATTGCTGTTTTTCAATATTATCGAAGTAATGATGTACAAGCTCTTCACAAGATACTTTTCTTTCATGAATGAGTTTAGTAATGAAATCTACTGAAGCATTTGATAGATCAAGTGATTCGATCCAATTAATTTTTTCATTTGTATTTAACATAGTAATTTTTCATCCATTTAAGTTGTAATTTTAGAAACTTAGTACAAATTGCTTATTGATTCGCATCCTCAAAATTGAGGATTGCTTAAACTTTAATATCGAATGAGCAAGGCCATTTCAGTGCGATTATTGCAACCGATTTTTCTCATAGAATTGTTCAAATGAGTTCTTAATGTAGTAAAGCTAATATCCAGTAAATTGGCCACATCTTTATCACTTAAGCCTTTAGATACCAAGCGAACCACTTCTTGTTCACGCGAAGTCAAACCGTATTGGGTTGATAAATCAGTGGGTAAGGCTTGAGTAAAATAAGGTTCAAGCAGGTTTAATATTCTTTTTTCACGTTCACTAAACATGTCGGCGTCTTTCGCACGCCAAATGCGTAAATCACCAATATCCATACCATTTCGGACAAAATAAATATTTATGCCGTGATACAAACCATAGGCTCTTAAAAACTCATTGTAATAGGGTGTTTTTTTCAGGTCTGCGAGAGGCATGACTTCATTTACAAATGTTGGTTTTTGACGTTTGCGAAGCTGTGCCGTAATCGGATCATCAAATTGCCAAACACACTCATAGTCCTTCATGGCTTTTGGGTCGATTTTCCATATCACGCCTTCTTTCGATAAGTTATGGGTTGAATCCCAAATGTAAGATGCAGCGAAATCAGCCCGTAATAAAATGGCAATATCTGCAAGAATATTTTCACGTAAATTGTATTGCCCTTTCCCTGAGCCAAGTTTCCATAATATTTCGGAGAACAATGTAAACTCAGATGGACTGAAATCCTTTTCTAAAAGTGCGGTCATCGTTTACCTATATAACGAAATCCATCGAATTTTAAGAAGATCGGTTAAGTGCTTCCTTAGAACTTAATACCAACAGCATCTTTTTATAATATGTCTATTTTTTTATTTGATAGGTAAATATTAGATATATTTTCTATTAAAGAGTGAATATTTCATAAACCACATATATATTTGATTAATATTAAGTTTATTAGATTTCTTTTGATATGCTGCAAAAAAGTTAAATCTAATAATCATTTTACTCACATAAATGACAACATCTTATTCTTCAGGCATAAAAAACCCACTTTTTAGAGCGGGTTCATGTCAAAATTTAAAATGACTTTAAAATTTCAGACGTATATTTTCTTCAGATTTTTTAGCCTTAAGATATTCATCTAAATCTTCTTGGGTTACTTTAGAAATATCAACATAACTAAGCGAACCGCTTTCCAGATCAATATTATATTTTTGAGATAAAAGCTTATTGTAAAGTGATCTACTTGAACCAGTTTTAGAGTTTAAAAGCGTGCATAAACTACCAACAACCTCTAAGTCTACTTCCGATTGCTTTTCCTTTACAAAAGCTTTCAATTGCGCATCTCTAAATATATCTTGTGTTACTTCCATAACAAACTTTTTATATTTTGGACTATTTTCTTCGGCAGCTAACTGAATAGCTTCAAGAGGTACAGTTGTATGCCATAATGATTTCCTGAGTTCACAAACAAAAACCAAATCATTGGTTTTTAGATCTTTTGTTGCCTTATTTTTTATTAATTTATCTATTTTATAAGAGTTACTTTCATATTCCTTTGAATGTTCATTTCTTTGGTATTGCATATAAAGATAATTCCCAACTATATAAAGAATTGAAGAAAGAGCTAATACAAGAATTCCTATTAATATTTTATTAATCATATTTGATACCCTATAAACGTATTAACAAAGATATCAAATTGACTATTTAATGTCTCTTAAAAAAACTTATAGAGCATTAAGTGCCTTCAGGAAAACTGCTTAAAACTCAATTAACTCGTCATTATCTTCCGAATTGGATTAACCAGTTGGGTGTCTTTATTTTCCATGAATAATTCAGAAATAATGCAAATCTTAAGCCTCAGTCGCTAAATACCAATTTTTCCAAGAACTGGTTCCTCTCGTTTCAAGAGGCACTGTTGGAATCAGTTTTTCTTTTAATATTTCGGTTTGTTTAACAGCTTTGGCAAGTCTTGCTTTGACTGAATGAATACATTCACGGTCGCCAAATTCGCAGCGGTCTAAAGTAGTTCCACCGCAAGGGCCATTAGCTAAGCCTTTTGGACAAGTTTCAGGGCAAATATATAAAGTATCGCTTAGGCGACACTGACCACAGCTTTCGCAACCGACTAGGCTGTGTTTACTCAGCACTTCTGTTTTAAGTAATACTTTGGCGACCAAAGCATTTCCCCAAAAAGATGCTTTAAAAATAAAGCGTCCAAGCCCCTTGGCAATTTTTGATCCAAACATTGCTTCATGCATAACATGTAGCTGGCGATATTTAATGATTTGTTTAGATGTTGGCTGACGTGAAAAACGAGCAATTTCAGGGGTAAACTCTTTGCCTGACGTGACTTGCCAAAGTGAATTCCAAAGCTCTTCTAAAGCTTTAAGCTCCAAATGTCTGTATTGCTCGACGTAGCTTTCAAGCAGCATTTGTTCTTCTGGCTTATGACAGGCCGATAAGTGAATTCCTGAAAATCCTACATGTTTACATATTAAAATCTGTAAAGCACAGCGCAAATAAACACGGTCTGTATGCCCTGCCTGTTTTTCATCTGCCAAGACTTTTAACATGTGTGGCGTAATTACAATACCAGCGACTTTATGCTTCACCATAAAATTGGCTCGGCCTAAAGTCAGTGGCATTACACAAGCCAGTATTTGCTGTGAATAATTGTTCTTGGTTAAAAATGATTTGGCTTGCTTTAAGGCTTCAATATCATAGCCCAATTGGGTAATGATAAAGTCAGCGCCTGCTTTAATTTTCTTATGTAGTTTTAAATACTGTGCGTCACGCTCAGCTTCAACATATTTAAATGGGTTAAAAGCAACCCCAATACGGAACCCGCCATGTTGCTTGGCAGCCATTACGGCGTTTACCGACTCTAGGTATCTACTACGAGGCTGTCCATCTCGACCATTATGGTGTTCTTTGAGTTTATCGCCTGTAAGCAATAACAAGTTTTGAATATTGGCTGCTTGAACTTGTTCTAAAAATTGCTCAAAGTCTTGTATGTCTCGGGCCTTACCTGAAAAGTGTAAGACTTTATCGATTGAGTCTGGGTAACTTTTGCTGGCTTCAAGCGGCGCGATATCATGATCTGAATGTACACGATCTGCCAATGTCATTGCAGCCGGATATCCTGCAAACTCATGTTTCACAGGATAAATTTCATGCAGTGAAGTGAGATATTCCACCAACACAAAAAACTGGTTTTGCTTGAAGCAGGGAGAAACGTGTGACATAGGCAAAGTGCTGATCAAAACATGACATCAATCATAAGCGCGGCATTATAAATCAAAGCGCATCAAGATGCGCTAGTCAGAAAGCTCATTGTTTTGCTTATCTTCACCCTCTTTATTTCTAGGTAATTCGAGTGAGCGAGGAAATATAAAATCGAAAGAATCGAGTGCATAACGGTAAAGCTGAGCTGGCCGTTTGCCTACAATTTTACTGTGGTTGGTTTCTTCAACTGCACCCGCTTCTATCATACGGCGTCTAAACGCTTTTTTATCTAAAGATTGCCCAAGAATAATTTCATAAATGGTTTGTAGCTCAGTCAGCGTAAATAATTCAGGCATGAGACTGGCTGGTAATGCGGTATAGCGGGTTTTATTGGTTAAACGCTCTAAAGCTAAGCTGAGCAATTCATTATGATCAAACGCCAACGCTAAATCTTGTGCTTTTGCTACAGGCACCCATTCGCTGTACTCAGCCAAAGCTTGGTGTTGATAGGCATTAAAATCGATTAATGCAAAATACAAAATCGTCACGGCCCAGCCACGTGGGTCACGTTTAGCATTACCGACAGAAGCAACTTGTTCCAAGTAAGGTGAAGCAATCCCTGTTTTTTCGACCAGCTTACGATAAGCCGTGGCCATCAAGTCTTGATCATGCTTTAAATCGGCAAAACCACCTGGTAAAGCCCATTGGTCTTTGGCTGGAAAGTTGGGTCGCTTAATGAGTAATACCTGCAACTGACCATTAAATACCGAGAAAATAGCCATATCGACCGTGAGTAAAGGTGCGTCATAATCTCGGCGATCATAACTGGCAAGGAATTCTTGTTCAGTTTGAATAGTCACGTTCAGTCTCTCAATAAAAATGATGAGCCGATACCCATGCAACGGCTCATCTAAACTCAGTTATGCGATGGATAAACGCTCGCGAATTTGATCCAAAGTACACTCATATTGAAGTTTACCATTTTCAAAGACTGTTTTAAGTGCTCCGCCTTGTTCTTGTTCGGCTGTTTGCTCATCAAACAAGATAAAACCATTTTCACCTTCTTCGATGCGTAAAAGACCTTTCGCAGATTTTTTTACGCCTGAGTCAGTAATCGGGTCTTTAAACAGCTCTCGGCCTACACCATTCACTTGTCCCCAAGTCGCTTTCACAGCAAATCCAAAGGTATCGCGAGTTAAGTAGTTATAGGTAAAGCTGCCTATACCAAACACCAAGTTGTTTGAAGCAAAACCTTTGGCTTCTAATCCTTCTAAAATACGCTGTGCGCGATCTAGGGTAATGGAGTCGCCATAAATTAAACCGACACGTTCATTGAGTACTTTATAGCCTTGGTCAGTTGTTGTACCACCAAACACTTCCCATAAACATTCAACCGCACCTTTGTAGGCTGGGCTGCCGACTTCGGCGTCTGGGTCACCACAAATAATTTTGACAGGGTCACCAGAGTCTGGACGGAAAACCAATTTAGCCAAGCCTAAAGCATTGGGTTGTCTTGCCAGAATTTCAGGTTTTAAAGCCACCGTAAACTCGGTAATCACTCGCCAAAAGTCCCAAGTATCAGATACAACACTCACCACACCAGACGGATAAAGCTCGCAAATTAAACGCTTAAATGTCTCTAGCTCACTGTTTTCCGTCCCCATACACATCACACTGTGTTCGGTTGCTGGTACAGATACACCAATCACACCTGTTGCATTGTAATATTCTTCTGCGTAG
Source organism: Acinetobacter sp. ABJ_C1_1 (assembly GCF_044684115.1). Taxonomy (NCBI): domain Bacteria; kingdom Pseudomonadati; phylum Pseudomonadota; class Gammaproteobacteria; order Moraxellales; family Moraxellaceae; genus Acinetobacter; species Acinetobacter sp. ABJ_C1_1. The sequence goes on along the minus strand of NZ_JBITPU010000027.1, from coordinate 11,256 downwards.
TCAATTGAAGCAACCGAGTCTGTTCCAATAAAACTGGTTAAGTGACCCACACCAGACTGAGCAGCATCATAAATTCCGCTCATGCCACGGCTACTAAAATCGTGTCCTTGCACAGGTACAAAATCGAGTGGTGCGCCAGTTTTTGCGGCATATTGAGTTAATAAACGTTTGTACTCGTAAGCAATCGTTGCAGTAGTACAGCTTTTCCAAAGCTCAGCACTTAACACGGTTTCAATATAATTAGTTAGCCAAAAGAAACGCGGATCGGTATTAATTACAGTAAGCACGGGTACACGCATATTGACGCGGCTACCTTCTGGCAATGCTTTAATGCGTAATGGTAAATAGCCCAAGTCGTGTAATGCTTCAATGTGGTCAACTGGCACAGCACCTTCACCTAATGATCTATCCATACGGCGTTTATATGCAGCCACCACTTTGTCTTTAGGTTGCTTAAAAAAGCCTTCATTCCATGTATCGATTAAAAAATGTTTAATAAAACCCTGAAGACCAAAGAACACAACTTTATCATCGAAGTCAGGCAACATTTTAGCAAGTCGAGATGAACGCGGCGTAAAGTTTGCGTACACGTACTCTGTACCTGCCGGATACTGACGTCTGTGATCAGCTTTATAAAAATCGATAGCGTTTAATGGATTAAGTTTAATCGTCATCTTTGTTCTCTTTATTTTGCTGCAAAAGCAATTACTGAAATTTTGTCTGATGGTTGTTGTGGAAAGCTGTCCGAGGTAAACAGTTGGTCAAGCAGTCCATCAAAAACCTCTATTCCTTTACTGAAAATACCGTGGGTCACGTATAGAACGACCTTATGGCAATTGAGGCGACGCAGTTCTTTGGCAATACCAATAAAAGTCGCACCGCCGTCGCAAATGTCATCGGTAATAACAGCTGTTAATCCTGATAAATCAATCGCATGTACATGTGTACCTAAAATTTTTCCAGTTACAGGGTCACGTTTTTTATCACACTGAATAATAGTGATGGGTTGTTTACGCTCACTATTAAAAGCATCTGCAACCATTTGTGTGCGTGCTTTTGCGCCTTTGTCTGGGCAAACCAGCACTGTTTTTTCATCTTTTAACAATGTGCTTAGTGCTTCGCTCTTAGCAATGATGTCGACTGAACTGACATTTACAACTTCGCTAAAAGAAGTATTTGCAGCAAGTAAGGCTGTAGTGACTTCACTATGGCAGTCCCAAACAGTGATCTTGCCTTGCTTGCCCGCTTTTTTGTCTGAGTTGATGTTAAGTAGCTTCGTCATCACATCGAGTGAGAATGCTTGGCCTACTGCACAAATACGGTCCTGACGTGCATATGGAAAATACGGAATTTCTAAGTCAACTGTTAGCTCCTGATTCAGCAATATATTTTCAAGTAACAAATAGTCCATCACATCGTGACTTGAGGTCATTTGTGCACGGACCAATACCTTGCCAGATAGTGAACCTAATGTTGTCTCATCAATCTGAACATGACGCTCGCCACCAGAAAACTGCGTGAATTTCACTGGAATCTCATTTCTTGCCGCATCTAAAAGCTGGATAGCCATATCATCCTCTTTTTGTCTGATGACCTTTGATGAATATATAGTGGCATAAAGCCACTATATATTTCAAGTCTATTTTTCAAACTTTTTAAAGCCATCGCTGAATGACACTTGATGTGAGATTTTTGACACATATTTCGAGATTGTTTCAAAATCACTAGACAAAACTTAAAGAAAACAACAGCTGTAATTTTTTCAAAAAGAATCTAAAATGTAAGCTATTTCTTATCAAAAAATATATCTAACGTTTAACAAGAATTTTAAGTATGAAATTTTTTACACGATCAGAAGCCCGCTCTGCGGCAAGTAGAGCTCAAGCCAAAACTAGATATGTCTCGCTAGAATCAGTGCTTATTGAAGGTATCAAAAACCAAGAAAGACAAAATAGTTTTGATATATTTTTATCTCATGCAGTTAAAGATGCAGATTTAATACTAGGTGTTAAAACTCTATTAGAAGAAAGTGGTTTTACAGTATATGTTGATTGGATTATTGATCCCTTATTAGAAAGAGATAAGGTTAATGCAATTACAGCAGATATATTAAGAAAAAGAATGAGGCAATGTAAGTCATTAATTTATATCCATACATTTAGCTCAAAAGAATCTAAATGGATGCCTTGGGAACTCGGGTATTTTGATGGATTTCGTCCTGAAAAAGTTAGTGTTCTTCCGTTAACTTTTGAAGAAAATGAAGAATTTAAGGGACAAGAGTATTTAGAGCTTTATCCAACAATTACTAAAAGTGAATACTTTAACGAACTCAAATATGCATGGGTAAAGGGAAAAAGATTACCAGATTTTATTAATTAACAAGAAAACTGTTAGATTGCCATATAGCAATCTAACATATCTAATTATGCAATTTTTTTTACACCTTTTAGAATCAAATGAATAACTTCATCAATAAATGGTGTTTTCATTAATTTTCTATAATCAACTACAGATAGCCCAGCCAATGATGCCAAATGATCAATATCTATACTTTTAATCTTAGCAATAATATCAAAATAGTTGATTTCATAACCTTGTTGTGACAAATAATCTATTAATTCATCATAACCTTCATTATTTGATAACTGCCAATCTAATGTCAAAGTTTCAGGTATAGTATCCCCACTAATTATCATACAGATATCTTTTATGATTCCACCTAAACCGCCCACTAAATATATTGGTTTATTATATTCAATCGAGATTAAAAGCTCCTCAAGAACACCAGGCATTTTACCTTTATAACCTTTAGGTCTCCCCCCTGCAAAAACCCTAATATCGCTATTAGATATTGATTGTTCCCGCATAAATGTTAGTGATCTAGACCAAATAAATTTGCTAAAAGAATCTGTAGGGGGTAAAAAAACTGATTCATCTACTTGCCCATCTATGTCATCAGGAATGCCATATTTAATTTGTGAAATGATTTGATCATATTTAATTTTCCATTTGCTTAAATCATTAGTGATATGCAATGGCCAAGCCAGATGATTCTCGACTTTGAATTCCCTTTCAGGCAATCTATTTTGTAAAATACTAGCCTCATCAAGAAGAAATTCAGTAAAACCATCTTTCCTTAAATCTCCTCCAAAAATAATAGTATTACCTCTGACGAGAAGATGCCTAACAAGCTCTTGTGAAAATCGTTTCAACTCATCTTCATGAATGTGTATATTCTCAAAATCTTCACCATATTCAGATATCGAAATACCAATTTTTTTATTTTGTGTATTCGAATCTCCAACTGCCCATAAAGGAGTTGAAGGTTTCACCTTTAAGAATTCAAGCCAATCCATCTCTTCAGCATAAATAGGAGGCTCTGGATAACAAATTTTTAAAACTTCACTTTCATTAAGTGTACTTCGTAAAGAAACTATTTGTTGAATTTCAGGAGGACGAGCTAAAGCAATTGCTGTCGAGTCTATCCATAATTGTTGCTTATAATACTCTAGGAGAGATATAGAAAAATTAAATCTAATAGTTTCAGTTAACGCAGCAACTAGAATATTTAGAATTTCGAATTTAGTTGGCTGATCAGTAGGTGCAATATGTACGCATGGCACATTCGCAGCTGGCGGAAATATTCTATCCTCGTAAACTTGTAAGCAGTTTACTGAAATGATTGGTCTATTATTTTTTTTAGCTTCTAAAATTTCACGCTGACACCAATAGCGAGATGAATATGCATCAGTAGTAATAGCTATTAACGTAGATTTATGAATATGACTAATTATCTCTGTATCAAATTGATAACCAACTGAAATTTCTGAGGCATCAAAGAAATTTTTCATATTGGTTGTATCAATATAATGCTTGATTGCTTTTGCATATATTTCACCCACTTCTCCTTTCTTAGCATGGCTCAAGAAAAGATGAATAGATGTATCAGACCCTACAGACGGTGATTCTGTATCAACAAAACCAAATCTATACAACTCATGTAATAATTTTAAAATAGATTCTAATTCACGTGTCTGATCATCATCTGCCAAACTGAATTCGTATAATCTCAAAGCATTGCGCTTTAAAAGAGCACCTTGATGGTTGCAATGCTTCAAACCATTTATATCGAAAGCCACAGGAATAAGTGACAAACTTTGATCTACAGGGAAATTTTTATAAAAATCAATCCATCTTTCATCTGCGAGTGTATTCTCACTCATACAGATAAATACTATATTTCTTTGAGCTAAACTAATGGGATAACTCGGAATTTCGCTTAAACTACTATAAAAAAAAGTAGGAATATTTAATTCACGCGAAAAAGGCCGCTCAATATCTCTCGTTAAAAATCTTCTAAAAGGCTGACAATACTTTTTAAATGATTCATTATCAGCATGGTGCCAAACAAAATGTATTGCTAAAGGTGGTGTAATAATGTCAATCAATGGGTAACTCCATGAATATTGCATTTTGCATTGTAACCCAGCATGACTCTAGAGTTATTTATCAAATGCTTCCTTTGCGTTCTTGCAACATATGCATCTTCAATCCATTCAACCAATTGTTGATCTAAACTAGGATAGGGATAAAATCTTGCATAACAATTATAATGTTGTTGATCCCAATTATTCTCAAATCTAGCAGGTAAATAACAACGATTATTTTGGCTAGGTAATACAATCCCTATTAAACCATTCGGTAGAGTGTAAGCGTCATATCTTAATGAACTTTTTATCTCCCAATCCACATACCTACGACTGTGCGTACAACTACCAAGCAACACAATGGTAACAGTACTATCGTCTAAGTACTTTTGGCGAATTCTTCTCATTACATATTCAGTATCAGTACTGTTAATAAACTCATCATTGTCATTAGCACCAAGAACTTTAGTAATAAAAAGATGACCAAACCTTTTTATAAAATTATCAACCTCTATTCGATCACCCTTGTAATGAGAAATGAAAACTTTACGCCGAATCATAGTTACCATCAAACAACCTTTTATTTTTTATTAATTTTATCATAACATTAATAAAACCTAATGCATCTTATTGATATGAAAAAAATTACTGACTCTCTTTCCTCATATATAGCTAAGCATCTAACAAAGTTAATTTTCATAATTCTTCTTGCTATGTTAATTAGTATGTTCTACATAGACTACTCAGCTTGGGTATCTGAAAAATTTAAAAACAACTTTTCAATCGTATCTTCCACGATTGTTACAACTGTAATTTGCTTAGTAAGCTACATAGCCTTTACAGCATATCTTGGTAAAAAGTATTCTTTGAGAATAGACAAACTAAGTTTAGGTGGATTAAATATATTATTTGATACATCTAGAACTTTATATACCAATAGTGTTTCTAACTTTTTAGATTCCAAAAGAACACTTTTTAGAATTGAGCCAAAATATGATAATTTTTCAGATGTATTCGAATCATATTTCGAAACTTATAATTTTTTCCGTCAAGAAATGAAAATTCTTGATCCAAAAAGAGATAAGGATCTATATGACCTAACAAATAATATACTCCAAGAGCTAAACAAGTTTTTGACTAAGAATCAGAATAACTATCGTCGTTGGTATCAAAAAATTTCTACGGATAATACCATCGAATATTCCGGCGAAGGAAGTGGAAAATTTTTCTACAACACGACGATCTACGAAATACAAAAGACTTACTATGCTTATGCTGAACTATTAGATTCCTTTAAATCAATTAATACCTTTTTTGAGAACCATGTTAAGGTTCCATTTGAAATAAATTCTGAAAAATGGAATTGGTAGAGTTATTAGAACTATTTTTACCTTTCATTGGCCTAGATAAATCATATTCAGCCTTATCCTTATCCTGAAAAGTTAAATCTATTAGATATCTTAATTTTTCAGGATTATTTACAATATCATCCCAATTAATGACTGAAATAAATGATTTATGAGTTAATAAATTATCTATTATTCTGTCTGACATATATGGATATCGTTGCTCATACTCTTCTCTGTCATTGATAGACACCCAAGTAGTCGATGGATAAAGGCTTTTTTCACCCTCCCCATGAGCAGCCGTGTAATATTTACAATTAATTGTAGGTAAATTAATAACAAGTATCCCTGATTTTTTATTCTTTTTACTATCTCTCATACTTGAATAAATTTCCCAATCAATATGCTTTCTATTCTTAGTCTCGAGACCAACCAAAAGGATCAGTACAGAAGAGTCTTGTAAATATTCATCTCGAATTTTCTCTCTTATAGTTTCTGTCGATAGAGAATCATCAATTTCACCTAGTTTCACAGATTGATTAATAAAAATTTGATGCTCCTCATTTAACTCCTCAAGATAATCTTTATAATCTTGATCTAAATGATGGTGATAACTAATAAATACTTTATGTTTGTTCATATACATTTTCTATTTATGTGAATTAATTAAGTCAACAATTTCATTAGAAATTTCATCAACCGTGTGTGTTGCAGTTGAACGTGCAACCTTATCAGCTAAAGAAGGGCTAAAATCAATTACTTGCTGCTTTGTTAAATTATGCCAAATTGGAAGTAAAATCTGCTCTCCTGAAACATTGCGAGTTACAATTCCATCCAGTTCATAATTAGTCCAACCTTTAGCTATAAAAGAAGGAGATAAAACAACTAATCCAACTCTACTTTTAGCAAGACCTCTATCAATTTTTTGACGAAGGCTATCTCCTATCTTTAAAGCGAACTCGTCATACCAAACCTTTAAACCTTTATTTGTAAGAGATGTAGCAAACTCTCTTACGAAATCATCTTTATCTTCTGAGGCATGGGAAATAAATACATCAAACGTTTCATGATCATTTGCTACTTCGGGTTGTTCTCTATAAAGACTAGGTACTTCACTTAATGGCATTTGTCTTGCCTCAGGTAATGCAGAAGGTAAAATTCGTATTGAAGATTTTGTACTTCCTCTTAAACCCTGCATATCAACAGTTAAATACCATCGTCCAGAACTTGGAATAGCTATCCGATAAGGACTTCTTGTTACAAGTCCTCCCCTATAACTATGTCGACGACCATTTTTGTAATTATTAAAATCAGAAGATTGCATTAATCGCACATTTGCGGCGGCTGTTAGGGTAACTTCAATAATTTCACCAGACTTTCTGCTACCTAAATCATATTGTATAAAATTCATAAAGTACTAATTTAAAATATTATTTAACTCCATACTAAGATTTATTTTTTAGTATGTAAAGTGGTATCCGCTCTTTAAACGTCATAAGATGACGCTACTGATATAAATTTATTTCTAGAGAAGTTTTGATTAAAAAACGTATCATTTAATTGAAATTATACTTCAAATTTAATAATGACACTTATACCAACCCTGCTTATCATCCCATACAACCCGCCCTGACTCTAATGGTGTTTGTTTATATAGAACATTTAGCCCAGATGAGATTTGATTAAAATTATTCAACCAGCCTTTTACATTAATTTTCAGATTAGTATGATCATTTGAAAAACCTTCTAAACTAGCGATAACCAAACCATCAACTTGACGATACGTTGCCTGCCCTAAAACGATAGTACCTGTAAATTCAGACAATCCTGTATTTTTACAAATCGTTTGACCAATATCTTTCGGTTTAGGAGCATTGGTTATGAGATTTCTCTCATACTTATTTTTCAATTGTTGTTGTTCAAGTTTGTATTGTTCAATAGCTTGCTTTTTCTTATTGTCTTCAATATTTTTCTTCGACTGGTAGGCAGCTACATTGCTATATACGTCATCATCAGAAATTACAAATGTCTTTAAAGTTACCAAATTTAAAGGCTGATTGATTCCACCTATACGTGATGAGGTAGGCTCAATTGAAACATTCCATGATTTTTTTGATGCACATTTAAATGTGCCCATTGCAGAGGCCAGACTTTGATTATCTAAAGCCGAAATATGTGTACCTTTTAAATAACGAAAATCGCTTTTAGACATTTGAAAAAAACGTCCCTCTTGACTGGTACATAAGTTACTCATGTAAGAATGCGGAATTAAAGCATCAGGTACAGCGGGTTGAAATAGATACTCTTTACCATTGCCATCTTTACCATTGAGAGATTTAGCCAAGATTAAATTATTCGGGGTTTTATAAGCTTTTACATCACTGGGCCTAATTGAATCAGCTGTTACACATCCAATAAAAGCTAAACATGAACTGACAATAATAAATAAATTTATATTTTTCATAAAGATGATTCCAAAACACAAAACTAAGTATTTTTACTATTATTGAGGGATGCAAGATTAACACAAAAGAGGATTATAATCCTCAAAATACATTAATTTAATCTAGAATTTTTTTAAATTTGGAGTTGTATTTTATGCCTAAATTTCCAGATGACTACCGAATGACACGTCAAGAAATAGATGATTTACGTCAAGATACTAAGAATGTGCTGCAATCGCCTGCCTATTTGGCACTGCTAAGTCAGATAAAGCCATTAAATTTATCAAAAGTTAGAATCTTAGGTGCATATACTTATATAACTCGTACCCTATTAATTATTACTGTTCCAATTAGAAAGTTAACGAATGAGCGTGATATCGCTCAAGCAGCCGCTTATGTACTTCGAGAAAGTTATATTAAAGCTGCACGTACTGAGAAAGTACTTTACGTAGAGAATGATACTCTATGGAGTAAGACTCCATTTGATAAACCAGTTTTCATTAAACAACTATCTGGACGAAATCCTAATCTTTCAAAAAAAATTGCTAATCGCAGAACATTTAAAATTAAAAAAAGACATGTTAACGATGTAACCAAATAAATTATTTTAAATCAATAATTTCCCTTAAATTAGCACCCTGACTTAAACATGCTAGCTTGTGAGCCAAATTATACAGCTTTGATTATCAGGGCTAAATATACTGGATATGCCAATTTAATATTCTAGATAATAAGATTATCCCTCATTAATCTCTCGGCAACAAAATTTGAGGTTCAACTTCCAGGATATGAGCGATTTCATAGAGCTTAAGAACTGTAATATTCACTTCACCCCTCTCAATTCGACCTAGATAACTACGGTCAATATTACAAAGTAATGCTAATTTTTCTTGGGTAATTTTCTGATCAACTCTACAGGTACGAATTGCCTGACCAATTTTTTTTGCTAAATCATTCATAAGTTCTATTCCCATAAAGAATAGAACTATTCATTTTTGAGGATTAAGTATCCACGGCTTATAATCCTCATTAACTCTAGACTTATAAGAATATGCCTATTAAGCCCTCAATAAGCCAAAATTTATTAGAGATAGCTCACAATTCACATCAATTTTCTCTTATATATTTAGACATAAATCGACAAAAGGGATTATAATCCTCATTTTTATTGTAAAATTTTAAATGGATGAAATTAAGCATTCTCTTAAACAGCAATTTCTTTTATTGATGGAGAACGAAGTTCTTCTTACATGGTATACCCCCAAGGACCTTTGGATGAGATTTGAGGAGCAATCTCAGACCATCAAATGGCAAACCTACTCTCTCATACGAGAATTAGAGAAATCTGGGTATATAAGAAAAAAATATGATGAATCTGGTAATTTTTATTATTCAGAAACCGATAAATTGACCGAATTTAGGATCATACACTGTAAGGAGAAAGCTGTAAGAATATTAACTGAAAAGCTCAAATTAATTGAACTTGAAAAAAAAGAAAAAGTTATGGAAATACAGTTAACTAAAGAACTCAGCAAACAACTTCCTGAAATCAATTTTTGCCTTAAGAATCATATAAAGAACAATGAAGATATTTTAATAATGTTAGATTATAAAAAGAATATTATATTTAAAATCATCAACAATATAGAATCATGCATTTATTAACAAAATAAAATATTTAATTAATGTTTATTATTTCTATAATAAAAAAAATAATCCAAAATAATAAACACTTGCAAATAATCAAAAAACATCTATTTTTGTATTATGTTTAAATTATTCTTATTATTACTATGAAGACAAATCAGCAAATCAAAGATGATTTTGAGCAATCAGGAATAACAATTTCTGATTGGAGCTTAAAACACAACTTTTCTAGAGATCTGGTATATAGAATTCTAAATACTAATCGATTACCAAAACGTGGTGAAAGCAGGCGAATCGCAATCGCGCTTGGATTAATAAATGAGGAGAAAGAAACATGAATTAAGAAAAAATAAAGCGGACTCATGGAATCCGCTCTACCGTTTGCAATCAAAAGATTACTAACTAGTGGTGTTTTTAGTATCTCTTGATTGCAATGTCTCGTCAAGTCTTGAGCAGCATGATCATTACTGCTCAAAGCCTTGTCTCATCTTAAATAATGTGAGAGCAGCTATGCAAGTAAGTTATACAGAACATAAAACAATGCAACTTAATCAAAATTTACCAAGAAAATTTGAAGAAGCATTTCAAAAACAAACACATGTTTCATCCAAATTTATTGGTGAGCGTAGAATAAAATCACGGGTTGGAAGCCGTGTCTCATTCTTTCCGAGCAAAAAAAATTGTGGACTAATCAGTCTAGAGAGCAATTTAGAACTAGCACATGCAATAAGTCTAGAACGTGAAGAAGATATACTACAATACAGAACACAAGCAGTTAAAATATACCTGAATGAGCAACAATATATTATTCCAGATTTTATTATTCGAACTATGTATGGATTTGAAGTTCATGAAATAAAACCAAACTTAGAAACTCTCTCAGAAATAAAAGTTTCAAGATTTGAATTAGTGGAAAAGATCTTAAAAAATTACAATATCAATTTTAGAACTTTTGATCGCACTACTCTTCTATCGAAAGAAGACTACATTTTTCTTAATATCAGTTATCAACGAGCAAATTATAAAAAAATAATTAAAAGTGATCTAGAAAATGCAGAGCTAATTATAAAAAATGGAGTCTTTAACAGTAGGGATGACTTATACACTTTAATGACCTCTAATAATTTAAAAACTACGATTGCTGATTATTTTATTTTCTATAAAAAAATCTTAGGAGTTTAATCATGAAAAATAATTTTAAATTAAATATCGGCGATCGCTTCACTTATTTAAATGAGTGCTATGAAATATGCTATATAGAAAATGGAGTTATTCGATATGCAAACTTTATTAATGGGAGTATGCATTTCATAACAGAACATAATTTAATAAATAAAATTCTAAGTGGAGATATAAAACTAACTATTTTAAGTATTCCCCAGACCTATAAAA
>NZ_JBITPU010000026.1:0-20332 GCF_044684115.1 Acinetobacter sp. ABJ_C1_1 | reverse complement strand
AGAAAATGGTCTATCAATATCTCGCGTTAAATATTGCCTAAATTTGCTAATATTTTTGAAATGTACTGCATGGTCATCTGGATGCCATACGAAACTTATAGCTAGGGGGGAGGAAGAATTTGAATTCATTTTATATATTTTAACAAGAAATTTTTTATATTTTACATAATAAATTATTGATTTCTACTTTGAAATTAATAAGTAGTATTATTTACAAATCGATTTCTTAAATATACTATGAAAGAATGTAATTAAAAATTTTCTAAAGAAGTCTAATTTTTATTTCATAAGTTGTTTATTTTATAAGGTTTTTTGTGAAAAAATAAAGTCATTTTTACTGATTGTTTATACAGTTTTTATAGGCTTTTGTTTGATAAATAGAGACCATTAATTACAAACTATAGTATTTGTGAGCTTAAATATGGCAAGAAAAAATATTTTTATAAGTCATGTACATGAAGATGATGATGGCTTAAAAAAGACTAAAGATTTAATCAAGACAAAGGGGTTTGAAGTCAGAGATTTTTCTATCAACTCAAGCAAGCCTAATAGTGCTAAGGCAGAGGATTATATTAAATATAAAATCTTGGCGCCTAGAATCAAGCAATGTTCTACACTTATGGTTTATATAACTCCTCAGACTAAAAATAGTTATTGGGTTAATTGGGAAATTGAATATGCTCAAAAACTAGGTTTAAGAATTGTTGGAGTTTGGGCACATGGTCATCAAGGCTGTGAAGTACCTGAAGAGTTAGAAAATTATGCTGATGCTATTGTTGGTTGGAATAGTGAATGTTTAGTTAATGCAATTAATGGTGAAAATACTTTTGAGGGATATAATTCACCTGTTGTTGCTAGACATCTATGTGGTTAAGAAATGAAAATTATTTCTTATGTAGTTAGGCGCGACTATGGTTTCGCTCCTAATCCCTTTTTTGAATATTGTACTTTGGCTACCTGTAAGCCAGATATTCGAAAAAGTGCGGTTGTAGGAGATTGGATTATTGGTACAAGTTCTATTTCGACTGGAAGTTTAAATAAGTTAATATTTGCAATGAAAGTTACAGAAAAATTAACTTTCAATGAGTATTGGAGTGACCCAAGGTTTATTGATAAGCGACCTATTTTAGATCGTAGTAGAAAGTACCAATATGGAGATAATATTTACCATAAAGAAAATTTAGAATGGATTCAATTACCATCGCATCACACTGAAGAGGATGGCAGCCCAAATTATAAGAATATAAAGAAAGATACTAAAGTTGATAATGTGCTGATTAGTAATTATTTTTACTATTTTGGGAGAAATAGTATTTTAATACCTGCAGAATTTTCAGAAATTATCAAAAAGGGCCCAAGTTGTAAGTATGTGGATAAAAAATTACATGCTAATTTCTTGAACGTTTTCTTAGGTCAATTTCCATTAGGGATAAATGGTTCACCATTTGAGTGGAAAAACTTACATCGAGATAAAAATCCTCAACTTATGTTTTCATTTTAAAAGTCTAATAATGACTATAACTAATGAAATAAAAGTAAAAATTAATAAACCAGTTCTAACTAGCAGCTTGCCCTCGATAGCATGTACTTCTTTTTTGATCTCTATTATTTCTTTATTATATTTCTCTTTTAGATCTTCAATATCTTTCTTTAATTTAAATGGAGAAAATATATCACCAGTCATATCAGTAATTTTATCACTTGAAATGCTGGTTATAGGTTTATCCTTTTTTACATATTTATTATTTGCATAATTTCCATTAATAATACCTTCTTGATCCAAGTCAGCGTACCAAATTAAGGCAAAAGGGTTACCTTTTTCAAGAACAACATCACTGGGACCAGCATTATAAACAGAGAATGTAAGTTTTCCTCGCCAACCTGGATCGACGTGGAAGCCTGATACATTGATTAAACCTTTATATTTATATTTGGCTTTAAATGAGATAAAGGCAATATTTTGGTAAGGAACATGAATCTCCTCTTCTGTAATCAGTAGAGCAAATTGCCCTTTAGGAATTATGAACTGAGGTTCTTCAACTGTAAGAATTTTCTTGACCTTACTATCAGCTTCAGAATTAGGAGTAATATAAACTTCACTACCGATAGTTAACACTAAAGAAGCACAATCTATAGCCGTATAGGGGTGATAAGGAACTAAAATCTTTTTGTTCTTATGTAGTTTGTTACCGCTCCAAAACATTTTTATATAACCTTATAACCATCTTTATAATTTCCATAATCTTCAAAATATTCATGTCTTTGTTCGACTTCATACATTCGATCTGCAATAAGATTTTCTATACCGTTAATATTATAAATAAAACATAAGGTGATAAGAATTTCAAAAATATCAATTACATATTGATTGAAATTTGCTCTAAATTCATGTTTTTCTACATGATCTAATGATTCTACAGTTTTTAATATTTTGCTAGCAAGAATACACATATCCATAGCCAAATCTAAACCATGTTGTGAAGCTTCTTGCGTGTAAGCTTTCCGCGTCAAATATTCTTGCGCGATCGTATCCCTTAACTCATGAAGATTCGCTAACTGAAGGTGAGCAGGGCTTAAATGTTTGCTTATTCGATATACAAAAATATTCGCATACGAGAAGTTTATAATTAATGAATCAATTACATATTTATGAATCTTCACTAAATCTGGATTAGTATCACGTATAGTCTCTAGTATTTGCCCGCTATATTTTCCAATATGGGCCGCCATATGTTTTGCCTTACCTTGCGTACTTAAAACCCAAACATCTTTATGGTAACGATCATCATGAGACATTTGTTTTATTTCAAGTTCTTTGAGAATTTCTTGAGCTGACATATGCAAAAAACCAAATTTACCCTTAGCACATTGTATAAGATAACATAATTTTTTATTACTCTTAGAGTCTTGTACAGGATTACTTGAACAATCGAGCGGAATAGCTTTTTTTTTGTAAAAGATACATTCTGTATTCTTTGCTAGAATGTATACGCAAAGATATTGAAATGAATTTAGAAGTAGCCAAATAGAAAGCGCGAATAAAACACAGTAGAGAATGAAAATATAAACATTCAAGGTCGATGAAGAAAAAAATATCATCGAAACAATGAACAAGCTTAAGATAAGAGGGTAGATAAAACATTTTTTGAAAACATTATTTTTTTGCTCTAAAATGTGTAAGTAATTATTTCCTTCAATATCAGGTACTTTTATTAAATTTCCTGTGAAATTAAAAAGATACATGACAAAATTGATGTTGCTAATCTCTCGTTTGAGACAATAAGCTATAAATCGTCCACTTACATTGGGAAGATTTGAGATCTTTTGGGCATATATTTCTCTTATCTGAAGATTTTGGCTAAGAGAGGATTTTGTAAATTTTGTTTTAAATTCTTTTAGGAGTTTTTCTTGTTCAAAGATTTGGTTTGAAGAAGAGGTAATAGAATATCTTTTAAAAAAAAGCTGTATTGTAAAAATCACATAGCATAATAATGGGGATATAACAATATACTTTATAAAAAAATAAAACGATTCCTCAAAATTCATTTGTCGTTGGGTCCAGTTAGTGGGGTGATTTAATTAATAAAAATTTTAAATGATTTGGATAAAAAAATAACTATTTTATAAAAAATATTTGTTTTTTAAATAATTAGAGGATGAAAGTATCTCAAATATATATTCAAAACTATCGCCATAGTTTTCATAGGCATTACTACAAAAACTATTGTACAATCAAAAGATTTAAATTGCGATCAAAAGAGCTTTGTTTAGTTCATTTGCCTAAGTAATTTATTGCCATAATTTAAATTGAGCCTTAACTAGTGATTTATATTAAACACCAATTGAATTCTCTCGTAAATAATGATGTAGATTCTTTCAAGTATTTAAAGTCATTAGATACATCTCCTGTATATGAAACATATTGGAAGTTTGCGTGTAAAAGACAAGACATTTATTTTAATCGATTAAGCAAGAAGGATTTGCCATGGACGGAGGATCCTGTACTTAAAATTCATAAATTTACTAATGCTTATCGTGCTGCAGATCGGGTAAGCCAATATTTAATTAAAAATGTAATTTATAGAGATGATTTGCCAAATTCTGCAGAAGAAATTTTTTTTAGAATTATGCTTTTTAAATTATTTAATAAAATAGAAACTTGGCAACTCCTTGAAAAGAAATTAGGTGCGATAACCTATAAGAATTATTCTTTTAAAATTTATGATGCCATCTTTCAAAAGGCTATGGAAAGTAAGACTAGGATTTATTCAGCAGCTTATATCATGCCTTCTGGGAGTAGTAGTTTTGGGTTTTCGAAAAAACATCAGAATCATTTACAATTATTGGAGATGATGATGAATGATAATTTAGCTGGGAAGCTAGCTAGAATTACTAAAATGAAACAAGCTTTTGAACTCATGAGGTCCTATCCAACTTTAGGTGATTTTTTAGCTTATCAATTTATTACTGATATAAATTACAGTGAGCTTACGGATTTTTCAGAAATGGAATTTGTGATACCTGGGCCAGGGGCTAAAGATGGCCTAAAAAAATGTTTTAAGAGTAATAATGTCAATGAACAAGAGTTAATACGGTTTATGGCAAATCATCAAGAACAAGAATTTAATAGATTAGGCCTTCATTTTCAGTCTTTATGGGGACGACCTTTGCAACTAATAGATTGTCAAAATTTATTTTGTGAAGTTGATAAATATTCAAGAATAGTCCATCCAGAGATAGTAGGTATATCCGGTAGAACACGTATTAAACAGAAATATTCTTGTACAAGAGACCTTGAACTTCCATGGTTTCCTCCAAAATGGAATATCAATGAAAAAATACATCGCACATCAATTATGGTTAATTCCAATTAATATCCATAGTAAAAGTGTATAGGTAGACCTATCCTAAAGCCTATATAACCGCAGTGAGATATCGCACATGGCTGCTTAATGAAATCTATATCCAGCTTATAAAACTAAAAACTGATGCGACTTTTCAAGACGCCAAACTATTTTTATATATGATTGAAGGCGCAATTATTCAGCTTTTAAGTTCAGATGGGGCAATCGATCGGGAAAAGATGTGGGATGGTTTTCTAAATTCTTTTGCTAAAAATTTTAGCCCACGATTAGGGGAAGCATAAGCTCTAATGATAAATAGCGATTAGATGAACTTTAAGAGTTGGCATCTATCATATAAAGCCAATTAGAGTCACTCCAGACGTGTAGTGGTAACAAGTTTGAGTTACTGTAAAAAAGAATAGTTGAGCGTTGTAATATCAGACCAATAAGTTGACTTCAAATCGTGGCTTAAGTGGTCTGAGGTCAAGTTTTTTTAAAGATACTTCAGCAATATGGTTTGCGTAACTTCAATCAAATACTGAAATATTTCGAATCAGCTTATGAGTTGCCTACGTCAGTCATCGTCTCGCGCAAAAGTATGCTGAATATAAATAGAGGAGTCATTCATGGGTACGCGTTCAACCATTATGGATACCAATAGCTTTCGTCCAGAACATGCTGCTGATCTGGACCATGCTACCCGCAAACTGACCGATAAAAGAAATAAAATTTTAGGTGAATCCTATCGCTTGTTTTATCGTAATCCCGTGCATCTGGTAAAAGGACAGGGGCAATATTTATGGGATGCAGCAGGTCATCAATATCTGGATGTTTACAACAATGTTGCCAGTATTGGTCATTGTCATCCTGCGGTGATTGAAGCGGTAAATGAGCAAATGAAAATGCTCAATACCCATACCCGTTATTTACATGAAAATATTTTGGATTATACCGAAGAACTTTTACAAACCACTCCTGATGAAATTGACCGTGCTATGTATATGTGTACTGGCTCAGAAGCGAATGATTTAGCGATTCGTATTGCCCGTGAATATAGCGGTGGTACAGGAATCATTGTGTCTCAAGAGTCGTATCATGGAACCAGTAGCTTAACCTCAGGATGCTCTCCAGCGCTTGGAACTGAGCAGCCTTTAGATACTACAACTCGCCTAGTTCCAGCACCCGATTATTATCGAATTCAAACTGATGATTTAGGTACATGGTTCGCGCAGCAAATCCAACAGCAAATTGATGATATGAATGCAAAAGGGATCAAGTTTGCAGGTTTTTTAGCGGACTCAATATTTTCTTCTGACGGTGTCATGCCTAATCCTGTTGGGTTTTTACAAAAAGCGGTTGATGTTGTGCATGCCAATGGTGGTATCTTTATTGCTGATGAAGTACAACCGGGTTTTGCGCGCACTGGCGATTCCTTCTGGGGCTTTGGTCGCCACAATGTTGTGCCTGATATCATTACCACAGGTAAACCAATGGGTAACGGAGTTCCTGTGTCAGGGCTTTTAGCCAAGAGTGAAGTCCTTGCTGCTTTTAGCGATAAAATTCCATATTTTAATACGTTTGGTGGTAATCCTGTTTCTATGGCAGCGGCACAGGCTGTACTTAAAGTCATTCAGGAAGAAGAGTTGCAAACCCATAGCAAATATGTGGGAGGGCTACTTCTCAAAGAACTCACTAAACTTATGGATAAACATGAGATGGTGGGCGATGTCCGTGGCGCTGGTCTGTTTATAGGATTTGAACTGGTTAAAGATAGAGTCACAAAAGAGCCGAATAAAGCATTAGCTTTGAATCTTATTGAAGAGCTCAGAAATACTCATCGAGTTTTAACCTCAGTTGCAGGTCCTTATGGCAACGTATTAAAACTGCGCCCACCTTTGGCTTTCCAAATAAAAGACATCGATTGGTTAGTCGGTGCTTTGGATCAAGCCTTAACAAAATTAAAGTAAGTCACTTTAAATATAAAAAATACCCTTCAAGTTGGATGTTAAATCTAATTTGAGGGGTATTTTGTTGTTCAATTATCTTATGTGTCTTTAGAAAATATCTCGAATTACTTAAATAATAAAAAGGCCTTTATTCAAGGCCTGTATTTGCGATGTTTTAGTGTCTTAATTGACGTGGTGTAACACCAAACCAGCGTTTAAATGCACGTGATAGAGCACTTACTTCTGAATAACCTAACAAGAATGCCATTTCTGAAATTGGAATATTTTTTTGTTTAATATAATGTTCGGCCAATTCACAACGAACCTGATCGACTAAATGGGTAAAGGTGAGTCCTTCATTTTTTAAACGGCGGGTAAGGGTGCAACTCGTTAAACCAATATCATGAGCGATTTTTTCAAGGTTTGGTTCACCTTCACTGAGTTCAAGTTGGATGTGAGAGCGAACCTGATCTGCAAGACTTTGACTTGGTGAAGAGCGATTGAGTAAAAGCAGCGTATC
Source organism: Acinetobacter sp. ABJ_C1_1 (assembly GCF_044684115.1). Lineage (NCBI taxonomy): Bacteria > Pseudomonadati > Pseudomonadota > Gammaproteobacteria > Moraxellales > Moraxellaceae > Acinetobacter > Acinetobacter sp. ABJ_C1_1. Next base: position 13,022 of record NZ_JBITPU010000026.1, on the reverse strand, counting down.
TAAAATCACTGTTAATAAAATAGAATCACGCCCCGGCATAGTATGCTGGACGTCTTTTTTTGAAATAATGATGGAGTTAAAAGGCTGATCAAAATAAACAGGCGCGTTAAATAATTTGCTGTGTTCTTGCCAAAATTCAGGTCGAGTATGCTCAAAGTGAATCGCACGAGGTGAATAATGAGGGCCCATCACTTCACGAATCACATTCATAAACATGCCCATGGTCAGTTCTGCATCTTGGCGTCGAGTTAAAATCGCACCGTGTTGAACCTGATAATCTATGCGCCAGCTATCTCCTAAATCTACCATTCGATTAAGTGTATCTTTCTGATGCAAATAAAAATTATTGGTCATGTTCATGAGTGCAGACTCTAATGTGTTTGAACAAAGACCAATGTACCCAATGAGCCCTAATGATTTGGGTTGAAACTGTTGACCATAATGCAGGCCAAAATTATCACAACCAGAAACTAGTGCTGCCTGTTCTAGCACCTTGCAATAATTGGGCAGTTGTAAGCTCAACGTTGGGCTAATTAAAAGTTCAGGATTAATACCACTAATACCTAAAACGCGATCAACATCTGCACCTTTTTGACGAATAAACTCGCTTAATCCAGAGGCAGCTGCAGACAATACACCTTGATTACACATATTTGAATCGACAAGATGAGCTGGGTTGAGATGTAACATGTCAAGTCTCATGATATTTATTCCTAACTATTCTTATATTAAGCAAAAGCCATACCAGTTTTTGCTTACGTCCTTGATTTTGTGTTGTTAAAAGTTTTTATAAAATAATAACTTATGTTTTGCTGTTTTAAGTTTCAGGCTTGATTCTTTAAGAAGAGATCAAGAGTTGTATTTAAGGTTGGGTAGCGAACTAAAAGAAGGCAGAAAATGCATTAGAGATAGGCAAACAGGGCAGAACTAAAACAAGAAATTAAGCGGCTTCTCATGCATACAACATGTATTGTAGGCATGAGAAAATAAGTGAAATATTAATTTTTTGTAGTTTTTGCCGTTTGTGCGCCATAACTTAAACTGGCCATTGAGGGTCTAAATTGACCTGTATTGGCATCGCGGCCCTGTAGTAAGAACTTAGTATTGGCTTGACCGTAGCTCTGCACAGCCTGCTGAGAAAACTTTCCAATATCAGAACTCGGACTGCGCAATCGATTGATAATTAGAACCTTCTGAGTCGCCGCAAAATCTTGCATCATATTTTGATCGCCTTCACTGTCACCTGCGATAAAAATTGGCCCATAACCATATTTAGAGACTAAAAAACGCTGGATGGTTGCGGTTTTGCCTTTACCTTGAGTTTGCGCATAGCCATGACGAAACTCGGGTAAAATTCGATTTTGAGTATCTCGTTCTAGCTCCATGGCGTAGGCATTTTTTTCATTAATGTTATAGCCGATCTCTGGATTAGAAATAATCTCCTTAATCACATCAATAAAAGATGCCGAGCAGACATAGACATCAATGCCATTGTCCTGAAAGGCCTTAAATAGATTTTGCATTTCACGGTATGGTCTTAAACCATTTTCCCAAGTAGTTTTCACAACGCCTGCTTGGCCTGAAAGCGCTGCGGGGGAAGTCCATGTCACGGGTCCAATCGGTTGCTGCATTTGCCAAGCCACTGTTGCTTTTACCAAATTACGGACTTCTTGTTCGGTAAGTCCAGTAAATAAATAAGTGACCCACGGATATGCAACTTCATGATCAAAGGTGTCTCCAATCGCTGCATAGAGATATCTCATTTTAGTAATGAAATCGAGATAATGTGGATCTTGTTTAATTTGATCGAGACTTTGCTTACCTTTGAGACCGCTATAGTGGTGATAAAGCCATGAGTAGCTCGCAATAATATCAGGGGCGATTTTATCAATATTGACGGCTTGGCCTTGCTGGTTATTGTAGGCCGCTTCAAAGTTTTGCGAGCTAATTCCTTTACGAATAATCTGATTAAGCTGATCTGGCGTAACATTAAAGGTTAAGTGTTCAAGCTGATAAATTAAAGTTGCTTCTTCGATGTCTAAAAATACCGAGGTATTGTCAAAGTCAGTGACAATATACGGGCGTTTGTCAGGATTGTAGTTCGGGCTATCTTTTCCATAGGTAGCAATTAATTGGTTAAGCTGGTCAAAGTTAAAAGCGTCCCATTGACCTTTTTGGATATATTCCTTTTTGGGAATAGCGACTGCGGGAGATGTGCTTTGTATAGGGTTATAGTTACATGCGCTTAGAGCAATCATACTTGCCAGACTACTGGTGAGTAATAGTGCTTTGGCAACTTTGCTCAGTTGATGGTTAGCTTGCATAAACCCTTCCTTTAAATTCTATAAAATTTAAAAACTAAAAATTGAAAATGAGGAAAAGCGATCTAAATCACTTTTCAAATTCCTACAGGCATTTGTCCGTTTAAATATTTTTTGCAGAGACGCACAGTTTCATTGGACCATTGATCCCCAAGACTTTGAGCCATTTCTGTTTGTGCGTGAGAACCATTCCAAGCCATCATTTGAATGCGGCGTTGCATGATAAAAGTTGGGATCATTTCATATTCTTCAGACTGAATATGACCTACGCGCTCGTAGCCTTTTAACCAGTAATCAACCCAATGAGGCGCATTGGCATAATGTTCATTGAAGCTAATCGCAGCAGCGAGATCATGCATAAACCAGCTCATGCCGCAGTCATCAAAATCGATCACACCGATACGTTCTTGTTGTAGTAATAAATTGGTTAAACGCAAATCGGCATGAATCAGACCATAGCGTTCTTGGGTTTTGCCAAAGAAATTTAAATCTTTCGCGATTTGTGCAATGGCTTCTTCAATCACGCCGTGATCTTGTGGTCTTAAATGAGGGGCATTTTTCCAGTTTCCCCAGTGTCCATCTGCACCAATCATGGTTTCATGATTCCACACAATACGTTGAAAGTTTTCAGGCGCTTGCCATGTCTTACTATGTAGGTGCAACTTTGCGGTAATTTGTCCTAATTGCTCAAATGCAGTAGGGTCGACTTCAACAGTCGGCATATCGCCCTCAACCCAGTTGAAAAGAACTGCATAACGATAAATATCATTCGATAGTTTCAAGGTAATGACGCGTTCACCCGATTGATCTGCAATCGCAACAGGAACTTGAATACCGCTGGCATTTAAAGCATCTAACCATTCAAGCTCACTTTGTATATCGAGTTTGCTGTGATAGTTCGGACGGTGAATTCGAAGTGCATATCGGGCAGATCCAGTCGAAACTTGATAGGTTGCATTTTCAGACTGACACAGTAGTTTGACCTGTCCTTGATAGTCTGATGGATACTGCTTAATTGCTTGTTCTGCCAGTATTTGTAATTGAACTTGGCTTAAAAATTCATTTTGTTCTACAGACATAACCCATCTCCTCAATTTAATTTTTAAACACGTTTCGTGTTGAGATGCCGTCGATCTTATAAAAGAAAAAATGAATCAACTTGACTTCAAGTGGTCGGGGAGATGTTTTGCTGTCAAGTTTTATGAATATCTTTTGCGCAACTATTGGTGGTGTAAATTTAGTCGATAAGGCAATACGACAATGAAAGAGTCTGAATTAAGCGTAGATGTTGGTGCTTTACAACAGGACGCAGAGTATTTTGCAAAACGTCAGTTGAAAAAGGGGGCAGTAGGTTGGTTACTTTTAGTGGGGCTGGGTGTCTCTTACGTCATTTCGGGTGACTTTGCAGGTTGGAATTTTGGGCTGGCACAAGGCGGCTGGGGAGGACTCTTTATTGCAACAGTCATCGTCGCGTTTATGTATCTTTGCATGAGCTTTGTAATGTCTGAGATGTCAACAATGTTGCCCACTGCTGGCGGTGGCTATAGTTTTGCCCGCGTTGCATTTGGTCCTTTTGGAGGATACCTCACAGGGACTGCAATTCTAATTGAATATGCAATTGCACCCGCTGCGATTGCCGTATTTATTGGGTCATATTGCCAATCACTCTTTGGCGTTGGCGGTTGGGCTGTTTATTTAATTTGCTATTTAGTTTTTATGGGTATTCATCTCAAAGGTGCAGGTGAAGCGCTTAAAATCATGTTTGGAATTACCGCCGTTGCTTGTATTGCACTGGTTGTATTCATTGTTGCGATGCTTCCACATTTTGACAGTGCGCGTTTATTTGATATTCCAGTCAGTTCTCATGCAGGTGCGAGTAGCTTTTTACCATTTGGCTATATGGGAATATGGGCCGCAGTACCTTATGCCATCTGGTTTTTTCTTGCAGTTGAAGGGGTGCCACTGGCAGCCGAAGAAGCAAAAGATCCAGTACGTTCGTTGCCACGAGGCTTGATTGGTTCAATGTTGATATTGGCATCGTTTGCACTTTTAATTTTATTTTTAGGAGCAGGCGCAGCGGGTTCAAATGCTTTAAAAAATTCAGGGGCACCTTTAGTTGATGCACTCATTGCGGTATATGGTCAGCACACATGGTTGGCAAGCTTTGTTAACTTTGTGGGTCTTGCTGGACTTGTCGCAAGTTTCTTCTCGATTATTTATGCATATTCGCGCCAGATTTTTGCATTATCACGTGCGGGATATTTGCCAAAAAACTTATCGCTTACCAATGAAAATAAAGCGCCATATTGGGCCATTATCATTCCGGGCATTATTGGCTTCTTACTCTCTTTAACAGGTGAGGGTGACTTGCTCATTTTAATGGCAGTATTCGGCGCAACCATTTCTTATGTGTTGATGATGCTCTCACATATCAAATTACGTTTGTCTCGCCCTGAATTGCCACGTCCGTATAAAACGCCTGGAGCAATATGGACGTCTTGTATCGCCTTGATTCTTGCTGCCGTTGCTGTAGTGGCAGGGTTAATGGTGAATCCAAAAGTTTGGTTATTAGCCGCGCTGATTTACGTTGGATTTATACTCTATTACTTATTATATAGCCGTCATCATTTGGTGAAAGGTACGCCTGAACAAGAGTTCGCTATGATTGATGACTGAGTTTGAATGCAGTAAAAATAGAGAGGCTTCGGCCTCTTTTTTAGCGCTTATAAGTTATATCTGGCTCATGGAATCAATTATTTTCGCCAGTAAAAAGATCATCTCTTCGGACTCTCTCTGCCAATGTGGGAACTTTTACATTTTTCGTTCCCATGCTTTATTTATCTCTATTCAAATGTTAATAAACTTAATAATAACCTCACGGTACGTAACTTATATGGCCCAGAAATAAATATTATATTAAGGCTTATCACTATTGGATCCAGAAATTTCGGGATTTTATTTACTTAGCTAATCTTGAACATAATTCCATCAAATTAAGTAATACTCTTTTTATAGGATCAAACTTTTCTTTATAAATGCAGCTATATAATTTACACAGGATGAAGAATGAATAATTTGAATTTTAAAACGCTAAAGAAGTACTGGCTGCGATTCGTGGGTATTGCTGTGATCGCAGGCGCTTTAGTATTGGCATTTGCTTGGACCGCTGGTCTATTTGGACACCGAACAACATCCAAAACTTTTTTGGGTGACACATTAAAAAACTTTGATCCCGGATATCGACGAGCACATGGTAAAGGTATTTGTTTTGATGGCACTTACCATAGTAATGGTGCGGCAGCAGCACTCTCTAAAGCCACTGTATTTGCCAAGTCTGATATACCAGCAATTGGCCGATTTTCTATTGGAAGCGGTAACCCGCATGCGGCAGATAATTCTACCGCAACAGTGAGTATGGCTTTATTACTTTCTCCAGCCGATCATTCGCAGTGGCGCATGAAATTAAACAACTTTCCTTATTTCCCGACTCGAAATGCTGAAGGTTTTTTGGCGCAGCAAAAAGCATTTAAACCAGTTCCGTCTACTGGGAAACCTGATCCAGCCCTTGTTGAGGCGTTTTTAAAAGAATATCCCGAAGCGCGTAAGTCTATTGAGCAAAAGGCCAAGATGCCATTAACTGGTAGTTTCAGCGGTGCAGAATTTTATGTCGTAAATGCCTTTATATTGCGGGCAGCCAATGGACAAGAACAGCCAGTCCGTTGGTCTATGCGTCCTCATTCAAAATTTATTAGTCTGACCAAAGAACAACGTGATCAAGCTGATCATGATTTCTTATTTAAAGACATCAAAAAACGTTTGGCTGAAGGGCCGCTCTATTGGGATTTAGTTTTGCAACTTGCCGAGCCAGGAGATCCAGTGAATGACCCATCTCAGCCTTGGCCAAAAGACCGTAAAGAAGTTATAGCCGGAACATTAGAAGTCAAAAATGTGACTGAACAGGTAAATGGCGCTTGTCGTGATATTAACTTTGACCCAACTTTGGTGCCACCTGGAATTGAGTTATCAGATGATCCAGTACTTGCAGCACGAGCGGCTATCTATTCACAGTCTTACAATGCTCGATTACGTGAAATTGGATTTGGCAAAGCAACGGATGCCGTGGGCAAATAGGAGAGATGAACAATGCAAAATAAATCTAACGATAATGCTCCACGTCATTTTAATTTAACTGCTCGAATACTGCATTGGCTTATGGCGGCAGCAATTTTAGCTATGCTATTTATTGGGGTAGGCATGACCACCTCAATGACTTGGCGTCCGTGGTTAATCGATATTCACCGTCCTTTAGGAATCGCAATCTTATTATTGGTCATCATAAGATTAATAAATCGACTCTGTTATCCAATTCCACCTTTGCCGCCGACTGTACCGCGCTGGCAGGCGTTTCTTGCTCATGCATCACATTGGCTACTTTATATTTTGATGTTTAGTTTGCCATTGCTCGGATGGGCAACGCTATCGGCAGGTAATTGGCCTGTCACTTTATTTCCGGGTTGGGACCTTCCGCCTATAGCACCCACTAACTCTACGCTTTACGCTTGGTTCCGTACTCTACACGGAATTTTGGCTTGGCTATTATTTGCTGTCGTTATTGGTCATTTATCTGCTGCATTATTACATGCATGGATTTATCGCGATGGCGTATTTTCGAGTATGGCTTTGGGGTCTTCTTCTAAAAAAGAGGAAGCTGATTAGTTTGCTTGAAAGTTTTCGATTGAAATACGAGTAAATTCTATTGAGCCACATCTTTGCATGTGGCTTTTTTCTAAAAAAGATTAAGTTTGATCTATATACATTATGACATTCACAAAGTAAGCATGACTGCAAAAGGCCTTGTTTATTTTAAGCTTGTCTGTTTAGTTCAGGGGGTAAGTGCTGCGCCAAATAATCAATTGCAAGACGGGTTTTCAGTGGCATAAAAGGTAGCGTAGGCCATACTAAATGTATTGGAAAAGCAATGCTCGACATGGTTTCTAACACTTGTATTAGCTTACCGTCCTTTAATTCATTTTGAATGAGCCAATCGGGAAGCCAAGCAATACCAGCTCCAGCAAGCGCTGCATTTTTAATGGCTTGCAGGTCATTTAAAAGAAGTTTTGCTTTCGGTTTAATAAATAAAGGCTCGCTATTTTCCTTTTGAAGTCGCCATTTTTGCATTTGACCAAAATGCGGATCGGCAATCGTCGCGTGATGGTCTAAGTCCTCAATATGTTCTAGGGGACCTGCTTTATTTAAATAGTCAGGTGAGGCACAAAGTAGCATCCGATGCTCACCAATCGGTTTGGCAACGAGCTGAGTGGTGTCAGGCAACGCCCCGATTCGAATGCATAAATCAAAACTTTCTTCGATCAAGTCTACATTTCTGTCATTAAATGAAATTTCTAGCTGTAAGTCCGCATGCTGCTGAGCAAATTTAACCATGAGCGGGGCAGCAAAGAGTTGCCCGAACAGCACTGGCACAGACACTCTTAATCGGCCTGTTGCGTTAATTTTCCCTTGGTCTAATAAAGCCGCAGCATTTTGTATTTCATTCACTGCTCGACGGCTATGTTCATAAAACAAAGCGCCTTCGTCAGTCATGCTGAGTGAACGTGTTGTCCTTTTAAATAAAGCCACACCAAGCTGATCTTCAAGGCGAGCAATATTTTTACTTATGGCTGAGCGAGTTAAATGCAATTGCTCGGCAGCTTTTACAAAGCTTCCAGCTTCGACCACCGTCACAAATATAGAAATTGCACTTAGCTCATGTTGCATGATTGTTGCCTAAATGGAACCAATGATAAGAAATAATATCACCACTGTTGAATTTATTGTGGGGTTAATATGGCATCATCAAAAACGTGGAGATGGTCATGGCTAAAATATTGGTATTAAAATCCAGCATTATGGGTGAGGGTTCACAAACTAATCGCTTAATTGATGTAATGCTTGAACATCGAAAAGATCAAGGTTTGCAAGATGACATTACCATACGCAATTTAGCTGAAATGAACCTGCCTGTATTAGATCTGGAAATCTTTCAGGCGCTTCGTGGGGCTGAAAATAACAATCAAGACCTTCAGCAAATAGTCGCTTTGTCTGATGAATTAATTGCTGAACTAAAAAGTGCTGATTTACTCATTATTGGCGCACCCATGTATAACTTAAATGTCCCGACTCAACTCAAAAACTGGTTTGATTTGGCGGCACGCGCAAGACAAACATTCCGCTATACCGAAACTTATCCGCAAGGTTTGGTTGAAGGAGTAAAAGCGGTGGTCGTAAGTAGTCGGGGTGGTATGCATGTTGGCCAAAAAACTGAGGCAGTAACGCCTTATCTCAAAGCGGTGTTAGGGCTAATGGGCATTCATGAAGTCGAATTTATTTATGCAGAAGGCCTAGACATGCAAGCCTATCGCAGCAATGCATTAGATCTGGCAAACCAGCAAGTTAAAGAATTCGCCATTTAAAATCATAAACTGAAACTCTTATATCTCTAATCGATGACAAGAGTTTCTACGTTTACTCAAATTACATTTCTAAGTTCATTTGCCGTGTTACGCAACAAGGGCAAAATTTGCTGAACCAAATAATCTTCTTGTACACGGTTAGTTTGAGACATGCAGTTAAGCGCTGCTATGGCTTGACCTTGGGCGTTAAATACGGGCACTGCAATCGCAATTACGCCAAGCTCATGTTCTTCTTTGGAAAGACAATAATCCGATAACGAAATACCCTTAAGCACTTCAAAAAACTTTGACTCATCTACTATGGTAAAAGGCGTTAAGCGTTTTAAACCGTAATTTTTTACCCACGTATGTTGGGCTTCTTCAGGTAGTGCTGCCAGTAAAACTTTACCCGTAGAAGTGGCATGGGCAGGGAGACGGTTTCCTAAATGCATACCATAAGGGCTAACGCGTAAATTATCTTGCTGTGGTAAATAACTACGGGCAATCGGCACCACTTCGTTATCGTCTAACACCACAATCGAGAAAGTCAGAGACGTCTGTGCACACAAAAGATTTAGAAAGGATTGAGCAACTTTCGGTAGGTGGGCAGAGCTTAAATAAGAACTCGAAAAACGCAGCACGCGATGAGTGAGCCAAAAGTAATGTTCATCTGTTTCTAAATAGCCTAAGTATTTTAAAGTTTTCAGATAACGCCTTGCCGCTGTACGGCTTATACCGGTTCGCTCAGCCACTTGAGTGACATTGAGCCGCTGCCGATCTGTTCCAAAAGCTTCAAGTAAAGCCAAGCCTTTTGCTAACCCTGCAATGTAGTCATCTTGACGAATTTTCTCATGCGAGTTCGGGTGCTCTAGAAAAGCATCGAGAGAAGGCATCCATTCATTCCTGTTATTTTGGTTGTTTCTGTCCGCTATTCGGACAAACTAGATGATAAACGGTTATTTTCGTCTTGGATACATAGTGAACAAAAGTTAAAGCCAGTAATTTAAAAGTCAGGATGAAACAAGGATGAAGTTATGGATATTTTAAAGACACAGGTTGCAATTATTGGATCTGGACCAGCAGGGTTATTGCTTGGGCAACTTCTATATAAAGCTGGCATTGATCATATTATTGTTGAGCAACGTAGTGCTGAATATGTGGCTTCACGGATTCGTGCAGGAATTTTAGAGCAAGTTTCGGTCGACTTACTCAAACAAGCAGGTGTTGACCAAAACTTAAAAGAAAAAGGATTACCACATTCGGGCATTGAAATTTTGACCAATGGTGAGTTACATCGGGTTGATTTGGCCGCACTCACGGGTGGAAAAAAAGTGACAGTATATGGTCAGACCGAAGTGACTAAAGATTTAATGACTGCACGTGAAGCAGAGCAGCTCACTTCATTTTATGAAGCTCAAAATGTACATGTGAAAGACTTTTATACTGCCCCAAAAGTTGAGTTTGAGTACCAAGGTAAAGCTTTTCAAATTCATTGTGACTTTATAGCAGGGTGTGATGGTTACCACGGTGTCTGCCGTGCCAGTGTGCCTCAAGATAAAATAAAGACCTTTGAAAAAGTGTATCCGTTTGGCTGGTTAGGCGTATTGGCCGATGTTCCACCTGTAGCCGATGAACTCATTTATGTACAGTCAGAGCGTGGTTTTGCTTTATGTAGTATGCGTTCAGAAACGCGTAGCCGCTATTATTTACAAGTCCCTTTAACAGATCATGTCGAAGACTGGTCGGATGAAAAGTTTTGGGATGAGTTAAAAAACCGCCTAGACCCTGAAAGCCGTGAAAAGTTAGTGACAGGACCTTCTATTGAAAAAAGTATTGCGCCGTTACGTAGCTTTGTGACAGAACCAATGCGTTTCGGAAAACTATTTTTAGCAGGTGATGCTGCGCATATTGTGCCACCGACAGGAGCAAAAGGTCTTAATCTCGCTGCATCTGATATTGCTTATTTATCAAGTGCACTCATTGAATATTATGTCGAAGGTTCCGAACAAGGTATAAATGAATACTCTGAAAAATGCCTGCAACGTGTATGGAAAGCGGAGCGTTTTTCTTGGTGGATGACTCATTTATTACATCGTTTTGAAACTGAAAGTGAGTTCGATCACAAGATTAAACAAGCCGAGTTGAGTTATGTACTGGGTTCGATTGCGGGTAAAACAACCTTAGCCGAAAACTATGTCGGTTTGCCTTATGAAATTAAGCAAATAGATCGTTTTAAGCATGCAAGCTAAAGACTAAATAAAAATAAAAAGGGCATAAAAATGCTCTTTTTTTATATAAGAATTTAAGTAGGATGTAATAGATTAAGGGATGTGGTCATACTAAAAGTAGCCCCGATACTTTTTGAAATATAGGGCTACTTATCAATTCACCTAAAGTTTACTCAGCGGTTGCTGCAACTTGATGATTACTGATTTGCGTTGATTGCTGAGATTGAATAGGTTTAATCACTTGTGGATTAGAGTTACTCCATGGAGTATAGGCCTCTGTCAAAATATGGCCTGTAAGACTCGTTAAATCACTAGATTGAACCTCAGCATTGCCTTGACGTCCAAATAATACAACTTCATCGCCCGCTTTGGCTTCTGGAATATCTGTTACATCAACCATAACAGTATTCATTGATACTCGACCAACCACTGGCGCTTTTTGTCCATTGACTAAGACAAAAGCTTTATTACTAAAACTACGACGGTAGCCATCCGAATAACCTACAGGCAAGTTTGCAAGTTTGGAGTCACGTGTCAACGTATAAGTTTGGTCATAACCTACAGTTGAACCTTTAAGGTAATTATTAACTGCAGCAATTTGTGTTTTAAATGCCATCATGCGTTTAAATTCAGGGTGATTAGGAAAATCTCCATAAATAATTGCGCCTGCACGGACCATATCTAAATGTGATTCAGGAACATTTACAGTAGCAAATGAATTTGCTGTATGTAATGTTAATTCTTTACGATTCAGTTTGGCTTTTTTAATCAACCATGCTGTTTGTTCATTAAATTGAGCTAGGCGCTCACGAACATATTTTTCATCTTCTACAGCATAATGGGTCATAATGCCGTCAATTTTAAGATTTGGAAGCTTAGTGATTGCAACAGCTTGTTCTTTACCTTGAGCTGTAGACATTTCAAGACCATTACGATCCATACCGCCCGAATTTAAAGCCAAGCTATAATGAACAGTTGTATTGTTCGCTTCTGCCCATTTAGAGATACGGGCAGCCTGATCATAATTACCCAAAAGCTCTTCAATATTTAAAGCATGTGCATTGATGATTTCACTATCTGTGGCTGTACGTAAACGTGTAATTTTGCCTTTATAGCCATGCTTACGAACCATCGCCGCTTCTGCATTACTGGTAATACCAATACACGATACGTTTAACTTCATAACACTCGGCATAAGTAGGTCAATACTATGCCCATATGCATTTGCTTTCATGACTACACAAAGTTGTGTTTTGCCATTAAGTAATTGATTTGTCCTTTTAATATTATCTTCAAAAGCTTGAGTATCAACTTCAATCCATGCATTGGCTGTAGGTGCAGGGCTGACTTCATTTGTGATATGAGGCGTAAGTAAAGGTGCAGCATGGGCAAATTGCATGGAACCGAATAATGCGAATGCACAGCTATAAGCGAGAAGCGAAAAATTTGTTTTAAGTTTCATGAGTTTTTTAATCTTTCCTGGCTGAATATGATTTAACGCTGGGTGGATTTTTATGGTTAAGTACAGAGATATAATTAATTTAAAATGTCACACGATTTGGTCGTAATAATACTTTCTCCTTAAAATATTATGGTCAGTGTTAAGTAAAATTTAATTTTGCTTAAACTGTATTCATAAAATACAAATGTGATTTTAAATAATCTTAATTAAATCTAAATATACATTTGTGAAAAAAACAAGAAGAAAAATCATTATATTTTTTTGAATGTTATTTTTTTAATCTAATTATTGGTGATATTTTTAATAACAATTTTTAAAATATAACATTTGGTAAATAATCAACTTTATTATTACAAGAGGTTTTTTATTTTTATTATTTATTAATTATGATTTTTTTATCATTCGGTAAAATATAAAAAACATATGGAGGTAAACATCCGAAACTTTGTTTTATAGCATGTGAAATATTAAAATTATTATATTTATCATGTTCTTATATTTGTTTATTGAAATTATTTAGAAATTTTTGGTTATACCGTGACAAATTTTTAAGCATCAAATG
>NZ_JBITPU010000025.1:0-21704 GCF_044684115.1 Acinetobacter sp. ABJ_C1_1 | reverse complement strand
CACCGATGATGTCAGTAACAGTACCAAGTGGATTACCACCAGTTACGCCGCCAGTCACACCACCGATAATATCAGTAACAGTACCAAGCGGATTACCACCAGTTACGCCGCCAGTCACACCACCGATAATATCAGTAACAGTACCAAGCGGATTACCACCAGTTACGCCACCAGTCACACCACCAATAGCACCAGTCACACCGCCAAGAATGTCAGTTAAAATACCAGTCGCAGTTGTACCATTGGTAATGAGCGTGTTGACAATACCAGTTGCAGATTGGGTAGCGCCTTGAATATCGCCACCTACTAAATCAGATACAACCTCAAGCGCACCATTTACAGTGTCGCGAGATGTTTCGAAAGTTAAAGTGCCGAGGTGAGCAATATCAGTAACAGGGTGCTCAGTTTGAGGAAGTACACCAACTACAGTGTCTGCAACAGTATTAATACCTGTATTAATAATGCTGGTTTTTAGGCTTTCCACACCTTGAAGAACATCGATGCCGCCTTGAACCACATCAACAACTGGGGAAATAGGTGATGTACCACCACCAATAATACCGCCTGTCACACCACCGATAATGTCAGTAACAGTACCAAGTGGATTACCGCCAGCACCACCAGTCACACCGCCGATAGCCCCAGTTACACCACCAATAATGTCAGTTACTACACCAACTGGATTACCGCCGGTCACGCCACCAGTTAAACCACCAGTCAGGCCGCTGATAGTGCCAGTCACACCGCCAAGGATGTCGGTTACTGCACCGACTGGATTGCCGCCAGTCACGCCACCAGTTAAACCACCAGTCAGGCCGCCGATAGTGCCAGTCACACCGCCAAGGATGTCGGTTACTGCACCGACTGGATTGCCGCTAGTAGCGCCACCAGTTACACCACCAACAGCACCTGTTACGGTACCCACTACACCAGAGACTAAGCCTGTTGTCTGAGAAACGGTATTGGTTACAGTTGAAACAACATTAGAAAGTAAGCCTGATGTTGAAACATTTCCAGTAGCAATATTTATATCGGAAACGTTTACATTAACAGTAGAACCTGTGTTTACAACAGGATTCACTGATACAACATTACTCAAGTCCTGAGTAACTTTTGTTATTGAAGATACGAGAGTTTTCAGTAAGAACATGATGGTCTATTTCCTGTATATTTATGTATTTTTAAGTAAGTATTTATTTATTGCGTTAGGCAATTATTGAGATATGTTTCTCAATAATTAAAATTTAGTATTGGGTAGATCTCAAAAAGTGTCAATCCATATTTCTACTCAAATAATTTGATACTTATAATATTTTGACAATTAGATATTCATTCTGATTTAGACATAAAAATAATAATTTTTTTTATAATATATGGTTTAAAGATGAGTGTATTTTCCTCCATTTTTTATTATTTTTATAATTATTAGTGCTAAATAGTTTTATTTATAAAAATAATTTTGCATAAGTAGAAATATATTATTTATATAATCCTGACTAAAAAACTAGGCTTTTGATTCTGTCAATTTGGTCAAAATGTCCAAATTGGATAAAAGAAGAGGGCACCTTTAATTGAAAAAAAATATTTCAAATATATTTTATGGACAAGAAATTCCCCTTTTTAGGAAAGCTAGGCTACCAAGATATTTTGTTATGGCTAAGAACTAGACGCTTGATGACAAAAAGATGAAAAAGTCCTTTCTAAAATAGAAAAACTGCGTATAATGCCCTCCATCAAGTACGCGCTCATAGCTCAGCTGGATAGAGCACTTGGCTACGAACTAAGGGGTCGGGAGTTCGAATCTCTCTGAGCGCACCACTTGAATAATTAACCGCTATATATAGCGGTTTTTTTGTGCCCATTTTTTATGATTCTAATAAAAAAGCTGGTGCACATGACAACCAGCTTTAAAAAGATCTAGATTCAAGGATTATCTATTAGCCGAATGTTTTAAAACGGTTTGCATCGTCAATAAAGGCTTTTTCACCCGCGTTACCTTCAATAGAACCAAAAACTAACTGAGCTCTTAGCTTCCATTCAGCTGGGATATAGAAAGCAGCATTAATTTTCTCATCAATAATTGGGTTGTAGTGTTGCAATGAAGCACCAACACCTTGTTCAGCTAATACGTTCCAAACTGCAAATTGAGCGATTGCTGTTGAGTGCTCAGACCAGATTGGAAAATTATCAGCATAAGCTTCAAACTGTTCTTGTAAGCCTTTAACTACGTTCTGATCTTCATAAAACAAAACTGTGCCTGCACCAGCGGCAAAACTTTGAATTTTTTGTTCTGTTCCAGATACAGCTTCAGCTGGGATAATACTTTTTAAAACTTCTAGAACTATATCCCAGAATTTTTGATGTGATTGTCCAAATAAAATAACAGCGCGAGATGATTGAGAGTTAAATGCAGAAGGGCTATGTTTGATTGCTTCTTGAATTAACTTTTCAATTTCACTATTTGATTGGTTTAAGTTATTTCCAATTGCATAAATAGAGCGGCGGTTTTTAATGAGTTCTATAAAAGAAGTTTCATTTGAAGATTTTAGCTCTTGAGCGGCTTTTAAAGCCACATCTTCTTGAGCTGTCGTTTTTTGATTTAAGCCAAATAGTTTTGCAAAGAAAGACATGACGGATTCCACTAAAGAGACAATAGAAACATTCTATAAATTTAAGAATATGAAATAAGCCTTATAAATATGAATCTACGTTCTATATATGAAACGAGTAAACAACTTGTACGAATGAAAGCTTTATCGTGTGAGCAAAAATAAAAAATCACTTTTGATTCATTTTAAAGCGTAGATGAATATGCTCTAATAGTTTCGATTTATTCAATATTGACACATAGTGATGACCGAGCAAAAAAGCGCTTTATCTTTACGTTATTATTTAAATTTAGAAGAGTCTCAAGACGGGTTTGGCTTGGTGACATTCGGAAAGAAACAATTCACACGTTTTTTAACCCCTGTTATTAGTATTGCAATTGTTATTTGGGGTTTTTATTTAGGCTTATCAGGCGTTGGTCGCTACTATGTTGCTTTGGGTATTTTTTTCCTGATTATGCAAGGTCTAATGCGCTATTGGCTTTTACCTATGATGTTCAAGCGTCAGTTTGTACGTTATCAATTTGGTAAGAGTGAGCAAGGGATCGATTTATACCAAGATTATTTTGAACTCTATGCTGCTGGTCGTAAACAAGTCGTACAGTATGGCGATGTGCAGACTTTTGCTAAGGGTAAACTGACTTATATGCTTGAGTTAAAAAACAAAACGGTCATTATTGTACCGAAACGTGCCTTTGCTCAAGTTTCAGATCAAACTGTATTTGAAAATACATTTAAGAAATAAGTTATTAGAATTATTAGTCGCAACAATAAAGGAAGCCTCATGAAAACACGTCCTTCAAAAATCGTTTGTGTGGGCAGAAGTTATGCTGATCATGTAAAAGAGCTGAACAATGCAATGCCGGGACGACCAGTATTGTTTATCAAGCCACCAAGTAGTTTGATTGGTTTAGATGAAGGTATTTCGTGGAATCCATCTTGGGGTAGTTGCCATTTCGAATGCGAATTTGTTTTGCGTATTGATAAGCCACTAAAAGGCGAAACTGATCCGCAAAAAGTATTGCAAGCTATTGGTGCTGTAACTTTAGGGTTAGATTTAACTTTGCGTGATATGCAAAATGAATTAAAAGATAAAGGTCAGCCTTGGGAAAGAGCAAAAGCATTTGATGGTTCATGTGTACTTGCGGACTGGGTAGATGTAAGTGAAATTACCAATTGGGAAGAGACCAAATTCACTTTCCATATTAATGATGAATTGCGTCAAGATGGTAATACTGCACTGTTAATGTTTACTATTGGCGAACTTTTAACTGATATTAATCAGGTGTTTTCACTTGAATCAGGCGATGTCATTATGACGGGTACGCCAGCAGGAGTGGGGCCACTGCATGCTGGTGATCAGCTAAAAATGACTTTGAAAGGTGCTACTCAAGATTTTGTTTGGGAAACCTTTGTTAAAGCATAATTTGATTTAAATCGCTAAGTTTTGAACCCTATTATTGAACTGATAATAGGGTTTTTTATTGTCTGGATATAGAAGATTTTTATATGAATAAATAATCTTATTTTCTATTTCTCTTCAAAAATTGTTGAAAGTGGAATAGAGAGTTTAGCTGCCAAATAGTCATTGGACTCAACTAAAGCTGGGCCGATTTTTTCCATCCATTCGTCATCATCATGCACATTTAATACATCTGGGCGTAATGGAAGTGGATAAGGTAATGCGGTAAAGAAACTCCAAAAGTCGACTTGAGATAAATTACGGACTAAAACATATTCATCTTTATCTGTGCGTTTAACCAAATTTTGCTCTTCGAGTAAGACAACATAAGCGGGCCACCGGCCAATTTCGCCACGGCCTAAAATTTCTAATGCTTCTTTATCATTTACACTTTCACCAAGTTTTTGCTTTTTATAAAATAATTCTAAAATATCGAGTAGCATGAGTACTGGATGTCTTTTTTGTTCTTTGCCTGAATGAAAAGCGGTAAGGGCAAAACTCACCTCGACACCGAGTAATACAATATTCCAAGATAAGAATACCCATAATAAGAAAATAGGTACTGCTGCAAATGCACCATATATGATTTCATAACTGGTGAAGTTAGACATCAAAAAGCCGAATAAATTCTTAAGTATTTCAAACAATACAGCACTCAAACACGCGGCAATTGCTGCTGAAAATAAGGGAACTGTGCGGTTGGGAATGGTCCAATATAAAATAAAGAATCCCAAAACAGTAAGAACAAAAGAAATAAGCCAAAGTAGAAATGCACCATCAAGTTGATAACCCGTGAAGTTATTACTTAATAAGTTCATTGATGCAACGGTTGATGAAATAACAAATGCACTACCTAAAATAATGGGACCAAGCGAAATAATGGTCCAGTAGCGCATAAAGCCTACAATGCCGCTACGAGTTTCTTTTACTCTCCATATGCGATTAAAGGCAGTTTCAATTGTTGTCAGCATTAAAACTGTGGTGACAAATAGAAACAGCACACCAATCACAGTTAAATTACTGGATTTTTCGGTAAAAGCATTGAGTGCCTTATCAAATGCAATGGTGCTTTTAGGTAAAAAATTACTATAAATTAGGTGCTGCAACTGTTGTCTAGCAGGTTCTAAGGCTTTAATTGAAGAAATAATAACTAAAAATACTGTTAGCATCGGCACAACAGCAAAAAGAGTTGTATAGGTGAGAGCACCAGCTTGTTCTCGGCAGCGATCAGCTTCAAAACGCTTAATTACAAATAAAATAAATTGAAACCAGGTCTTGTTATAAAAAGGAAGTCTCTTCAAAAAACGTTCTAACATGCGTCATCTATCCCGATTTTTTTAATCATGATGTGGGTGATTGATATTCACCGGTGTATTCGGTTGAGAACACTATCTTTGATGTGGGTAAACTTTAACCTAAAGAATAAAAAAGTATTCTGAAAGTTCCGTATGTATCATCGTAACAAAACGTAGTAAAAAGCTTTTACCGATATTTGTTACTGTTGCCCTTAAAAATCAATCACCTCTAAAATTTCATAAAATTGGCTTCGCCAAAAAAATAAAAAATATCGTATAGTGTTCTTTTTAACAAAATTCATGAAACCGATGCAACCTTACATTCTTGTGCTTTATTACAGTAAATATGGTTCTACTAAAGAAATGGCGCATCTTATTGCGAATGGTGTTGAAGCTGCAGGTATTAATGTAAAAATTCGCACAGTACCTAATATTGCAACAGTAGTAACAGAAGCTGAACCAAGCATTCCTGAAGAAGGCGATATTTATTGCACTTTAGAGGACTTAGCCAATTGTGCAGGCTTGGCACTTGGGTCTCCAACTCGCTTTGGTAACATGGCAAGCGAAATGAAATATTTCTGGGATCAGACCACAAGCCTTTGGTTAAATGGGGCTTTACACAACAAACCAGCATGTGTTTTCACTTCTTCTGGTTCAATGCACGGTGGGCAGGAAAGTACTTTATTAACGATGCTACCACCTTTGTTTCATCATGGCATGATGATTTTAGGTTTACCAAATTCTATTCCTGCATTATCGAATACAAAAACAGGTGGAACGCCGTATGGTGCTAGCCATGTAAGTGGTCCACGTCATGATCAAGGTTTAAGCCAAGATGAAAAGCTTTTATGTGAAGCACAAGGTAAACGTTTAGGTGAAATCATAAAAAAACTTCACTCATAATCTTATAAAAATAAAAAAAGAGCGGAACTCCGCTCTTTTTCTACTTAAATAATTTTATTCTTTAATAAAAGTTACTGTGCCATCAGTAAGTGATTTAACTCGTGCTAAAGATTCAACACGGTAACCTTTTTCAAGCAATAAATCACGGCCTGGTTGGAATGATTTTTCAATCACAATACCAACACCTACAACTTCTGCATTTGCTTGATGAATTAAGTCAATCAAACCAAGTGCAGCTTGACCATTTGCCAAAAAGTCATCAATTACTAAAGCTTTGTCGCTTGAGTTGATGTGCTTGTTTGAAATAGCAATCGTACTTTCAGTTTGTTTAGTAAAACTAAATACTTTAGCGCGATATAAATCGTCTTTTAAAGTGAGCGATTGATATTTACGAGCAAAAATCACAGGTACACCAAGTTCTAAACCTGCCATGATTGCTGGCGCAATACCTGAAGCTTCAATGGTAATAATCTTGGTAATCCCTGCATCTTTGAAGCGAGCGGCAAATTCTTTACCAATCTGCTGCATGAGGACAGGGTCAATTTGGTGATTTAAGAAAGCGTCGACTTTCAACACTTGATCAGATAGAACGATACCTTCTGTTAAGATTTTCTGTTCTAGTGCGTGCACGGGAGAATCCTCTAGACGGATGCTTTTAAAGCAAATGCGTATTTTAAAAAGCATCCGAAAAAATGCAAGCTTTAATTCGTTTTACCGCTATAACTTGTTAATAACAAACCATAAGATGTTTTGCCGTCTATATGACTTACTTTAACCGGTAAGTAGTCTAATTTAGGTGCTAACCAGAAAATAGTACTGCGATCTGGTCTGCCGTGTTCTAAGACCACTTTTACAGTGTCAAAGGTGCCATAAGAGGTTTTAACTTTTTCATTGCCTTGTTTTACAAAACGGCGGTTTTCAACTTCTTTTGCATCTGCAAGAGGGTAAGAAGATTTGAGTGAACCATTTTTTAAATCTTCACGAACTTGTAATTCAGCATTTAGCTCGTCAAGTACGCCAGGCTGCCAAGCAAATGAGCGGGCTTTATCATCTTTCTTCGTGCTAATTGTCTTATTACCAGGGTTAAAATTAATATTCATAGTGTTGTTATGAATTAAAATTTTACTAGTACGACTAAAGCTTTGTGAACCAATTTTGCCATTAGCAAAACTAAATTTACTTGTTTCACTTGCAGAAGCGATTCCACCAGCTTTTGCAGTGAATAGATAAGTCCAGTTATTTCCTTGTTGACTAAGTGCGCGTGTTGCTGAACCCATGCCTTTATTATTATAGGTAAACTGATAATTTGCCTGAAATGGGCTCATGGCAAGTGCATGGCTAGAGAAACTTGCAATAAGCAAAGTTGTCGAAATACCAGTTGCGATGCTGAATGATTTCAGAAATTTTGTTGCCATAAGTAAATATCCTTGTACAGACTGAAAGGTCAGTGCTGATGCATCTATGACTTTTGCATATTATGCCTGCTGATCATGGAGAAAAAATCAGGATTTATGCTAAATATGTAATCTCTTTGTGTTTTTTAACAATAAATTTCTTTAGCTCATACAGTTGTTATGCATCTTTTTGCTGTATTGGCGTAATTTCAGTGTCTTCCAGATCATCCTCAAAGTCATCATCTTGATCTCGGAAAAGTAAGGCAGCGAGATTAACGTTACCAAAGACGACCAATTCTGCTTCACGAACCCGTGCATAGTTAATATGAACTTTGCCCAATGTTTCAATAATGCTGGCTTTTTTACCGAACCAACGGTTCAGGTCTAGGAAGATAAGATCATCTTTTTCTTGGGCTACGTTAAAACGCTCCAAAATCATACCCAATGGGTCTTTTTTTAGAATTTTGTGATAGTAAAAAATAGCCGCTTTTACAGCAATTTTTTGCCAGAAATTTTTATATTTAGCTTCTACAATTTGCGTGTTACTAATTTGCTCAAAAACTATAAGTTGCTGTTCTTTATTAAATTCCATCTGAATCAATTTTAAATCGACAGATAAAGTCGTTTCTAAACCTTTGACATGCATGGTGGCATAGAGCCTTAACCAATCATGATAAAGATCTGCGTGTAGATCATCTAAAAACTCGACATTATTCGTTACGTAACGTTCTAAGGTCGCATTTAGAAAAGTTTGCGATAATGTAAAATCTCTTTCTTCCTCAATGAAGGCTTCAGCTTTTCGGTAGACTTTATGAAGACGTTTGACTAATGAGGAAAATAGCGTTTGCATAAAAGAACTTCCAGATGATGATTTACTAAAGAATCAACACAATCTTTATTATGATAAAAAACAGGTTTTGATATTGCAGTGTAACAAATTTAATTGATACATTTTCACAAAATGAAAATGGATAAAAGCTCATATTTGAAGTGAATCACATTTTTATCCATATTTGAATATCAGTTTGTATTTTGTTCGGTATTGATACCGTGGGGAAAAGGCATTTATATGCTTTTAAGATTATGTTGAAAAAAAGAAGTCTTTCTATAGAGCCTTTTCATTATTGGTGGCAAGACCGAGTCTTTATTGTCGCAATAATACTTGCAATCTTACTGCATACTTTTGTGCTGCTCATCCATTTTGCGATGCCTGCGCCATCAGAACAATCAACTAAAGAAATCGCGATATCTATTCGTCCTACTGAAGATGTGGTTAAGCATGCAGATTTTTTAGCTCAAGCAGACCAGCAAGGTTCAGGAGCATTTCGAGCAGCCCATCGGATGTCTAGTAACTCCCCAACACCTATGCCGACTGATGCTTCAACTGGAGAAGCTCAGTTAGAAAGTTTAGAAAAAGTACAGCAACAAAGAGAACTTAAGTTTGAAGAAAAAGTACTCATGACTGTGTTGAGTTGGCAGAAACAAGCAGAGGAGAGCCAAAGGAAAAAAGCACTTGAACAGTTACAAAGCCAGTTCCAGGCCAAAGCTGCAATGGTCGCGAGCCTTGAAGCTCAATATTTGCAACGTCAGCAAGATTTCAGTCGCCAACAGAAAATAAAAACAGTCGATGGTATTCAAGCCAAGAAAGATGCCTCAGCAGCTTATTTAGATAAATTCCGTGAAAAAGTAGAACTTTATGGTAATCGCTATTATCCAGAAGAAGCTAAACAACAACAATTAAAAGGTGAAGTTCGCCTTATGGTGATTTTGAATGCTCAAGGGGGAATCCGTGCAATTCGTTTACTTGAAAGTTCAGGACATCCAATTTTAGATGAGGCAGCAAAGGCATCAGTACGTCGGGGAGCGCCGTTTGGCCGTTTTGATGCAAATATGAAAGATATTTCGGAGCTTCGTATTATTCGTACTTGGCGTTTTGATCCAGCTGAAGCTGAATTTGAGGTTCATTAATGAAAAAATGTGGATAACTTTCAGGATATCCACATTTTAAAAATAAATTAAGAGGCTAATTACGCGTTTAATAGTTTTAGAGAAATTGATTATTCCTGATACGGATTGGCAATATTGAGTTTAGCTAAAATTTCGATCTCTAAGCCTTCCATTTCTTCTGCATCTTCATCACTGGTTTCATGGTCATAACCCAGTAAATGCAGAACACCATGTACTAAAAGATGGGCAAAATGATTTTGTGAAGTTTTCTTCTGTTCTAAAGCTTCTTGTAATACCACAGGGATACAAATCACTAAATCGCCCAACGGTAATGCATCAAGCATAGGTAGGACTTCTTCAGGAATATCGCTTGGAAATGAGAGAACATTAGTGGGTTTATCTTTCTCGCGATATTGCAAGTTAAGTTGATGGCTTTCTTCCAAATCAACACATGCAACACCAATTTCACAATCTTCTTTGTAGCCAACGTGGCGTAAAGTTGTTTCAATAATTTTTTTGAGTTGAGCTCGTTTGAGCTCTAACTCAGGTGATTGAAAGTCTTGTTGTAAACTTAAACTGATTTTCAAAGTGAATCCTTAAGCATCCTGATGTTGCAAGTCTGCTGCTGTATCGTTTTCAGCAACTAATGCCTCTTGACGTGCTTTACGTTCAGCACGTGCTTCAGCATTAAGACGCTGTTGTTCACCATCCCAACCTTCATACGCTTCAACAATTTTTTGAACAAGTTGATGACGTACAACGTCGCGAGAATGGAAACGGGTAATATGAATTTCTTTAATATTCTCAAGTACACGTAGCGCGTGCGCCAAACCAGATTGTTGGCCTCGAGGTAAATCTACTTGGGTAATGTCACCTGTAATCACTGCACGAGAGCCAAAACCTAAACGGGTCAAGAACATTTTCATTTGTTCTGGCGTAGTGTTTTGTGCTTCATCCAAAATCACAAATGAATGGTTAAGCGTACGGCCACGCATATAAGCAAGAGGCGCAACTTCAATCACTTGACGTTCGATTAACTTGGCGACTTTTTCAAAGCCCAGCATTTCGTAGAGGGCATCGTAAAGAGGGCGTAAATACGGGTCGATCTTTTGGGTTAAATCACCCGGTAAGAAACCAAGCTTTTCTCCTGCTTCTACAGCAGGGCGGACAAGTAAAATCCGCTGGATTTCATTACGCTCTAACATATCTACTGCGGCGGCAACTGCTAAATAAGTTTTACCTGTACCAGCAGGACCTACACCAAAAGAAATATCGCTTTGCAAAATACGTTGTACATAGCGTTTTTGATTGGCACCACGTGGATTAATACGACCTTTTCGAGTCTGAAAGTAGACATCCATTGGCGCATCATGTTCTTCCATCTCTTCACCGACTAACTCGAAATTACGTTCAGTTTGTGAAGATTGAATCAAGAGATGTAACAGATCGGCACTGATTTGCTGGGACTCCTCAGTTTCTTCGTAGAGTCGTTGCAATAACGCTTCGGCTCTCCCAACAGCATCTATCTCACCATCGATATGAAAAACATCTCCACGATGAGTAATTTTGACATCTAAACGCTGTTCGATTTGCTTAAGGTGCCCATTATAGGCACCCAAGATGCTCTTTAAACGTTCCATTGAAATTTCAGGAAATGTTACGGTACGTCGAATCGCTGCAGTCAAGAGAAAACCTTTCAGTAGACTTTAGAATACCTCTACATTACGCCACGTCAGGCTCAAGATTCAAGAGTTCACCGTAAACTAAATTTAAAGTTTTAATTTCAGTAATCTCGATCTCTGCAAAACGACCAATCCAAGAAGCGTCGCCTACAAAAGTCACTAAACGAGTGTTGTCTGCTGTACCTACTAAAATATTAGGGTCTTGATCAGATACTTTCTCAATCAGTACACGTTCAATTTTGCCAAGCATTGCGTCAGTTTTCTCGATACTTGATTGCTTAATGACTTGTTGAACTTGTGCTAAACGTTCTTTTTTAACGTGTTCAGGAGTTGTATCTGGTAAGTCAGATGCTGGTGTGCCAGGACGTTTTGAGTAAACAAAGCTATAAGAGTGGTCAAAGTCTAAATCTTTGATAAACTGCAATGTTTCTGCAAAGTTTTCATCAGTTTCACCCGGGAAACCAATAATAAAATCGCTCGATAAATGCATATCAGGGCGTATTTTACGTAACTTGGCAATCTTATCGATGTATACATCAATAGTGTGATTTCGCTTCATTGCTTTAAGTACATCGTTAGATCCACTTTGTACAGGCAAATGTAAGTGTGAAACCATTTGAGGTAAATCTTCATAACACTGGATAAGTTCATCAGAGAACTCAAGTGGGTGTGAAGTTGTATAGCGTAAACGGCCAATACCCGGAATTTCTGCAACGAGTCGTAACAATTCAGGGAAGGTACAAATGCCACCTTCGAATGTTTCACCACGATATCCGTTTACATTTTGACCAAGTAAGCTGATTTCACGAACACCTTTTTCAGCAAGACCTGCGATTTCTGCAAGTACATCATCAAGTGGGCGAGAAACCTCTTCACCACGAGTATATGGAACCACACAGAAGGAGCAGTATTTAGAACAACCTTCCATAATAGAAACGAATGCTTTGAAACCTTCTACCCGTGGTTCAGGTAAAAAGTCGAACTTTTCAATATCAGGGAATGAAATATCAACGAGCTTAATCTTGTCTTTTTTCGGCTTTTCCACTTGTGCATGATGTTGGTCAAGCATTTGTGGTAAACGGTGCAAGGTTTGTGGGCCAAAAATCATATCGACATACGGCGCACGCTTTTGAATGTTGTCACCTTCTTGAGATGCAACACAACCACCTACACCAATCACAAGGTCAGGATTTTGCTCTTTTAGTTTGCGCCAACGGCCTAACTCACTAAATACTTTTTCTTGTGCTTTTTCACGGATAGAACACGTATTCATGAGCAGAATGTCTGCTTCATTAGGGTTAGTTGTTAAAACATAACCGTGAGAATCCCCTAAAAGGTCTGCCATACGGTGACTGTCATACTCATTCATCTGACACCCTTGCGTTTCAATATATAATTTCTTTATTGAAACGTCAGTGGTGTGCGTTGGCTGGGTAACAGTGTTTTCTGAGGCAGCTTTGGCACCATTGGGAATGAAGGTTTGAACCGTCATGTAGGCTCCTAACAGATCGATCTAGATAAATAATAAAATGACCCAAAACGGGTCAAACCAATCATTATAGCAGTATTTGTGCCGGACAGATAACAATAAACTGCCATAAGCTGCACATGATTTATGGAGACAAATGACATAAATTTTAATGATGTCGAATCAGATAGTTACATAACACAACAAAAGAATGCACGAAGAATAATTAAACTATGCCTAAAGGTGGATAGTCAGGGTTTAGCGCATTTATGAGACCAGGTAAAAAGAGCTCATCAAACAAGAGTCGTGTGATGAAAAATAAATATGCACATCGTAGCTGGTTAGGAGCTGTGTGTTTACTTGGTTGTTCATTGTCTTATGCAGCAGAAGAACAATTTAACGATGCATTAAATGCCGCAAATAGTGGTAATACCGCCTTATTAGACCAATATCAGGCAGCAATGCAAAATGATGTATTGGGTTATTACCCTGAATATTGGAAACTAAACAGTAATTTAGGCTTTCAATCTCCAACGTCAATTGTAAGTTTTGCCCAGCGCTATCCTCAATCTGCTATGGCAGAGAAACTTGCAGCAGATTATGTTGAAGAAAAAGTTAAACAAGCTGACTTTGTATCTGCACAACCACTTTTATCTTACGTGTCTAACCCAGATCCAGCCGAAAATTGTGCTTTAGCACAGGTAAGAGCTAAAAGTGGCGATGCATTAGTATTTGCAGAATATAAAGATGTCTGGTTAGCAACAGAATCACAACCAGAGTCATGTGTTGGACTTGGCCGTATGATGCTTTCTAGTCCATTAATGAGTACGCAAGATAAACAGCAACGCCTTTGGGTGCAGCTACGTTCAGGCCTGTCGGGACAGGCACTTGCTACAGCACAGACTTTGGGTATGAATTTGTCTTTGGCTCAGCTTAACCAAATTCAGGCGAATCCTCTTAATTATTTATGGACCGCCCCAAAAACTAATGATGTAGATTATGCCTATTTGATTTTTGCATTAGGCCGTCTAGCAAATAATGATTTAAGCAATGCTTTTGCGAATGTACAGCGTGTGGCGCAAGGTACTCCAGAGAATGTACAAAAGTATCTCTATCGCACCGTAGCCTATATCGGTGGCACCACGGTGATGAAAAACAACTTTAACCGTGAAGTTCTTCAATACTTCGATGCAAGCTATGGTTATCCGCTAAGTCCAGAAGAAGCTGAAATTTATGCACGACAAGCGATTCGCTTTAGCGCATGGGAAAGCTTAATTCGTGCGATTGATAGTATGACGGTTTCACAGAAACAAGAAGATCGCTGGCAATATTGGTTAGCCCGTGCAACAGAACAACGTGGCGATAGTAATTCTAAAAATACGGCACAACGTATTTATAAAAAATTAGCTGAAAGTGGCGATGATTATCACAATCTTCTTGCAAAAGACCGTTTAGGTGTACGCTATAACCATCAACCTTATAGTGATGAACCGTCTGCAAGTGATTTACGCCGTTTAGACCAAAATATTCACTTTAACCGTGCATTTACTTTAAGACGTATTAATGCAAATCCAACGTATACCAACCGCGAGTGGAATTGGGCAGTTCGTCAGGCATATCTCCAGCATGACGATGGATTATTATTAGCTGCAGCGAAGCGTGCTCACGATATGGGGTGGTATGACCGTGCAATTTATGCAGCAGATCGTACAACGAATAAACATAACGATACCTACCGTTATGTAACCCCACATAAGACCAATGTCGTAAGCCATAGTTACAATGCTGGAATTGATCCTGCGTGGGCTTATGGTTTAATGCGTCAAGAAAGTCGGTTTGTTACCTCGGCGCGTTCTCATGTAGGAGCTGGTGGTCTTATGCAAATTATGCCTGATACAGCAAAGTTGATTGCTCGTCAGATGGGGGAGACATATAATCCGGCGGCGTTAAGTGAAATGAATACCAATATTCGTTATGGAACATTTTATTTATCAATGATTCAAGGGCAGTTAAGCAATAACCCAGTTTTAGCAACGGCAGGTTATAATGCTGGCCCGAATCGTGCAAGACGTTGGCAACCCGATTACCAACCGATTGAAGCTGATCAATATACAGAAACCATTCCATTGCTTGAGACCAGAGATTATGTCAAGCATGTCATGACAAATGCGACACATTATGGAGTGGTGTTGGGGCAAGGCGCTCAGTCGCTGATACAGCGTATGAAAGTCATTCCAATGCGATCATCACCTTAATTTTAGATGATGAATGATGGAACATTCTTTTAATTGGCATAACCAAGTTTTAATTAAATGAAATATAGATATCTAGGACTTCATCCAATATCGCAACTTGCATGGTGGTTCATCTGTGCAAGCATTGGATTGATGAGTTCTGTTTTACATGCGGAACCTGTAAACGTGCAAGGTTATGTCATGCATGTACAGATGACGCCTGCTGTCTGTTCGCTAGATCCTTCTAAACAGAAGCAGCGTAAATGTCTGGAAGGATATTCACTTACCATTACAGGTTTAATGCCTGAAACAACCAGAACGGACTGTTCAACGGAAAGTTCTGCCACACTTTCACCACTGCAAGCTAAAGTCGTTGCTCGAGTGATGCCAGACAATAATGCTCGTGTGCAACTTTGGAAGAGTGTAGGTGGCTGTGTACCTATGAACGCGAGTCAGTATTTCCGTACAATTATTAACTTCGCTGAACGATTAAAAATACCTGCTAATTTAACCAGTTCTAGTAACGTAGAAATGCAACAATCTACATTACGTCAACAATTTACAAAGCTTAACCCGAGTTTGCCACAAAATGGCATTCGTTTTTCTTGCCAACTTTCGCGCTCAGATGTTGTGCTTACAGAAGTTAAAGTCTGCTACACGGTAAATGGCCAATATAAGCAATGTTCAAATCATGTGGTCTCTAATTGCCCAAGCGAAATTACGATTAAAGGTAGCTATTAAGAGTAGCTACCATTTCCTCAAAAAATGCTCACCATACATTGAATCTATTTGTAAAGATTAATTTGTATTTTCTATCAGACTTTTGGTGAAAATGAGTCGCTTTTACATGCATCTGCAACTTCTTTAGAGTACAATCTTTGCCGTTTATGATGATTTGGTTAGATAGAATCGCTATTTAGCCCGATTAAGGACACTCATTGGAGACAATTACATGAAGCAACCCGTTCGTGTTGCCGTGACTGGCGCTGCAGGTCAAATTGGTTACAGCTTATTATTCCGTATCGCAAGCGGTGAAATGCTAGGTAAAGATCAACCAGTTATTTTACAATTGCTTGAAGTTCCAGTTGAAAAAGCACAACAAGCGCTTAAAGGCGTAATGATGGAACTTGATGACTGTGCTTTCCCTTTATTGGCTGGCATGATCGGGACTGATGATCCTAAAGTTGCATTTAAAGATGCTGACTATGCATTATTAGTTGGTTCTCGCCCACGTGGTCCTGGTATGGAACGTGCTGACTTGTTAAAAGTTAACGGTGAAATCTTCATTGGCCAAGGTCAAGCATTAAACGAAGTTGCTAGCCGTGACGTTAAAGTATTAGTTGTAGGTAACCCTGCAAATACAAACGCTTACATCGCAATGAAATCTGCTCCAGATCTTCCAGCGAAAAACTTCACAGCAATGTTACGTCTTGACCACAACCGTGCATTAACTCAAGTTGCTCAAAAAGCTGGTGTTGCAGTTGCTGACATCGAAAAATTAACAGTTTGGGGCAACCACTCTCCAACTATGTATGCTGACTACCGTTTTGCAACTGCAAATGGCGAAAGCTTAAAAGACAAGATCAATGATCCAGCTTGGAACAAAGACGTATTCCTTCCAACTGTTGGTAAACGTGGTGCTGCGATTATCGAAGCGCGTGGTTTGTCTTCTGCTGCTTCTGCTGCGAATGCTGCAATCGACCATATGCGCGATTGGGCACTTGGTACAAACGGCAAGTGGGTAACTATGGGTATTCCATCTGATGGTTCTTATGGTATTCCTGAAGGCGTTATGTTCGGTTTCCCTGTAACAACTGAAAACGGTGAATACAAAATCGTTCAAGGTTTAGAAATCGATGAATTCAGCCGTGAGCGTATCAACTTCACTCTAAACGAGCTTGAAGAAGAACGTGCAGCAATTGCTGACATGCTAAAATAATTCATTAATTAAATGAATTGGAAAGCACTCTCTTGTAGGGTGCTTTTTTATATTTGAAATTTAATAAGAACACACAAAAAACAACAAGAAAATATAGACATAGATATGCAACTAACATCTATTGTTGCTAGATTATTGAAAAGAAGCCATGGGAGAATAACAATGTTTGAACAGCAACCGACATTACAACTTTTATTTGAGCAATTGGGTTTAGATGCTGATGACGCGAGTATTGAGAATTTTATCAAAACGCATCAGTTACCTGCTGAACAGAAGTTACATGAAGCACCTTTTTGGTCACAAGGCCAAAGTGATTTCCTAAAAAGCCATTGGGAAAAAGATGATGAATGGATTGTCATCATTGATGAGCTCAATGAGCAATTACACGAAGATAGTGTTAAAAAATAAAAAAATAAAAGGCCTGTTTATAAATAAAAGGCCTTTTACAATTTACCCTTTAGTGAATTTTGGGTTTTAATAAATCTTTGTACCATGGCTCATGCCGTACTGGATGAAATACTGGATGCTCATGAACTAACTCAAGATCACATTGGGCAGTTGATAAATATTTTGTAAGCCAATGACGAGTAAGAGCAGGTTTTTCCTGCGCTGCTGAAGCATAAGCCAAGAAGAAATATATATCACTATGGTGATGGTGAGCTAAGGGCTTTAAAATTTGCTGTGCAATAAGCGCAAAGCGTTTTTCTTTATTTAATTCAAAGTAAATCATATACGCTTTAGCTAAATGAAGAGATAAATTCAAATATAAACTCATTGGCATTTCATCGTATTCCATACGAGCTTGCTCAAGCAAAACAATAGCTTCTTGCAAAAAATGAATTTGCTCTTGGCGAACACGGCTTAATACAACGAGCTGCATACGTAAATCTGCACGTTCCAAAGCAAGTTCGGGCGTATTCTCAGTTAAATAGAGTTGGTCTGTTTCACCAATTCTGCTTACAATCATTTTTGTTTCAATAGACATACGCCTTCGCCCTTTTTAATCAATAGCTCTTATATCGGGTTTATTTAAGAAATTTAAAGAGCATTCTTCTAAACCCAAATCGAGTTTCCACTACGAAGCCAAGCTGTAATTGATAGACGCTGCTGTTTAGAAACTAAAACTTCATGAAGCAAATCACTCTGGAATATAACTAAGCGATTAGGTTCTGGTGTAATAATGTGCCAAATATCATTCTTGTCCTGCAAGCGTAGTTGTCCCCCCCAATCATCCTGCCATTCAGGATGCAAATAATAAACAGTAGAAATAATACGATCATTTTTTTGTTGAGGGTTATCTCGATGTAATGCATAAAATTCACCTGCGTTATAACAGGCAAAATGCGCCTCAACCTCTTTAATTCCTAAAAAGAAAGCTTGATTTAGATGTTGGCAAAATGAAGTTAGAGTTTCTACGTGTTGTTCAGCAACAGGAAGTGATTCATTAATCCATAAAATATGATCGCTTCGAATTGTACTCACCACTCCATTTTGGATACCAGCTTCACGAAACTCATCAAAGTGATGACTACACTCTTTGGCAACTTGAGTATGATATTCACTAGAGTAGGCATGATTCACAATTGCAAAACCATGTGCATTTAAGTCATCTAGAATCTGATCCAGATTCCAACTGTCAGGAAGTGGTTGATAGTGCATATAACCTCATATCGATCGTAAGAAAATCAAGCAGCCTTATTTTAGATGATCACAACCTTACGAAAGAATATTTTTTTCATGTTAAACTATTCGTTGAATTGAGGAATTAAAGTCAACATGAATTACCGTCACCATTTCCATGCGGGCAACTTTGCAGATGTTATGAAGCATGTGCTTTTGCTACAGCTTCTCAACCGTTTAAATGCTAAAGATAAACCTTATCGCTATATCGATACGCATGGAGGGGCTGGAAAATATGATCTATCTCAAGCACCTGCACAAAAGTCAGGAGAATTCCTAACGGGTATTCATCGTCTTGTACAGCTTTCTGAAATGGAAAAGCGTCAAGCTCCTGAAGCAATCCAGCAATACTTAAAACTTGTAGAAGAATTACGTAATCAAGAAGGTAAGGGAAGCTATCCTGGTTCTCCTTGGTTTGCTTTACAAGGTATGCGTGAAATTGATAAAGCGACTATATTTGAAATGCAGCGTGATGTTTTTCAGCAATTACGTCATAACATTCGCGATAAACGTGCAGGTTTACATGAGCGTGATGCATATGAAGGCTTGCTCGGTGTAATTCCGCCAAAAGAAAAGCGCGGTCTGGTTATGATTGACCCGCCTTACGAATTAGAGCGTAAAGACTTTCCGCAATTAGTTGAACTGTTACAACAAGCTCATAAGAAATGGCCGACAGGTGTTTTTGCAGTTTGGTATCCAATTAAAGACCGCGCAATGATTGAACGTTTTGAAAAGAAAATGTTCAAAACTGGAATTCGCCGTCAATTAATTTGTGAAATTTGTGTATGGCCAGATGACACACCTGTAGGTTTGAATGGTTGTGGTTTATTAGTGATTAACCCACCATGGCAGTTCTCTGAACAAGCTGACCAAGCTTTACAGTGGTTATTCCCGCACTTACGTATGCAAGAAACGGGTGGGCATGCTGCTGTTCGCTGGTTAGTGGGTGAGTAACAGTTAACTTAAATCAATGCACATGTTTGGAATAGAAAATAATGACAAATGCGCCTAAACCAGAGCAAGATTTAACTCATAATGAACATTCATTTGATGGGATTACGTTCGAAGTGGTTGAAGAAGAAGATAATCCGGAAGGACAAAAAGTGAAGCGCCGAGGTATTTATCTTTGGCCTAACTTAATTACGACAGCCGCTTTGTTGTCTGGTTTCTATTCCATTATTGCAAGTATGAATGGTGAATTTACGCAAGCGATTTATGCCATTTTCCTTGCCGCTTTGTTCGATGGGTTAGATGGACGTGTTGCTCGAGCTATTGGCGCTCAAAGTGCTTTTGGTGAGCAATATGACTCTTTATCTGATTTATTAGCATTTGGTGTCGCACCAGCAATGCTAATGTATAGCTGGAGTCTCCATGACTTAGGCCGTATCGGCTTAGCATGCTGTTTTGTTTATACTGCCTGTGCAGCATTCCGTTTGGCACGTTTTAATGTTCAAATTGGAGTGGTTGATAAACGCTATTTTATTGGTATCGCAAGCCCATTAGCTGCAATTATCATTATTTCGCTTGTATGGGTGGCTCGTGATTATCCGTTCATCTTCGATTTACGTGATATTGCGATTCAAGTTATTAATGCGGTAATCATGGTTGTTGTTGGTTTACTCATGATTTCCAATATTAAATACTATTCCTTTAAGCAAATGGACCGCAAACGTGTTCCTTTTGTAGTTATGTTGCCGGTAGTACTGATTTTTGCAGCAATCACTTATAATATCCCAATGGGTATTTTGATTGTTTCAATCATCTATGCTCTATCAGGTTTTGTAACCACACTTTTAGCTAAAAAAAATAACGAGACTATCAAAACATAAATTAGACGAGGTTCAGTATGCCTAAGTTGATGAGTCCAATAAATCAATTGCAGCAACTGAGCCTCAACTCAAATGAGGGTGTTGTTTATCAGCCTGCTAGAGGCTTCTTTAAAGTTGTCTATCAAGGCTTAATCCTTCCAAACTTACCTGCACCACTTCGTTACTTTAATTATATTAGTCTAATCGGGCAGCCTAGAATTCCCCTTTGCTATAACGCAAACAGTATTGTCACTTCACCAATTGATACAGCAACAGTATTAGTTAGTAATAGTCTACACAGTGTAAGTCACTTAAAAACTTATTCCATTCGAAGACAATGTCAGCTTACCCCTAGTCATTATCAATTTGATAAAACAGATCTTATTGAATGGCAAATTCCAAGAGTTCAGCTTAGACGAACAGATTCTGAAATGAGTTGTAATTTAATTGTCCAAATGCCTTCGGACATTTCGAACTCATCCGCATTGCAGTGGGGGATATCTGATTACTGGTCTGTTTTGTGCTATTGCGAAGGAGAGATTTTATATAAAGGGCAGAAATATGAAGTCAATGGATTAGGACGTTTTAAACATGCTCGGGCCTTACATTTGCCTTTCTTATCTTTATGTTTTTATACATGCCAAATTATTAATTTAAATGAAACAACGCAAGTCACACTTTCTCAAATAAGAAATCAATGGAATATTAATCTGTTTTCACGTTTAGATATTCAAGAACTAGGGAAGTCAGCCGTCACACTTACCGAAGATGTCAATTTCCATATTCACCGGGTTTATCCAAAAGTTGTAACACCTCATGGACGAGAAATGTATTTACCTCGAGAATTCTCTTGGCAATGTAAAAAAAATGGAAAAGTTATTTTTGAGCTCTATGCTGAAAGTCGTGGTGATTACAAATTTGGATTAGCTGCAGGGTATATTGGAAGTTTCCGTTATCAGTTAAGTTGGAATGATCAATGCCTTCAAGGAGAAGGTGGATATTGTGAATACATCGATTGCCGGCCATTAAGATGGCAAGAGAAGAATCAAGATGAGAAAATTTTAGATAAATTGATGCTTTTACAGCCGTGTTTATATAAAAAATGAATATTTTTATCATTTTTGGTTAAAAAGCGAACTGTCGTTGCACTAATTTTAAAAAAGGGCTTGCAAAGGGTTCTTAATCCTCTATAATGCACATCCATCGGCGGTGATGCAGATAGAAACTTGTTGAAAAACAGTTACTTGGAATTGAGTTGATTGCTTTAAGTGATGAATTTGATGTTA
>NZ_JBITPU010000024.1:0-30984 GCF_044684115.1 Acinetobacter sp. ABJ_C1_1 | reverse complement strand
ACTCAGAAGTGAAACCTCTTAGCGCTGATGGTAGTGTGGGGTTACCCATGTGAGAGTAAGTCATCGCCAGCTCATTATTCTAAACACCCCGGTCTCGAAAGAGATTGGGGTGTTGCTTATTGCGCGGGAAAAACAGGGGAGATATGATTTTACATAATCCTTTATATTGCTAATTATTTTGCAGCATAATAAAAACCAGTTAAATTATAGATGAGTCTAAAATAAAAAATGTTAAAGTCCATTGAGGTTTCACAGTTTATCAATCAATCTCCTCAAAAAGTTTGGGAAGCATTGACCACGCCTGAACTTGTCCAGCAATGGTGGGCTAAAGGGGACATTCAGCCTAAAATTGGTCATCAATTTACTTTAGATATGGGTAATTTCGGAATACAACATTGCCTGGTTAAGGCAGTTGATAAAGAAATTTTATTTGAATATGACTTTGCAATCGGTGCACTTGATACAACCCTAAGCTGGAAATTAACTCCTCAAGAAAATGGCACACTTTTACAGCTTAACCATTCGGGTTTTAATATGGATTCTTCTTTTGGCCAACAGGCTTTTATTGGTATGGGAAAAGGTTGGCCGCAAATCTTAAGCCGAATTGAGGTGGTAATTTCTAACAATAAATAAAGTAGGATGAAAGAATATTTCTATTTCACCTTTGGAGTGTTTAGATAATCTACTAGAGTTTTAATTAAGTAGATTGTGTAAAGGTGAAAACATCAAAATCTATAAGAAGATTGAAAATTGATCTACCAAAAGAATATTATAAAAATTTAAAAATTAGAAAGAGGGAAAAAGATATGGAATATAAAGGAAGTTGTCATTGTGGTCAGGTAAAGTTTGTCGCAGAAGGTGAGCTAACAGAAGCCTTATCTTGTAATTGCTCGATCTGCCAAAAGAAAGGGTCTTTACTTTGGTTCCTACCCACTAATCAAGTTACAGTTACTTTAGATTCTCCTGATATTTTAGCGAATTACACTTTTAACAAGCATGTGATTAATCATTATTTCTGTAAAAATTGCGGTATTCATCCCTATGCTCAAGGTATAGATCCTCAAGGTAATTCTATTTTTGCGATTAATGTTCGATGTATAGATGACATTGACTTAGATAAAATAAAAATAAATTATTTTGATGGACGTTCAGTTTAATAATTATAAGGATTTATTCAATGACAACTAAAAAACAATTAACTCAAACACAATTAGATTCACTGCTTGAACTGTTAAAGAAGAGATTTGAAAATAACACACATCGCCATAAAGAAATGAATTGGACTGATCTACAGGCTAAACTCATTAAATTTCCTGAAAAATTATGGTCATTGCAAGAAATGGAAAACACTGGAGGAGAACCAGATGTTATCTCTTATGATCAACAGAAGGATGAGTATTTATTTGTTGATTGTTCTCCTGAGACACCCAAAGGTCGTAGAAGCTTTTGTTATGATCGAGAGGCTTTGGAGGCTAGAAAAGATCATCCTCCCAAAAATAGTGCAATCGATGTAGCTAAAGAAATGGGAGCTGAGCTTCTCACAGAAGAGCAATACCATGAGTTACAAAAGTTAGAGGAATTTGATCTTAAAACATCAAGTTGGCTCAAAACTCCAGATGAGATTCGACGGTTAGATGGAGCTATTTTTGCTGACCGACGTTATGGTCGGGTATTCATTTATCATAATGGAGCACAGTCTTATTATGCTGTTCGTGGTTTTCGTTGCTGCTTAAGAGTATAGGCGTTGTACATAAATAAAAATAATTCTGTTTGATGTTTTATGCCAAGAAAATGGAGATTCTTGCAACTTTTGATTGACTGTAAACATGACAAGATATGTTTAGGAATTAAATAAAACATCAGGACATTTCTAAACATGCAACTCAACCCAATTTACTATAATGAACAACACATTGCTTTTGCTGACAATGTTCGCCGATTTGTACAAAAAGAAATGGCACCTTTTGTTAATGAGTGGGATGAGGCTGAGACATTTCCTAGAGAGCTTTATAGAAAGGCTGCTGAAATTGGTCTATTGGGGCTAGGTTTTTCAGAAGAATATGGTGGTATTCCTGATGCAGATCCATTTTATTCATTGCTGGCTGGTATTGAAATGGCAAAGGCGGGTTCTGGGGGAGTACATACCTCACTCATGGTACACACAATTGGCGCCCCTCCCATTCAGCACTTTGGAAGTAAGGAGTTAAAGGCTAGAGTCCTACCAGGTATTATTTCCGGTGAAAAAATTTCTGCTTTAGCTATTACAGAACCTGGTGGTGGCTCGGATGTCGCTGCATTACAGACTAAAGCTGTTCGTGATGGTGATTACTATATTGTCTCGGGTGAGAAGACGTTTATCACATCGGGAATTCGTGCAGATTACTATACAATTGCAGTGCGTACAGACCCAACTAAAACAGGAGCTGAAGGTATTTCAATGTTGCTCGTTGATGCGCACAGTGAAGGAATTACTAAAACACCTTTAAAGAAAATGGGATGGTGGGCTTCTGATACGGCGCATTTGCATTTTGATCAAGTACGAATACCTATATCAAATCTGCTCGGCAAAGAAAACGCTGGTTTTAAAGTTATTATGAATAACTTTAATATGGAGCGGTTCTTCTTGGGAGTAGTCGCTTATGGGTATGCATTAGTCTGTTATGAAGAAGCTTTAGACTGGGCACAGCAACGGAAAACTTTTGGTAAGAGATTAATAGACCATCAAGTGATTCGCCATAAATTGGTAGATATGGCAACACAATTGACCTCAACACGGGCATTGCTTGAAGAAACTGCATGGAAAATGACTCAGCCGAATTTACAGGGGCCGGAATTGGTGGCACAAATTTCAATGCTTAAAAATGTTGCGACTCGCACTATGCAATTTTGTGCTGATGCGGCTGTACAAACATTGGGAGGTATGGGCTTTATGCGTGGAACTAAATCTGAACGTATTTACCGTGAGGTTAAGGTCAATATGATTGGTGGTGGTGCTGAGGAAATTATGAAAGATTTGATTAGTAAGCAGTTAGGTTATTAATTTATTTTCTTCACGAACGGCAGGGGATAGAATAAACACACTTTTCAAGTTTTGATGTGTTTATTCTAATTCTTTTGATTTCTACTATTACGTTCAGCATAAATTCTATCTCGTTGTTTTTCATCCCGTTTTAATTCAATTTCATATTTTTCTTTTAACGCATTTGCTTTAACAGATTGTTGATGAATAAGTATTAACTTTGTTTCTAGATCTCGTTGAGAGTTGGAGATATAGTCGGAATCTCTATTCGGAAGAATTAATATCATTTGTTTTGCTGAGATATAGTCTGTCTCCCATTCTTGAATCCACTTTTTTAATCCCCCCGAACGCAGTTGTCCAGTTGCTGATGATATTGCTTCACGTGATCTTTTTGCTTTTGTTAATAACTCTGGTAAGTCATTCACAGTTAAAATTAATTGAGTTTCAGCTTTTTTTAATTCAAGTCTTAGATCCAAAGATTTAATTTTCGAAAGACGTTGTAAACTAATATAGCCCATTATTGATCCAGCTATTCCAGTAATAGCACCGACGATCGCAGTTAATGTTTCAATATCGAGCATCTAATATGAACCTAATATTTAATATAACTAATCTATTGGTAATTCTTTTAAATAGATAATATATGATTTACGTTTTAAGGGGCAAAAATTCTATCCATTCTTCATTTAAAATTGCCCAACATTCATGTTCTTTCCATATTTTTCCTCAAATTCTAAGATATTACAGAACTCATTTCAAAGCCATCTCCCAAACCATTTCAGTTAACTCATCAATTTTGACTTTACCCTCAGCTTTATACCAAGTTACGGTCCACGAAATTGCACCACCAATTAATCTTCGCCAAATAAAGGCATCATGCTTTACTTTGCCTTGAGTACGTAATTTTTCAATAACATCCAACCAGATTTGCTCATATTCATTACGCATTTTTAAAAGATAATCTTGTTTTTCTTTTGATAGGGCAAACCACTCATAAACCAAAACAGCCATGGCTGCACCTGTATCTCCAGTAATTGAAATGAGTTCAGATTTAATAAGAGCACGGAGTTGTTGTTCTGGATTGGTAGATTGAGCTGCCGCATCTTGTAAACGAGCAAGATTGTAAATAATGGTTTCCTCCATCACGTGAGCGAGGATGTCATCTTTACTTTTAAAGTGGTGGAATAAGCTTCCCGACTGGATTCCAATAAATTGAGCAAGTTCGCGTACGGTGGTTTTATCATAGCCTTGTTTATGAAATAGGTAAGCAGCTCCCCGTAATAAACGACCACGTGGGCTATCGTCAAAACAAGAGATATTTGGAATCTGTTCAATTGAAGTAGCAATCATGCGAAAGCCGGATCCTTTATATAAAAAATACTTAACAGAAAAGTTTGCCAAATCTCGTCATGTTTTAGCTGAGCTGTCAAGTTTGGCAGTTTTGGTCAATTTCACAATAACATTTTGCTCTTTACAAACCAAGCGCTTGCTTGGTAATGTTGAGTTTGATTTTTAAACAAAATAATGAGAAATAAAATGGCAAGTAATCAACAGGATGATGAGCGTGTCGTGAAAATAGGTTGTGCCTCTGGGTTTTGGGGGGATACCAATACTGCCGCTTTCCAATTAGTACATCTAACCGATATTAATTATTTGGTTTTTGATTATTTGTCAGAGATCACCATGTCTATTATGGCAAAAGCGAAGATGGTGGAACCAAAACATGGTTACGCTTTAGATTTT
Organism: Acinetobacter sp. ABJ_C1_1; assembly: GCF_044684115.1. Classification (NCBI taxonomy): domain Bacteria; kingdom Pseudomonadati; phylum Pseudomonadota; class Gammaproteobacteria; order Moraxellales; family Moraxellaceae; genus Acinetobacter; species Acinetobacter sp. ABJ_C1_1. Next base: position 26,222 of record NZ_JBITPU010000024.1, on the reverse strand, counting down.
GTCAGCCGAGTCATGGCACCCTTACTAAAAAAAATTGCAGAGAAAAAGATTAAGGTAATTAGTAATGCTGGTGGTGTTAATCCATTGGCGTGTCGAGATGCCTTGCAAAAAATTATTAAAGAGTATGGTCTAGATCTGAAAGTGGCTGTGGTGTTAGGTGATGATCTTTTGCCAAAACATGAGCAGTTAAAATCACAGAATATTCAAGAAATGTTTAGCGGAGAAGCTTTGCCAGAACAGGTGGCGAGTAGTAATGCTTATTTAGGGGCAGTGGCTATTCGCGATGCCTTAGACTTAGGCGCAGATATTGTGATTACTGGTCGTGTGGTTGACTCTGCTGTGGTGCTTGCCCCTTTACTTCATGAATATCAATGGTCTTTAGATGACTACGATAAGTTGGCACAAGGCTCACTGGCAGGTCATGTGATTGAATGTGGTGCACAATGTACAGGTGGTAATTTTACCGATTGGCGCCTAGTACAGGGCTTCGACAACATGGGGTTCCCAGTGGTTGAAGTAAGTGAAGATGGTTCATTCGTTGTGACCAAACCACAAGGTACCGGTGGTCTGGTATCTATTGCAACGGTTGCTGAACAAATTGTTTATGAAATTGGCAATCCTCAAGCATATTTATTACCCGATGTCATTGCTGATTTCAGCCACGTACATTTAGAGCAAGTCGGGGAGCACCGAGTTCGTGTGACGGGTGCAAAAGGACAAGCACCGACTAAACAATATAAAGTCAGTGCGACTTATCCAGATGGTTATCGGGTTTTAGTCAGTTTTTTAATTGCAGGACGTGAGGCACCACAAAAAGCACAAGTCATTGCCGATGCGATTTTGGCGAAATGTGAGCGTGTTTTAGCAATGCGTTCGGTGCCGCCATTTAGTGAAAAGTCTGTTGAAATTTTAGGTATTGAAAGTACCTATGGCGGCCATGCCCAAACATTAAATAGTCGTGAAGTGGTAGTTAAAATCGCTGTAAAACACATGTTTAAAGAAGCATGTATGTTCTTTGCATCTGAAATTGCACAGGCTTCAACAGGTATGGCTCCAGCCTTGGCAGGTATTGTTGGTGGACGTCCAAAAGCATCTCCAGTGATTAAATTATTTTCATTTTTAATTAATAAAAATCAAATTAATGTAGAAATCGATTTTGATGGGAACCGTTATCAGGTTGAGATTCCTCGGGGCATTTCTACAGAGCAATTCAATACTTTAGCAGCGGGTGAAAGTGCAGTTTATCAAGGGAATGAAATTGAAGTTCCTTTGATTGAAATTGCGCATGCCCGCAGTGGTGATAAAGGCAATCATAGCAATATCGGAGTGATTGCGCGTAAAGCAGAATATTTACCGTGGATTCGTGCAGCACTAAATGAACAGACGGTTGCAAGTTATATGCAGCATGTCTTGGATGCAGAGAAAGGGCGAGTAATTCGTTATGAGTTACCAGGTTTAAATGCACTGAATTTCATGTTGGAAAATGCCTTGGGCGGCGGCGGTGTTGCAAGCTTACGTATCGACCCACAAGGTAAAGCATTTGCACAACAATTATTGGATATGTCTGTAAAAGTTCCGGCACATCTTTTAGAAAAATAAAATGAATGGATGAAACAAAGATGAGTTATCAATCAATTTTTAGACCAGATGCTTTCGCCAATAAAGTCATTATTGTGACAGGTGGCGGCTCAGGAATTGGTCGTTGTACTGCACATGAGCTTGCTGCTCTTGGTGCTCAAGTGGTGATTACAGGACGCAAAATTGAGAAATTAGAGAAAGTAAGCCAAGAAATTATAGAAGATGGTGGTCAGATTCATTTCATTGTTTGTGATAACCGTGAAGAAGAACAAGTGAAAAATATGATTGCCGAAGTGATAGAGAAATTTGGCAAGCTCGATGGTCTTGTAAATAATGCGGGTGGTCAGTTTCCATCAGCTTTAGAGAATATCTCAGCAAATGGTTTCGATGCAGTCGTGCGTAATAATTTACACGCAACTTTCTATTTAATGCGTGAAGCTTATAACCAATGGATGGCTAAACATGGTGGCAGTATTGTCAATATGACTGCTGATATGTGGGGCGGTATGCCGGGAATGGGACATTCTGGTGCTGCGCGTTCAGGGGTTGATAACTTAACTAAAACAGCATCGGTTGAGTGGGGCAAATCTGGCGTTCGTGTAAATGCGGTTGCACCAGGATGGATTGTGTCATCCGGTATGGATAATTATAGCGGTGATTTTGCCAAAGTAATTATTCCAAGTCTTGCTGGCAATGTACCGCTAAAACGTATGGGAACTGAGTCGGAAGTATCGTCGGCAATTTGTTATTTACTATCCGATGCTGCAGCTTTTGTTTCTGGTGTGACGTTACGTATTGATGGCGCTGCATCGCAAGGGACACGTATGTATCCACTAGCTGATGCGACAAATAGTCAGTCTTATAATGGTTTCCATCGCGCGTTTATTCCTGAAATTTTTAAAAAAGATAAGACTGAAAAAGTCGAGCAAAGCAATAGTTTAGGTTTGGAGTGAGGAATAGAAATGACCATTCTTCAATCCGAAATTACTGTTGGTAGTGAACAGTATCAAAATAATAAAGAAGCACTGCTTGCTCAGCTGAGTGAAGTCCGTGCAATTCAGCAAAAAAGCATTGATAAATCGTATGCTGCTAAACCGAAGTTTGACAAGAAAGGCAAGATTTTGCCGCATGAGCGTGTACGGTTATTACTCGATGCTGATTCGCCTTTTATCGAATTATGTGGTTTGGTTGGCTATAACATGCATGATGATAAAGATGGCTCTGAAGCGGGTGGCGGCGTGATTGCCGGCATTGGTTTTGTCAGTGGTGTGCGTTGTCTGGTCTCTGCAAGTAACAGTGCGATTAAAGGCGGGACCATGTCACCCATGGGTGTACAGAAAACCTTGCGCTTGCAAAAAATTGCCTTAGAACAAAAACTCCCGCTGATTACGCTGACCGAAAGTGGCGGTGCTAACTTAAATTATGCAGCTGAAGTATTTACCTATGGTGGTATGACTTTTGCGAATCAGGCACGTTTGTCTGCGGCAGGTATTCCACAACTTGCAGTGGTACATGGGAATGCAACGGCAGGAGGAGCTTATCAACCAGGTCTTTCGGATTATGTCATTGCTGTACGTAAGCAAACTGAAATGCTTCTTGCAGGGCCACCTTTACTATTAGCTGCGACTGGTGAAGTTGCAACAGCTGAAGAGTTGGGCGGAGCAGAAATGCATGCACAGGTTGCAGGAACAGCAGAATACTTAGCAGAAAATGATGCCGATGGGATTCGACTTGCACGTGAAATTTTTGAACACCTGAATTGGAAAGAGCAAATCAAACCAGTTGATGTGACTTATAAAGAGCCTCGTTACGATACCGAGGAACTGTTGGGTGTTATTCCAAGTGATCCTAAACAACCATTTAACATGAAAGAAGTGGTTGCGCGCATTATTGATGATTCAGATTTTCTAGAATTTAAACAGGAATATGATGATTTAACGGTATGTGGCTGGTCAAAAATTGGAGGCTTTCATATTGGTATTATTACAAATAATGGCCCGATTACGCCTCAAGGGGCAGCGAAGGCAGCTCAATTTATACACCTGTGTGAGCAGACCAAACGTCCATTATTGTTCTTGCATAACACCACAGGTTTTATGGTGGGAACCGATGCCGAGCAAAATGGCATTATTAAGCATGGCTCAAAACTGATTCAGGCTGTTGCGAATTGTTCTGTACCTAAAATTTCGATTGTTGTGGCAGGCTCATATGGTGCAGGTAACTACGCGATGTGTGGTCGGAGTTTATCGCCAGACTTTATTTTTGCATGGCCAAATTCGCATGTTGCTGTAATGGGTGCTGCTCAAGCCGGAAGGGTGCTACGCATTGTGGCTGAAGGGAAGCAAAAAGCTTCCGGTCAGGAACCTAATCTGCAAATGCTCGATTTTCTTGAGCAAAGTACTGCGATGAAATTAGAGCAGCAATCTACCGCGCTTTTCAATACGGCCATGCTACATGATGACGGCATTATCGATCCGCGAGATACCCGAAAATTATTAATTTTCCTTTTACAAACCATTTATGAAGCACAGCAACGAGAGCTAAATCCAACTCGTTTTGGTGTGTCCCGTTTTTAATCAACCTTTACCGCAATTAAAAAAATTAATAGGAATAACACAATGAAATTTACTGCCGAACATGAAGCATTACGCCGTACAGCTCGTCAATTTGTTCAAAATGAGCTGAATCCACATATTCCAGAATGGGAAGCTGCGGGATGTTTCCCGATCCACGATGTATTTAAAAAGATGGGTGATCTTGGCCTATTGGGGATTTGTAAGCCTGAGGAAAATGGTGGTCTGGCTTTAGATTACTCTTATAACTTAGTTGTTGCTGAAGAAATTGGACGCGCAGCTTGCGGCGGTGTGCCTTTAGCCATTGGTGTACAAACAGATATGGCAACACCTGCTTTGGCCCGTTTTGGTAGTAAAGAATTACGCGATGAGTTTTTAACACCAGCGATTGCTGGGGAATATGTTGCATCCATTGCAGTATCAGAAGTACATGCTGGTTCGGATGTTGCTGCTATTAAAACGACTGCTAAAAAAGATGGCGATGACTATGTCATTAACGGCAGCAAGATGTGGATCACCAACTCATTGCAGGCCGATTTCTTCTGTCTTTTAGCCAACACATCTGACGATAAACCTCACGTCAACAAGTCGATGATTATTGTACCGGCAAAAACTAAAGGGATTAGTTTTTCAGAACCGTTAAATAAATTAGGTATGCGTTCAACGACCACAGCACAAGTTTATTTGGACAATGTACGTGTACCTCAGCGTAACTTGGTTGGCGTTGAAGGTATGGGCTTCATGATGCAGATGATGCAATTTCAGGAAGAGCGTTTATGGGCTTGTGCTAATGCGATTGGTGGTTTGGAAAATTTAATTCAAAAGACTATCGCCTATACCAAAGAGCGTACGACATTTGGTCAACCACTCATTAATAACCAATATATCCATTTTCGTTTTGCCGAACTCATGACTGAAGTAGAAGCACTTAAAGCCTTAACCTACCAAGCGTGTGAACAGCATATTGTGGGTGAAGATGTGACTAAGCTGGCATCTATGGCAAAGCTCAAAGCAGGCCGTTTAAGCCGTGAAGTTGCCGATAGCTGCTTGCAATATTGGGGCGGCAATGGCTTTATGTGGGATAACCCTGCATCTCAGCTATATCGTGATGGTCGTTTAGGCTCTATTGGTGGGGGCGCAGATGAGATAATGTTGGGGATTATCTGTAAGTTGATGGATATCTTGCCAAAAAAACAAAAATAAGGAATCAGCCATGACACTTTCAGCATCGCTTCAAGCTTTAGATATTGATGACAGTATTCAATTAGAACAAGATGGCAGTATTTTGTACCTTTGGCTAAACCGACCGGAGAGCTGTAATGCCATGAACTTGAATATGGTCAATGCGATTCAACAAGTTTTTACTGCCATTCGCAATGATCTTTCAATTCGTGCGGTAATTATCCGTGGTGAAGGTGGAACCTTTTGTGCAGGTGGTGACATTAAAGACATGGCGGCTTTGCATGTTGAAGCAACCAATGTTGGTAGTTTACAACCTTATGCTGATTTTAACCGCCGTTTTGGTGCCATGCTTGAGCAAGTCGAAGTCGCACCACAGACTGTTGTGGTGATTTTAGAAGGCGCTGTTTTAGGTGGTGGTTTTGGTTTGGCATGTGTTTCAGATGTTGCCATTAGCCGTGACAATGCCCAGTTTGGTTTGCCTGAAACAGGGCTTGGTGTGATTCCTGCACAAATTGCTCCTTTTGTGGTGAAACGTATTGGTCTGACTCAGACGCGCCGACTTGCTTTACTCGGCATGCGTTTTGAAGGGCATACAGCACTAAGTGTCGGAGTGGTTCATCAAATTGCGCATAATGAAATCGAACTAGAGCAAGCTCTAGAGGAAACCATTCAACACATTAAACGAGCAGCTCCTCAAGCTTCACGTGTGACTAAAGCACTGTTACATCAAACATTCAATGAGCCTTTAAATGAATTGCTCAATGATGCTGCACAGCAGTTTGCTCAAGCGGTTGGTGGTGCCGAAGGACAAGAAGGTACGATGGCTTTTATCCAGAAACGGTTGCCGAATTGGGCCGATGAATCATAAGAGATAAGGATAAAAATAATGAAATTTTCAAAAGTACTGGTTGCCAATCGTGGTGAAATTGCAGTTCGAGTCATGCAAACTGCTAAGGCAATGGGCTATCAAACGGTGGCGGTCTATTCCGATACAGACCGTAATGCTCGTCATGTGCAAGAGGCTGATGAAGCTGTCTATATTGGTGCTTCAAAAGTATCTGAGTCTTATCTTTCAATTGCCAAAATTATTGAAGCTTGCAAAAAGACAGGTGCTGATGCGGTTCACCCCGGTTATGGTTTTTTGTCTGAAAATACTGATTTTGCTCAGGCATGCATCGACAACCAGATTACCTTTATTGGGCCTACTGCTTCTGCAATTGAGTTAATGGGTAGTAAACGTCTCTCAAAAATTGCCATGATTGAGGCGGGCGTCCCTTGTGTACCAGGCTATGAAGGTGACCTACAGGATCTCGAATATTTAGTAGCACAAGCAGAACAGATTGGCTTTCCGATTATGGTCAAAGCTTCTGCTGGTGGTGGTGGCCGTGGCATGCGTTTGGTACAGCAAGCATCCGAATTGGTTGAGGCATTGCAAACCGCACGTTCCGAAGCTGAAAATGCATTTGGTTCTGGCGAACTCATTTTAGAAAAAGCAGTCATTGCTCCGCGCCATGTCGAAATTCAGGTTTTTGGTGATACTCACGGCAATTATGTGTATTTATTTGAGCGTGATTGTTCGATCCAACGTCGTCACCAAAAGGTCGTTGAAGAGGCGCCGTGTCCAGTGATGACTCCTGAACTACGTCAGCAAATGGGTGAAGCAGCTGTAGCAGCGGCTAAAGCATGTGCTTACGTAGGTGCGGGAACTGTTGAGTTCTTACTTGATGCATCAGGTACATTTTATTTCTTAGAAATGAATACCCGTTTGCAGGTAGAGCATCCGGTGACCGAGCTTATTACGGGGCTAGATTTAGTTGAATGGCAGTTACGAGTGGCGAATGGTGAGCGGTTACCGTTAAAGCAACAGGAATTGACCTTACATGGACATGCTATTGAAGTGCGTTTGTATGCCGAAGACCCACGTCAGGATTTCTTACCACAAACAGGAAAAGTTTTACGCTGGAAGCCTGCAACTTTGCCAAATGTGCGTATCGATCATGGCATGTTGGCAACTAATGAAGTTAGCCCTTTCTATGACCCGATGGTAGCAAAGGTGATTGCATATGGGAAAACCCGTGAGGATGCGATTCGCTTACTTGCTCGTGCCGTAGATGATTGTGTTTTGCTGGGTGTAAACAGTAATAAGCAGTTCTTGGTCAATTTATTACGCCATCCCTTTGTTGTTGCTGGTGATACCAATACCGCATTTATTCAACAGCATTTTCAAAACGATAGCAGCCTACATAAGCAGGTTCTATCTTTAGAAAATTTAGCGATTGCTGCGGCGCTATTTAGCCAAAGTAAAGGTACTGCAGTGTGGCAAACTGGGCTTGGTGTGCCATTACCATTAAAGCTTAAATATGATGATCAGCAAATCCAATTGCAGCTTTTATCTGTAAATAACACATTCACGGTACAGCTCTGCGATAAAACAGTTTGTATTGATGTGCTTGAGAGAACGCCAGAGCAATTAGTTTATTTAATTGATGGTGTACGTCGCCGTATTCAATATGTATTGGATGATGATCAGCTTTATTTAGATCGAGATAATGGCAATGTTTTGATACGCAATGTGACCTATGCCGCGCCAGAAACTGCTGATATAGCGGGAGATGGCAAAATTCGTGCACCGATGGATGGCGCTGTAGTGAATATCTTGGTCAATAAAGGCGATCAAGTGTTGAAAGGCCAAACATTATTGATTCTTGAAGCCATGAAAATCCAACAGCAGATTAAATCTGACGTAGATGGTGTAGTTGAAGATGTGTTAGGGCAACAGGGGCAACAAGTAAAAAAACGACAAATGCTTTTTACTATTCAAACTTAAGTGAAAAATACCGCTCTAAATAGGGCGGTATTTTTTTAATAGTAGTGTGGATTATTCTCCATCTGCCTCTGCAATCACTTGGCTTGCTTTTTTTAGACTATAAAGCAGTTGCCCTAAAAGTACATCTCTATTACTTAGGGTAACCATCACCATCGGGTGATGGATCGCTGGAATAGCCGTCAAAATGGCCTTACCATTATCTGCATCTAAGGTGATGTTATTGCAGCCGGTCAGTTGAATTTCTTTTAAAAATGCAGTGACCATTGCCAAAATCGAGCTACTCACCGCTGCTAATTTAGTGGTGTTATGGTAGTTCTTGTGGCTTACTGTTGCCAATTCAAACCCATCTGAAGAACAAATCATCACAAAGTCTACACCACGTGTATTCATCAGAATTTTTTGGGCTTCACTTTTTGCAAGTTGTAGCAATTGTGTTGGAGCGGTTCGTTTTTGAACTGGAATACTAAGCATGATCTTTCCCTTGAGATGTTGCGCCTACCTTAACTTCAAGTGATGCAATTAATGATTCAACCATCATTAAAATGTGCTCTTGTTCTCTTGCATCAATAAAAAATAATGGATATTGAAGTTCATTTTCTGTTAACCAATTACGATACTGTTGAAGTGAAGATTCTTTATTTTCATCAATATGTGTAATACCAATTGCAATATTATTATTATAATTTTTAAAGGTTTCTAAGTAGTTTTCTAATTCAGAAATTGGACTAGGGCTGTTATGATCTAACAGAAGAATAATACCTATTGCACCTTCACAAATGACTGACCAAATAAAATCAAAACGGCTTTGTCCAGGTGTTCCATATAAGCCAATTTTAACACCATCATCTAAGGTAATTTCGCCGTAATCGATCCCAACGGTTGTTTGTGATTTTTGATGACTTTGTACATCTGTATTAAATGCTTCTGTTCCCAAAATTGGAATTTCAGATAGCGACTTAATTGCTTCTGTCTTTCCAGCCCCCATACTGCCTGCAAAGACAATTTTATATTGCTGTATAATCATAACGTTCCCTAAAGACCAAAGCGGCGTCTAATCTTTCCTATAAAATTCTTAAAAAAATGACTTTCAGTATTTGAGCTTTCTAAATGCGATTGTGGAGCATATGAACACTTATTTGCAGGAACGTATTTACCGTTATTTGCCATTAAGCAAGCTGTGATAAAACGTAAAATAACGTCGATTGGTTGGTTGAGTTGTTTAGCAACTTCAGTGATTTTTGCTCCCTGTATAAAACACGCAGAGAGCTGCAAGCTAATTTTTCTATATTCTTTTTGATAAGGTTGGGGCCAATGATCGATTTTGAAGTAACCATCAGCTGAAGCTAAATTTTCAAAGTCTGTTGAACACCAAATTAAATTCCATAACCAATCTTGTAAGCAATAACCTTTTTTACGAGAAACCTTAGTGAAGTCCGATGTTTTAGCAAAAGCAAAGTTAAAGCTCATATTGGTATGTGCTTTTTGACGGGAAGGTTCTACCCAAGCAGTTTGAGTTCTATTATCAATAATGGCTAAGGTGCCTTTATCATCAAATAAATGTAATTTGGTATTTTCTGGGCTATGCAAATTTCTTATAAATTGTTCATCTATAATAGATATTTCATTTGATAAAGCTGAGCCAGAACCTATAGCCGCATACTTTAAAGAAGATAATACGTTTTTTTGTAGCCAAGAGCGCAGCGATTCTGTTTTTTCTAAAGGGAAGTGTAAGGTATGCTCATCAATAGAATTTCCATTTTCTGAAGGTATTTTGGTGATTTTTAAATAAGGAAATTTTTTCTTTTGAAGAATGTTTTGAATATTATCTGCATCGAAAAAGTTCTCATTAATGATTAATAAATCAATATGATTACTAGAAATATTAACCCAGTTAATACCATATTGATTAGATATTAAATCACGGATTAAGATTTTTAATTCATCTGAAACTTTTAAGCTTAAACCGGAAACTGCAATATTTATGCAATAACTATCCATAGTATCATTTTAAATTTTTATTAATTAATATAATGATTGTTTATGTGCTCTTCATAATTAATATAAAGAGCACAAAGTAAATCAATTAGCTAAAGTCGAGCTCTTTTTCAAATGATTTCAACTCATGGCGAGCCATGGCCAAATTCGATTTGGTGCGATCAAGTACTAAGTAAAGGAATAAATTGTTATTACTTTCTAAAGGACGAATTAAGTGGTAAGCCTTACCTAGTGTAATTAAAATATCCTCAATATTGTCATTTAATTTCAAAGCATTAGCAATATTTCGCTTTGCTCGAATGACTTCCGTGTTTCCAGCTGCTGCTAGTTCTAAATCAATTTCCCCACCACCTTGTGTAGCAAGTGATAATCCACTTTCAGAGTCAACAAGTGCAGATGCAATAAAACCATCAATTTCCGTTAAGCTATCTAAAGAAAGTTTAGCCATTTTTTTATCTCTCAGGATTATAAAGTTATAATTACTACTTTTTATTTAAAAGTAGTTAAAAATCATTATATTTCTGATCAATTTGAAGTCAATCAAGGAAAAGAATATTGAAATTGATGTTTAAGGAAATAAGTGACCAAAAATGTCATATTACAAAAAATATTGTAAGATTATTTATGCATTATACTTTTAATATTGTGCTCATGTTTGCATTATATATTTTTCATTTTTAGATTTAATAATTGTAATAGAATGTTAAAACAATATTTGTTAATAAATTATGTTTGTTTAAATATAAAAAAGAAGAACTATCAGTTCCTCTTTTAAATATTTAAAATAAAATTAAACAAGCTGTGTATAAATACAATAGAGGTAGCCCAAAATTGCTAAAGCTACAAGAGGTGCGATAACTTTCGACCATGCAGGAATAAAAGTTTCGATAGATTGTTCTTCAGCATGTAAATCTTCATGATGAGGTTGAGCTTGATGAACCATTTGATTGAACTCCTTCATTGTTGCGTCCAATGATAGCTCTTCTTGTTCAACAGGTTTAGAACCAATTAACTCTGTTAGATGGTTTGTTGACCAAATCCAATCATCAGCTTGACCTGATAGATGTTCCACTTGTCCTAAAATTAATTCTTTTAAGCCATTTTGTCCGAAGCCGCCAGTTTCATCAAGTTGATTAAGCTCAGTTAGCTGTAAGGCCAAAATTTCTGAAATACTCTGTTCAAGTTCAGCATTCTTTAAAATCGACTCATTGTGCTTAGAAGTCGTTAAATGGCGTGCTACTTCTTGAATATATAATGGATCGGCAGTTTTGATTTCATTATAAATTTTATTGTCGTCTTGACGCCATAAGCTGATTAACTTTCCAAGTGTGAGCACATTCACTTCATCAATCAGCTTATTTTTTTCATTGGCTGGGTATTGATTTAAAAGCTGAGGCTTTTGAATTTTTATTTGCTCAGCAAAGTATTGGACTAAATCAAATGCCATACTTTATTCCTCTAAAATTAATCTAAAATTCTTAATGTTGGCTTTTTCTTGGTTGGTTCAGTTGTTTCTTGTGCTTCAGAGTCTAGCGTATCTTCTACAGGCGCTACATTGGCATATTCTTCTGGGTCAAAGAATAAACCTTGTCCATTCTCGCGTGCATATATACCTAAAACAGCTTGGATTGGGACATAAATATCTTTTGAAACGCCACCAAAACGCGCTGAGAAGGTGATTGCATCATTGCTAATAATTAACTGATGCACAGCATGCGGCACAATGTTTAAAACAATTTGCCCATCTTTCACAAATTGTTGTGGCACATCAGTGTGTGGCTGTGTTGCATCAACAAGTAAATAAGGTGTGAGTTGGTTGTCGCAAATCCATTCATAGATTGCACGAGCAAGATAAGGACGTGTAGGGGTTAACTCAATAGTTTGCTCAGACATATCACACTATTCCATATTTAATTGTTCATTGTAACGGGTTTTCTCTTGGGGCGTCATTGATTTAACAAAAGAAGGGCGGCTAAAGATACGTTTACAGTACAAAAATATAGGCCGGCACTGCTGCTTTGGTAAATCAATTCCCATGCTATTAAGCCTCACAAAAATTGGGGCGAGCATACAATCCAAAATTGAAAAATTTTCAGACATAAAATAAGGGAAATGCTGAAATAGGGGAGTAAGAGAAATTAAGGTATCACGTAATTCTTTTTGCGCTTTTTGTTTTTGTTCTACATTTAACGTATCTGCATGTTTGAGCATATGATCGGCCAATTTAAACCAATCATTTTCAAGACGCCAAATGTATTGCCGTTGTTCAGCACGTGCCATAGGAGCATCAGCGTAAAGCTTGCCTTGACGATATCGGTCATCAAGATATTCAGCAATAATCGGAGCTGAAAATAATTTCAGGTTTTGCTCAAGTAGCATTGGCAATTGGTTATAAGGGTTTAGACTAGCTAAATCCTCATCTTCGTGATCTGTTACGATCAATTGATATTTAATTTGCTTTTCTGCCAATAAAAAACGGATCCAGTGAGAACGGAAATCATCAGCATGGCTGTAAAGGGTAATTCCCTGAATTGAAGTGTTTTCGACCGACATATCACAAGGTATGGTTGTGTGAATCGGTTAGAATACTAAAAATACGAGTGGAAATCACGGTGGCAAAGATAGAGTTTCATATATTTATCTGTTTCACTCATGCTTAAAATGAATAAGCAATAAAAAAGCCTTGGAATAACCAAGGCTTTTTGTCCGATTCGGTAAACGAATTAACGTTTAGAGAATTGAGGACGTTTACGAGCTTTACGTAAACCAAGTTTCTTACGTTCAACTTCACGAGCATCACGAGTAACGAAACCAGCTTGACGTAGAACAGGTTTTAAAGTTTCGTCAGCAGCGATAAGCGCACGAGTAATACCGTGACGGATCGCGCCAGCTTGACCACCGATACCACCACCTTTAACAGTGATGTAAAGGTCAAACTTTTCAGTAACTTCTAAAAGTTCTAAAGGTTGACGAACAACCATACGAGCAGTTTCACGACCGAAATATTGCTCTAAAGTACGGTTGTTAATAACGAGTTTACCTGTACCAGCTGACAAGAAAACACGTGCAGTTGCGGTCTTACGGCGACCTGTACCATAATTAGTAGCCATGTGCTGTATCCCTTAGATGTCCAAAACTTGTGGCTGTTGAGCAGCATGAGGATGCTCAGTACCAGCGTACACTTTCATTTTTTTGATCATTGCATAACCAAGAGGACCTTTTGGTAACATGCCTTTAACCGCTTTTTCAAGAACAGCTTCAGGTTTGTGAGCAATTAACTTCTCGAAGTTAGTCTCACGGATACCACCAGGGAAACCAGTATGGCGATAATATTTCTTATCAAGTGATTTATTACCAGTCACTTGAATTTGTTCAGCATTAATCACAACGATGTAATCGCCAGTGTCAACGTGAGGAGTATAAGAAGTTTTATGCTTACCGCGTAAACGACGAGCGATTTCAGTCGCAAGGCGACCTAAAGTTTTGCCAGAAGCATCAACAACATACCAGTCATGTTGAACTTCAGCTGGCTTAGCGCTGAGAGTTTTCATTAAACCACTACCTATTATAGTTGGTTTGGACTATGGAATCTGTCCAAACAAAAGGAGCCGAAATTCTAAACGAGATCACCTAAAATCACAAGAATAATTTGATGTAAGTTTTCTTGGTCAATAAGCGGTCTATATTTTTAGTGGGGTGATTTAATTTAAAATTAAAAACCACGTTTTTCTGATGTGCTATGTTGAAACTGACCTGAAAAAAAGGGGGAGAAAGGATGTGTCCAAAATTATACAATTTTTTATAGGATGGATGGCAATATTACTTTGCTTGCATCTTATTCTTTTCAATGGATTTTGTCTTTATTATGGTTTTAGTGGTTTGGTTGGTGTGGCTTTGATTAGTCTTTATATGCATGCTACTCCATTACCTTATCTATTATATCTATTGGGGGGAATAGGATTTTGCTTTATTAAGCAAGAAAATTCATTGCGAATCAATTGGCTGTGGGGTAAATGGTTAATGATTGTGACATTATTGAGTTTAATAGCCATAATTGTATCTGAAATTGCTCATACTTTTGGTTGGTTAGAGGCTAGATTCAGTCTCAATCATCGAATCCATAATATATAAATTGAGTTGAATATGAGTCATCCCTTATATATCACTTCCGGTGAGCCTGCCGGTATTGGTCCAGATATTTGTTTAAGTCTGGCGGAACGCGTTGATGAGCGTCCGGTTGTTATTTTGGCTGACCGAAATTTATTGCAACAACGTGCTCAAAAGCTTGGCTTGGATATCAAGTTTTTAGAGTATACAGGGCAAACTGAATCATGTTTGCAAGGCGAGCTTTATATAGAGCACGTAGCATTAAAAACAGAAGTCATCGATGGTCAATTAAACCCAGCTAATGCAGCTTATGTATTAGAACAACTACGTCGTTCAGCTGATTATGCAATGTCCGGTAAAAGTGTAGGGGTAGCCACTGCGCCTGTGCAAAAATCGGTCATTAATGATGCAGGTATTTTATTTAGTGGTCATACTGAATATTACCAAGAGTTCGCAGGTGTAGAACGCGTTGTCATGATGCTGGCAACTAAAACTTTGCGGGTTGCTTTAGCGACTACACATTTACCTTTAAGATATGTAGCCGATGCAATTACCAAACAACGCTTGCATCAAGTGATAGACATCTTACTTCATGACCTAAAAACCAAGTTTAAAATTACCGATCCGAGAGTATTAGTATGTGGATTAAATCCGCATGCGGGTGAAGATGGATACTTGGGTCGTGAAGAGATTGATACTATTAATCCTGTACTTGAAACTTACCGGGCTCAAGGCGTTAAAATCAGTTTAAGTATGCCGGCAGATACTTTATTTACTCCTGAACACCTTAAAAATGCTGACGCTGTTCTTGCCATGTACCATGATCAAGGCTTACCTGTGCTAAAATCACAAGGTTTTGGTGAAGCAATTAATATCACATTGGGCTTACCGTTTATTCGAACTTCGGTCGATCATGGTACTGCTCTGTCTTTAGCTGGGACAGGTTTGGCAAAAAGCTCAAGTTTAAATGTCGCTGTCGATTTAGCTTTATCGTTGACAGCGAGTTAAATTTTTCATGTTGGAAATGTTCTATGTATCAAATTAATGCCCTAAACCCGAAAGATGAAGGGCATAAAGCTCGTAAACGTTTTGGTCAAAACTTCTTACATGATCAGCGAGTCATTGCCAAAATTGTACGCTCTGTCAATCCGCGTACAGGCGATAATATTGTTGAAATTGGTCCGGGCTTGGCTGCTTTAACTTCTCCTTTAATTGGAGAATGTGATGCTTTGACTGTAGTTGAGTTAGACCGTGACTTAGCAGCAGGCTTACCAGAGCGTGTACCACATCCAGAACGTTTAACTATCGTAGAAGCTGATGCATTAAAATACGATTTTAGCCAACTTGTAAAAGATGGTCGTCCATTACGCGTTGTCGGCAATTTGCCTTATAACATTTCTACACCATTACTTTTTCATCTCTTGGAGTTTGGCAGCCAAGTTAAAGATATGCACTTCATGTTGCAAAAAGAAGTGGTGGAACGTATTACTGCCGAACCAAATACAAAAGAATATGGTCGTTTATCGGTAATGATTCAATATTATTGCCAGCCTACATTTTTATTTGAAGTTCCTGCAGGCGCATTTAATCCACCACCAAAAGTGACGAGTGCTGTATTCCGTTTAGTTCCTTACGAACAAAAACCGATTGTCGCAAAAGATGAGAAAGCTTTAGCTCGTTTGGTTGCACACGTGTTTACACAGCGCCGTAAAACCCTAAGAAACAGCCTTAAAGCTATGTTGGCAGATGACGGTTTCGAGAAAGCAGGCGTTGACCCAATGGCTCGTCCAGAAACTCTGACACTTGCCGAGTTTGTAGCTTTGGCAGATCAAATGGTGGCATAAATGACCAAGCGCTATAACTATATCATTGGAGATGTTCAAGGTTGTTTTGAAGCACTCAAAGCATTGCTGAAAGAAATACGTTTTGATCCTGACCAAGATTTTATTTGGTTTGCTGGTGATTTAGTTGCACGTGGAGAAAATTCTGTCGGTGCACTTCGTTTTATTAAAAAACTAGCCGATCGTGGCGCAGCTGCAACCGTCTTAGGTAATCATGATTTAACACTGGTTGCTGGTGCTCGTGGTCTTAAAGAAATTAAAGAGAAAGATCGTACACAGGATGTTATTGACGCTGTGGATGGTGATGAACTCATCGACTGGCTACGTAAACAGCCATTATGTTTATTTCCAAATGAACAAACTGTGCTAACACATGCTGGTATACCTTGTATTTGGGATGCAAAAAAAACGGCTGCTTTAGCGAAAGAAGTTGAAGCTGTATTAGCACATGATGATCTGTCTGTAGTAGATGCTTTTTTAGCTGAAATGTATGGTTCAAAACCAGATCTTTGGACAGATGACTTAACTGGTAATGACCGCCTACGCTGTATTACCAATTATTTAACACGCATGCGTTTAACTAATGCAGAAGGTACTTTGGAATTCAGTTTTAAAGATACTTTAGATGCACCTATGCCAGAAGGTTATTTACCTTGGTTTGAATTTCCTAGTAAAGCTGCACAAACACATCAAGTATTCTTTGGTCATTGGGCTGCTCTAGAAGGCAGAACAATTAGTGAACATATTCAGAACGTAGATGGTGGCTGTGTGTGGGGTAAAAACTTAATTGCTTATCGTCTTGAAGACCAGCAAAGTTTTTCAGTAGTTAATCCTGTCATGTAATAAAAAAAAAAGCCGCATCAGCGGCTTTTTTTCTTTTTTAAGATTTATTCTAGGCGAATCCAGATTTGATTGCGGCCTAAAGCTGAAACTCCAAGATAACCACGCATGTGTAGACGGTTACCATTTGCACTGAGTTTGGCTTTTAATCCGTAAACTTTGCCAGTATTTGGGTCTAGAATTTTCCCACCAGTATAGGTTGTACTATCCACTTGTTTTAAACCAGTCGCGATATCTAAACCTACAATATGCTTATTGGTATAAGGCGCTGGGCAGTTATCACAAATTTCTTTTGGTGTATAACCCGGACGCGGTGTAATTTTTACAACTTTTCCTGAATAAGTACCATTTGCCTCTTTTCGTATTTCTACATGAGCCTTAGGCGTACCAGTTTTATCGTCAATCGTTTGCCACATACCAGTAATATCAGCCGCAAAAGTAGCTGAATTTATCCCCAATAAGAGCAACGCTCCAACAAAAAATTTCCCCATAATCAAAAATCCTTTTAGATTTGAAAAGATCATCTTATTTCGAATTGTTAACTGGTTCAATGTTTATTTGAACTACTTTTTAATCAATGTATTCCAAAAGATAGCATGAATGTGGGTAACCATATGGCTGTAAATACGCCATTTAAAGCCATACCAAATGCAGCATAACGACCCGCAACGGGACCACGTTGCCAAGCTTGAGCAGTTCCGATCGCATGCGCAGCTAAGCCTAGAGCTAAACCTGATGCTCTTTCATCATGAATATGTTTAAGTAAAAATGGTGAAAAGGCTGCACCAATAACTCCAGATAAAATCACAATTAGAGTGACCAATGTTTCTGGGGCATGTAATAAAGTCGCGATATTTAAAGCAATAGGCGTAGTTACTGCGCGTGTCGCAAAAGCCAAAATAGTAGGCTCAGACATATGTAACAAGTAAGCGAGGCCCATAGGTAAAGCAACAGCGCTAATACTTGCAAAAAGTAAAATCCCAATCACCGATTTAAGAGGTAAGTCGTCATAACGCATTGCAGCCAACGGTATCGCTAAAGCAACGGTGACATATCCTAATAGGTGGCTGAATAAATCGTTTACGTAAAGTCGGTATTCTTCATAAGGAACTTTCAAGATTGATAATAAACCAATCACAATGAACATACCGAAAACTAAGAGAGGTACTTGAGGGAAACGGCGGTTTAAAGGTTTTGCACAAAGATAGCCAACTAGAGTGATCAAAAATCCATATAAAATCATAAACATTTTATTCTCCTTATAACCAATGTTTTGCCATTTTTGCATAGACCCACAGAGGGATAAGGGTGCTCACCACTAGTACAAAGAGAAATAAAGGAATTTCTTTGCCCATATGCACCAGCATAATTAACGAGCCTGCACAAATGGGTAAAAAAGCAAAACCACTTTCTTTCATAATTTTATTGTTGGTGTCGACGAGTCTTAATGGGATTTTTTTAAATTTACGCCAAATGAGTAAAATGATGAGCAAACTAATTAAGCCCACTAAGTTTCCTAATTCTGGATGACCAAA
This sequence comes from Acinetobacter sp. ABJ_C1_1, assembly GCF_044684115.1. Lineage (NCBI taxonomy): Bacteria > Pseudomonadati > Pseudomonadota > Gammaproteobacteria > Moraxellales > Moraxellaceae > Acinetobacter > Acinetobacter sp. ABJ_C1_1. Next base: position 7,744 of record NZ_JBITPU010000024.1, on the reverse strand, counting down.
AGCACGCATAACGACGACTGAGCCTTCACGAAAACCGATAATAAGTAGAAAAGTTCCTACCCATGCTGCCCAATCTATACTTTTGATCTTATCCATATTTTTTATCTCTAAAAGTGTACTTATCAAGTTTTAACTGATCTAGTGCTTGATTTCAAACTCTTCCAGTGGTCGTTTAAACTGACTCGCTCGTTCACCTAATATCTCGTCGATAGGTAATTTGGCTTGACGAATTAACTGCTCAAGCTTATGTGGCGCAATTCGTATATCAATATGTAATAGCCCTTCATCATCATAATGTTCAGATTCGATAACATTTAAGGCATAAAGCTGGGTACGCAATTTGCCATAAGCAGGTTTTAGTATTAATGAGAATTGTTGAAGTTGTCCCATTAAACATTCTTGTACTGCTTGACGTAGCAAATCTAAACCTAAACCTGAATGTGCAGATACATAAACGCGATCAGGAACATGAGGTTCTGAATAAATAATTTTAGCCTCTTCACCACTTAAATCGATTTTGTTGTAAACCCGAAGAACAGGGGCATCTGCTCCAATTTCCTTCAATACTCCTTCAACAGCTTCAATCTGATCAAGCATGTCATGACTACTACTATCAATCACATGTAAGAGTAGTGTGGCTTCAAGCGTTTCTTCTAACGTTGCTTTAAATGACTCAACTAAGTCATGTTGTAGGTTTCGTACGAACCCTACGGTGTCTGCGAGCACTACAGTACCAATACCATCCCATTCTAAACGACGTAAGGTTGGGTCAAGTGTTGCAAACAGTTGATCGGCTGCATACACATCACTTTTTGCCAAAATATTAAATAAAGTAGATTTACCCGCGTTGGTATAACCAACTAAAGATACGGTGGGGATCGAAGCTTTTTGTCTTGCTGCTCGTCCTTGTATACGAGTTTGATGAACTTTATCTAACTTATCTTTTAACTGTGTAATTCGCACACGAATGAGACGACGGTCTGTTTCCAGTTGTGTTTCACCAGGACCACGTAAGCCAATACCACCTTTTTGTTGTTCAAAGTCAGCAGACCAACCACGAATCAAGCGAGTTGATAAATGTTTAAGCTGAGCAAGTTCAACTTGTAATTTACCTTCATGCGTGCGGGCACGTAGGGCAAAAATATCTAGAATTAAACCAGTACGATCAATGACCCGACATTTTAATATTCTTTCTAAATTTCGTTCTTGAGCGGGTGATAACGCATGGTCGAAAATAACCAGTCCAGCTTCTAGTTCTTGAACTTTCTCTGCTATTTCATCGACTTTACCTGAACCAATAAAAAATTTAGGATTTGGCTTATTACGTTGCACTTTAACGTGCTCAAGAATATCTGCACCAGCAGACTGTGCAAGTAGAGCAAACTCTTCGGCATCCAGATCATCTAATAATTGTACAGACACACTCACCAATATTGTGCGTTCACCGCCTTGATGCCGATCAACAAATTCCACGTGGCTATAAATCCTGAAAAGGGTAAAACTTTATTCTAGAGGAAACTTGAGTAAAAGGGGAAAGGGTTTACTCTTATCCTTTAGATTATCTACATGCATTTTATTTTTTATTTGCTTCTATCCCATAGCGATGCAAGTTTATTCCGAAACGTATAGAATGGCTCGAGATGGGTATAACAATGATTGATCGTTAGTGAAATTTTATGACTCAAACGCAAAGTATAGTGAATTCAACGTTAAAGAAATTTTCAAAAATAGGTTTATACGGAAAAAAAGTTACTTCAGCGACAGCGGCAATCAGTGAAGGTTTTTACTTAGTTTATCGTCATGGACTCTATAAAGATCCAAATAACCCTGTTAACACTCGATATGTCCAATATTTCTGCCGCCGTTTATGTCAAGTTTTTAACCTTGAAGTTCAAGTGCATGGCACTATCCCTAGAGAACCAGCTTTATGGGTGAGTAATCATATTTCTTGGCTCGATATTGCAGTTTTAGGTTCAGGCGCACGTGTTTTCTTTTTGGCTAAAGCGGAAATAGAAAATTGGCCTATTCTTGGTAACTTGGCAAAAGGCGGTGGTACCTTATTTATTAAGCGTGGGTCTGGTGACTCTATTAAAATTCGAGAGCAAATTACCGAATTTTTAAAACAAAATATTCCAGTTTTATTCTTCCCTGAAGCGACTACTACAGATGGTCATTCTGTTAAGAAAGTTCATGGCCGTTTACTTGGAGCTGCTATTGAAGCAAAGCGTCCGGTACAGGTATGTTTAATCTGTTATGTAAACCGCCATGGTGAATTAGATACCGTTGCACCATTTATTGGTGAGATGTCGTTTGTTGAGCATATTCAGCGTGTGCTAGAAATGCCGAAAGTAACAGCTCATTTATTAACATTGCCTCCTATCTCGGTAGAAGGGCACGATGTGAAAAGTCTAACTCAAGAAGTTCAACAAAAAATGGTAGAAGGTTTGGCTCAATTACATCAAAAAGTACTTAAGCCAAAAAGTTAATTACATAAATCCTTCAAGAGGTAGCCATGAAAGAAACTTCATGCCTGCCTTTTGCCACCATTTCATCTCTGGTTCTTTTTTATAAATTACAGGGCCGTTTGGCGTTTCCTGTTGCCAATAAATATTATTATTCGAGTCGAGTTTTAACTTATAAGCATACTTATTTAAATTTTCATCCATCGTATGGTGAATTGTTTTAGCGAGTGCTGGACTATCTAAAATTACACCAATTTCAGTATTTAAATAGGCTGAACGTGGGTCAAAGTTGAATGATCCAATAAAAACCTGTTCATCTAAAGCCATGAGCTTAGTATGTAAACTTGAGCGGCTTAAACCTTTCATATTTACTTTTGCTTTAGTCGCTAACTCATCCGTATTTTTATTTAGATTACGTTTATCTGGAGTCGGTAAAAACTCATAAAGTTGTACGCCGTTTTTCAAAAGTTCTTTTCGGTATCGACCATAAAATGCATGAACCACAGCAACGTCATTGGCTTTAAATGAATTTGTTAAAACTCGTACTTCTACACCTTCTTTGGCAAGTGAACTTAAAATTTTAGCGCCTTGCTTTTCTGGAATAAAATAAGCAGAAATCAAATCAACATTACTTTCTGGCTTTTCCAAATGATTAATCAATTGGAAATTTAAATGCTCTTCTTTTTTTACTTTTGACTTAATTTTATCTGGAGAGTCTTTCACAACCTCCGCCTTAACCCAGTCAAATTGAATGTTATGGTCTAGCCATTTATCAAAAGCATGCGATCTAGAAGTTAAATCAAGGAAGTTTTGAACTGTTGCTTGTTGATAGTGAGCATCGAGTTGTTCTTTTAGACTTTCGTAACGTAAACGGTGATATTGAGCACTGACAATACTTTGCACCGAATAAGCATATTCATGATTCCAGTAATCATCAAAAGAATTTACGATGTCATCAACAGCCGCACCAACTAACATGACATCAACGTCAGAAAATTGATAACTATCACTAACGTTATAATACTGATTGGTCATATTACGCCCGCCAATCAGCGCAACCTGATTGTCAGCAATAAAACTCTTATTATGCATACGACGATTGATACGCTTTAAATCTAAAATCATATCCATCGCACGGTATTGGCGAAAACGGTAAGGGTTAAATAATTTAACTTCAATGTTTTTGTGCTGAGAAAGAGCAAGTAAAACCCCTTCCATCTTTTTAGCATTATTATCGTCAATTAATAAACGCACTTTAACGCCACGATCGGCAGCACGAATAATGGCATGCAAGGCCAATGCGCCAATTTTGTCATTATCCCAAATATAGTACTGTAAATCTAAAGTCTTCTCGGCCTTATCAATCAGTCGCAAACGAGCTGCCAAAGCTTCCAACGGGTCATTTAAAACGTGATAACCCGTTAAATTGGGGTTTTGCTCACGTAATGGTGTAATAATTTTCGCAAGCGAAGTTTGAGAGGTATCAATATCACGCGCGTATTGAACGGGTTCAACACGATGTTTGGGTAAGGTGCTACAACCTGTCAAAGTCACAGCAAAACTTGAACAGACAATTAGGGAAGCTTTGATCAAAAAGCCTTTAGCCTGTTGATGAGTTTGAAGCTGTTTGGAATGAAAGGATTGTGCCATAATCAATACATGCGATAAGGTGAGCTAGAGTATAATTCGTGCATATTGAAAGATAAATATTGAATTTGATTACTAGCAATCAATATAAAATAAGTCGAGAGTCGTAATGTGGAACCCAAATTCAATCATTTTTTGTTTTTACTTTATTTTTTCAATACTTGCCTTATGGGGGATTGTTGAAGCTTGGGTTCATCAATCGCGCACTGAAACGATTCATCCATTTAAAGCTTTTGTTCACTTACTTGCTTTTTATTTATCTTATCTTCTTATTCCACTTTGGTTCTTTAATTTATATGCAGGTTGGATGGGGTATTACTCAATTCATCAAACCATTTTTATCTTCTTATTAAGCGGTATTCTCATTTATGCACGTTTTATAGAACCGCATATGGTACGTATTGATGTCCATCAATATCGTTTGAATCCAGATCGTCGTTTTAATAAGCCTGTAAAAGTTGCTTTAATTGCTGATTTACATATAGGTTTATTTTCTGGTCACGAACGCCAACTTAAAATCATTGTAAAAAAACTTAATGAACAACAGCCAGACTTGGTGGTTGTGGCAGGAGACTGGACTTATGAACCGGAAGATAAGTTAGTTCAAGAATTGGCTGTACTCAAAGATATTCAAGCTCCAGTCTATTCGGTTCCTGGAAACCACGATGAGCAATATCCTGGGCCTCCTATCCAACAACTATTAAAAGATGCACTCCACTACAATGAAGTGATGGACATTGAAGGGAAAATTGTTGAGTTTGATGAGTTCCGTTTAATTGGTATTGGTGATCTATGGGCTGGCAAAACCGATATGCGTTCAATGCCAGACTTACCTCAAGATAAACCGTGGTTAATTCTGTCCCATAACCCCGATACTGTAGATATGGTTCCAAAACTACCTAATCGCCCTTTAATGTTATCAGGGCATACTCATGGTGGGCAGGTCGAGCTTCCTTGGGTGACCAACTATATTATGAAAAAAGTATCAATTTTAGGCCATAAAAGGGGCTTTTATTCGCATGAACATGCAGACGTATTTGTTACGGTAGGAACAGGTATGGTTGGTATCCCCCTAAGATTCCGTGTACCACCGACTATTGATATTATTGAACTTGTATAAAAATAAAAAAGCCAATCATAAAGATTGGCTTTTTTATAATCAGAAAATTAAGGAATAATGACGATTGCAACACGACGGTTGATTGCTCGATTTTCATTAGTTGTATTTGGTACATATGGTTGAGTTGAACCGCGGCCAATAACGTAAATATTTTCCTTTTTAAATCCACGAGTCAAGAAGAGGTCAGCAACACTTTGTGCGCGTTCTTCAGATAACTTCTGGTTGTATTCAGGACTACCTACATCGTCAGTATGACCAACAATTTTTAATTTATTCAAATCATATTTATTCAATTGATTTGCTAAGCGTACTAGTTCTGCTTCATGACTTTGTTTTAATGTTGCATCATTAAAATCAAATAATAAGCGTTCTGGTAAACCTAGAGTCCAGCCTTCATTAGTCAGAACAAACCCCTCTTTTTTTAGCATTTTTACTTGGCGGTATTTCAAAGGACCAAAACTCAAGCAGCCTGCAAGAGCAATGCACAGCAATGCAATAAAGGAGAGTTTTAAAGATCTTGTATTCATAGATTAGCCTAAATTTAATTCTCTGGTTTATAAATAAACCAATGTTGCTCAGAAGTCTTAGCCTTATACATCGCTTGATCTGCTTGCATAATGAAATCTTCTGGACTAGACGCAAATTGGGATAAAGCAATCCCTACACTAAAACTGAAATAAATCGTTTGATCATTTAGATGCAAAGGTTCTTTACAGCTTTCGAGTAAATTTTCAGCAATAGATATTAAATGATCAGCATGCGTAATGGAATGCAAAATGACCGCAAATTCATCGCCACCTAGACGCGCAATGAAATCTTGATGTCTTAAACGTGTTTGTAATCTTTTCGCCATCTCTTTTAAGACTTCATCACCAGCTAAATGACCGAACTGATCATTAATGGATTTGAAGTTATTGTTATCTATGAATAATAGGGCTGACTTGTTGTCAAAATCCTTATCTTCAAACATATCTAACAATATTTGATAAAAATAATGTCTATTTGGCAAAAGGGTGAGTTGGTCATGATGAGCTTGAAACGATAATTTACGATTTTCCTTTTGTAGCTGATTATCCCAAATCTGAATTTCTTCAAGTAACTCATTAAACACGGTATTTAAATCTTGAAACTCTTTAATCCGGTTATACGGAAAACGAAGATTATAAGCTTTTTGTTCACTTACGATCTGGGCAATATTTGTGAGTGGATGAATCGCTTGCATAATTTGACGATAAGTCAAATTCACTGACCACAGCAAAGCACAAACGATAAATAACATCGCAAATGCAAGACCGACCATAATCATCTTTAAAAATTGCAATATTTTTTCAGAGCTACCAAAAAGCGTTAACTCACCTACATTCTGTTGGTGATGATAAATCGTTAAATGTACAGGCTCATTTAAAAACCAATGATCAAACCATCCTTCTAAAACAGAAGTTTGACTCGATAACTTAAAACTTTGCGCAATTAAATGATGTTCAGAATCATAAATATGAATCGCGCGGATAGAGTGATCATTTGTATATTCATTTAAGATCTGTTCTATCGTAATTTTATCGTTAAATACTACAGCAGGCTGAATACGCTCCAGAAGTGTATGGCTGAGTAACTGCAAATTCTGCTTTGCATAAGTTTCCATAGTAAAAACGGAAATTGATACAAACGTAAAAGAGCAAATAAAAAAAGTAATAGCAAAAATAGTAAATTGAGATTTTCTAAAAAGTGCGTGTAGAGAAGTTGACTGATACAACTTAGATATCATAGCCATTACTCCGCATTCTTAGCCAAGAGTAATACCCTTGGATCAATATGGACCTTGGAATGGCTTAATGCATCTAAGTTAACTTTAAAAGTTGTGTAATTATTTTGGTCATATAAACAAAAGATACTACCAACTTCACATTCTGGATTATTAATACTTAAAGAAAGCAAAGAACGATATGGATAATTCTGAATTAAATTTTGTTGTTGTTGAGGGGAAGTTGTAGAGAAATAAACAGCTTGGCAATGAGACTTTGGAAAATCTTTAGCATTAACTGTCTGTACACGATAGTTATAAGATAATTGCTGAATATAAGACTGAAAAGTAGACGTAATTGAAGCATTATCAATTACACAAAGAGTAGGGGTGCTTACATTCTCCCATTTGCTATAACTTAAAATAGATAAGGTCAGCACATAGAAGTTATGTTTTGAATTGGCATACGCAGGCCCGCTCGTAGCAAACACTACAAGTATGCAGAATAATACTTTCTTAGCGGAGTGCCACATGGTGAGTTAATGCCAAATCAATTGCACGAATAATCTATTCTACATGAAGTTGATTAACTAAAAAAAGTTTAATATCTCATCTAATTTACATCGAAAAGCCTAAAAAGTGATCGCTTGAATAATAAAATATGAGAAAGGGCTTGCAAAGGGTTCTTAATCCTCTATAATGCACATCCATCGGCGGTGATGCAGATAGAAACTTGTTGAAAAACAGTTACTTGGAATTGAGTTGATTGCTTTA